>JAQGPA010000116.1 GCA_028293325.1 Pedosphaera sp. | reverse complement strand
GATTTTAGTTATCGCTCCTTTAATCGGCGAACATCGCGCATGGTGGGCGGAGTTGCGAGCAGGATTTGATAGCAATAGTCCTACCTTGCGCGGAGCAAAGTGAAGTTAGCGCCTGTCATGAACTTTTGTGAGGAAAGTCTGATGGAGCAGCTATTTTTTGGCATTACGCTGGAGGATGGCCAATGAACGAAATGCATATCCGAGTGATGTCAGTGACGAGGAATGGGACTTCTGCGCTCCTTATTTGACGCTGCAGGCTCTAGGGCGGTAAATGACTTCTGCTCGCTCAAGTCATAAAAGAAGGTGTGTTCGTCACTGCGCTTGCATCTGAGGGCCGCGACAAAAATTCATCATGCCCCACTCGTGCTGCCGGTGAAAATTGGGTTGGGCATGGCCGGAGGTGGAAGAAATGACCGGTTCCTTTCGGCCGCGCGTGTAGTCATAACGACTGAAGGAAAAGCTCCACTGACAGCCATTGAGCGGACCGCTTCGGTCGCTGACCGAACTGGCCGGGATTTCCGCATAGGCAAACCATTGCTGCGTCTCGGGCCGCACCCAGGTGGTGGAACGAAACGCCTCGCCGACAACCACCACGCTCTCGATGGAACCAGTTTTTCTCACATGATCCAGCGCGCCGGCATCCTTGAAGCGTAATTGCAGCCGCTGATTGTTCGGTGAAACGTGAAATTCGACGTAGGACTCTTGTGTGACTGGCCGCAGGAAAATCTCAAAAGTGTCTCCCAGTTCCCAAATCCGCTGATTGAGGCTGGTGGCCTGATTGTAAACATCTACATCAGTCAACTCAGCGAAGATGAGCAACGATTCGGAACGCCAGCCTACTCGAACCATCGCCGGAGCAAAATCAGTCTCCTCCTTTTGCAGCCAAGCCTGACGCAGAGAACAAGGTGTGGCACCACGAAATGCGAGGCGAACAGACTCAAGGTTGTCCGCGGCAAAAGCCGGAAATTCGCGGCAGTGAATTAGCGATGGCTTCATGTCCGGTTGAATCGATTGCATATGGCTTACCGTTTGATGACCGGCAAACTGGCCGCAGCCACGGCCTGGCCAACGCGCTGGCTTTTCGCGTCAGGATCAAGTGGCGCCGGCATGCGGGGTTTTACGTTCATCGTTTTTAACGAACATTCAAGCTGTGAAACTGCTTCATGGAATTAATGCTGGCAGAGCAGACTCAATATGCAACTTTGACGGGGGTATTGCGACGGTAATTTACCCCGAGTTGATCGAAGCGCCGGGTTTGAGTTTGCATGCGCAACATGAAATCATCCCAATTGCGGGATGATTTGGACGACCAGACGACCTCGGCCATGGCCGAGAGGCGGGGAAAGGCCATGTATTCCACCCGGCCAATGGAGGGAATGTATTCGGTCCAGAGGTTGGCTTGCGCGCCGAGGATATGGATGCGGTATTTGGCCGGGAGATTCATGGGAATGGGCTCGAAGGAGTACACCTTGTCCAGCGGCAGATAGCCACCGATGGCGTGCGGCTCCGTGGAATGATCCTGTGATTGATAATGGTCAAAATAGCAGTTGGACATGGGCGACATGACGACGTCATGACCCGCACTGGCGGCTGCCACGGCGCCGCCAATCCAGTCCATCACTGCGGTGTTTTGCGTGAGGCTGCCTTCGCGGATTTCGCTCCAGCCAATCAGATTGCGCCCATTGGCATTGATGAACTTCTCAATGCGCCGGATGAAATAGCCCTGCAACTCATGCTCATTTTGCAAGCCTTCCTGCTGCATGCGGGTCTGGCAGAGCGCGCAGGCTTTCCAGTTATCCATCGGCACTTCGTCGCCGCCAATATGGATGTATTTGCCGGGAAAAAGGGCGAAGACTTCCGTCAGCACATCCTGCACGAACGTGAACGATTCATTCTTGCCCGCGCAATAGACGCCGTTGTGAACGCCCGCGCCGATGTCGGTGTTGTAAGGCCCGCCGGTACAACTGAACTGGGGATAGGCGGCCAGCGCCGCGGTCGAGTGGCCCGGCATTTCAATTTCCGGCACAATGGTAATGTGCCGCGCCTGGGCATAGGCCACGATCTCGCGAACATCCGCCTGCGTGTAAAAGCCGCCGTACCGGCCGTCAGGGCCGTAAGCAATGGTGTCTTTTGGATCGAGTTTGAAGCCAACGTTTTTTCGCCAGGCACCAATTTCCGTCAGACGTGGATATTTTTTAATTTCGATACGCCAGCCCTGATCATCCACGAGATGCCAGTGGAAGGTGTTCAGCTTGTGCAAAGCCATGAGGTCGAGCAGATGCTTAATCTCGTCCTTGTTGGAGAAATGGCGGCTGACATCCAACATCAAACCGCGCCATTGAAACCGCGGTTGGTCTTCAATCCGCACGCAGGGAAGGTTCCAAGCGATGCCTTGGATTGGTTTCATCGCAAAAACTTCGGGAGGCAGCAATTGCAGCAACGATTGCACGCCGTAAAATACGCCCGCCTCATCCGACGCGCGGATGATGACAGAATCCGAAGCGACAGTGAGTTCGTAACCTTCGGCGCCCAAAGTCGTTTTGGAATTATCCGTGGTCAAAATAATGCTGCCTTTGGTGTCGCGCGCTTCGGCCTTTAAGCCGACCGGAAGTTGGTACCCGGTGGATTTGCGAAGTTGGCCGGCCAGATACCGACCGGTTTCCAGCGAAGCGGCGTCCGTGAGGATTTTTGTCCCGGAACGCACATGCAGGCCGAGGATTCGTTTTTCGGGGCGAATCTTGAAAATGCCTTCACGCCGCTCAATTTTTTGGGGAAGTGGAATGATGCTGGGGAGATTGGTGTCTCCCGCGAACGCGGTCGCTGTCAGGAAAAATAGAAAGATTCCAGCACTTTTGGATTTCATTCGATACTTCATATGGTTTCCAATACCAGCACTTCAAAGGGTTGCAAAGTGAATGTGTGGGGCTGGCCGGCTGCCAATTTGAGCGTCGGCAGGCCACGATCCTTTTTCCAGGCATTGCGGGCTCGGAAAATCCTGCCCGCGCTGGTGGAAAGTTGCGCTTTTAAAGGGATTTTGATGTCAACAGGCGGTTTATGTCCTAACCATCACTTGCCAAGGGTTCGGTTTCGGTGCAGAATTTTCATGCAAGTTCGCAGATATTCCTGCTTTTTTGGAGGAGGAATTTGGTAAGCTAGTGCCATCAAACATGCAAGCTATGAGTAGATCACTGGTGCTCGGGAAGTATTCATTTGGAATCGGTGATCGGTTCGCCCATCAGGCCAAGGCCCAATTGCGGGCCTGCATTCTGGCCACGGAAAAGGGCGCCGAAGTCATTCCGGTTTGGAATAAATCCAACCGGGAACACACCACCATTGGGTCCGAGCCCTCCGGCACGCGACGGGCGGCGGATGCCGCGGTAAAGGAATTGGGGTGGAAACAGGCCTATCACGTGGATGCCGATCATATGCGAATCGAGACGGTGGACCGGTTTCTCCCGCACTCTGATTTCTACACCCTCGATGTGGCGGACGCGATTGGCAAACCCGCCGCGGCAGCAGCGACGAAGGCGTTCACGGACCGGCATCCCGAACTGGTGGGGCGCATCGTGATCCCGGGCATTGAGCAGCCTTTTGAAATTGCGCGCGGGCAGGTGGAGGAGATCGCCGCAAAATATCTGCTGGCGGTGCAGGAAGCGGGGAAGATTTACCGGCATATCGCAAAGGCGAAAGGCGAGGGTTGCTTCATCACGGAAGTTTCGATGGACGAAACGGACAACCCGCAGACGCCGCCGGAACTGCTGGTCATCCTGATCGCCATTGCAGACGAAAAAATCCCGGTGCAGACCATCGCGCCAAAATTTACGGGGCGTTTCAACAAAGGGGTGGATTACGTTGGCGACGTGGGCCAATTCGAAAAGGAATTCAATGAGGACCTGGCGGTCATTGCGTTTGCGGTGAAGCAATATGGACTGCCCGGCAACCTCAAGCTCAGCGTTCACTCGGGCAGTGACAAGTTTTCCATTTATCCGGCGATTCGCCGCGGATTGGCTAGGTTTGGCGCCGGGTTGCACATCAAAACCGCTGGGACGACGTGGCTCGAAGAAGTTATCGGCCTGGCGGAAGCCGGCGGGGATGGATTGGTGGTGGCGAAGCAGATTTATACGGAAGCACTCGACCATCTCGATGAACTTTGCGCGCCGTACGCCACGGTGATCGACATTGACCCGGACAAGCTGCCGTCCGCGGGCGTGGTGAAGGGTTGGACGTCTGAGCAATACGTTTCGGCGTTGCGGCATGATTCCCGGAACCCGGCATTTAACCCGTATTTGCGGCAATTGTTGCATGTGGGTTATAAAATTGCCGCCAAGATGGGCTCGCGATATTTGCAGGCATTGGAAACGCACGAAGCTTCAGTAGCCAAAAATGTCACGGAAAATCTTTATGAGCGCCATTTGAAGCCGCTGTTCCTCGCGCAGAAGGCGTGAAGTAGCGGCGTCCGGGTCGTAAATTCTTAAACACGGTGCGGGAACGTTCCGACTTGGGGGTGACGGCCACGCCCCCTCCGGCAAACTGCGTGCTGCGTGCTCATTTTCTGGCATTTATACCGAGGAATAATTCCGGACCAAAAAACTGGTATTCGTGGGTTTTTGGTATAATATCCCGGTTAAATCCAGATGTGTTTTGACTTGGCGATTCTTTTTTACGGGCAAAAGAGTTCTCTTAAGAGGGAGATGCCTGAGCCAGTTAAACTGAAACGTGCAGCCAGGCATCCGGGTTACCCAGTACAGATGAAGTCCATGGGCGCGAAGAAATCTCTTATCCCTCAAACAAAAACCAATCTCGGGCATCGGGGAGCTTTTACCTTGATTGAGTTGCTGGTTGTCATTGCCGTTATTGCCATTCTGGCCGGGCTGCTGTTGCCAGCGCTGGCTACGGCCAAGGAAAAGGCGCGGCGCGCGAAGTGCATGAGCAACGAGCACCAAATTGCGCTGGGTTTGATAATGTATGCGAATGACAATAAAGAGTTGGTGCCGCAACATGATGCCACCGTAACAGGCAAATGGCTGTGGGATTTACCGGCGGCGACGGCGGATGCCTTGACCGAAGCTGGTTCAAAGCGGTCGATCATGTATTGCCCGGGCTTGCGACTTTCCGTCAGTGATGATGACCGATGGTGGTATTATCAAGGCGTTACTGGCGTGCCAGATTATAATTCGAAGCGCAGGGTGGCAGGTTATGGCTTCCTGACGATGCGACTCAATTCCAGCGGAACTCCCGAGGCGACCATGACCGCTAATATCAGCTTACCCAAGCGTTTTGTGCAAAGAATCAACGAAACGAATGCGGCAGAAACGGAAGTGGTAGTGGATGCGGTGTTGTCCAAAGGCACTACCGACTTTGTACAAGTAGGCCCGAGCACCAGCGGGATTGTGGTTAATCAGAGCAGCGCGCATATGAACGCCAAGACGCCCATGGGAGGCAACATCCTGTTTTTGGACGGCCATGCCAGCTGGCGCAACTTTGCTGGCAAGAAGATGCAGAATTGGTATTACGCGGACACCGGAAAGAACATTTACTTCTGGTTCTGAGTTTTTCCTGGTCTTAAACGAAAACGCTTTCGAAACAGGACCATCGGCTGGGATCCTCCAGCAGATGGATTTTGTAACAAGGTGGTTTGCCCCGCGGCTGATTGATTACGCCGCGCCTTTCAAACTGTCGTCCGAATCCTTGATAACAAAGCGGGCGCGGAGGCGTGCGACTTCGCTGGCGAGACCGGCCAGTTTGACGGAGTTCAACACTTCGTTGAAATCCTTGTAAGCGGCCGGGGCCTCGTCCTTCGGATACGTGCGGCAGTTGGTCAGAATATCGTGAGCAACAAATTCATTGTCCACGGTCTTCTGATCCAGTTCGCGGATGGCCGCCTTGCGACCCTTGGCGCGGCCCGCTCCGTGGTTCACGCTGTAGCAGCTTTTGTCGGCGCCGGGATCCGCGACCATGACGCAGGAGCCAGCGGTCGGATTCCCAGGCAGCAAAATTGGATGACCGGTTTCATAGAACGGCGTGTCCTTGAGCGAGAAGTGATTGGCCGGGAAAGCGCGCGTCGCACCCTTGCGATGCACCCAGCATTCCTGATTCGCCACGATTTCGCGGCGCGCGATGTTGTGGCTGATGAAATAGACGAGCGAGCCGCGCGCGCCGGGAATGATTTCCTGAAATGCTTCGAGCACCAGCGCGTTGATGAGCATGTGGTTCATGGTCGCAAAGTTTGCGCCGAGGGACATGTCGTCGATGTAATCGTTGGCTTCTTGTGTGCCGAGCGGAGCGTAAACCAATTCACGATCCTCACCCGGCAACGGAATGCTCCAGGCCGCAAACTTGTTTTGCAAGGTGCGGAACTGGTCATGGGCCAGTTGGTAGCCGAAGCCACGGGAACCACAGTGCGAGAGAAACGCAACGCAGCCATCGCGCAGGCCGAAAACTTCGGCAGCGCGGCGGGCGCGGTCGTTGTCCGCGATCTGCACGGCTTCACATTCTCCAAAATGATTTCCGCCACCGTAGGATCCAAGCTGGCGGATTTTGTCCTCAAATCTCGGGAATTTGCCGGTGCTGATGAGCAGGTCAAGGCGGGCCGCAAGGTCAGCCTGCTGATTGCTGTGTCCGAGATGGAAGGCATCTTCGCAATGCTTCGCCCACTCCGGCGGGATGCTCAGTTCACGGCACACACCTTCCGACGCGCCTTCAATGGCAACGCGGCGGCCGATTTCACCATTCACATTGCGGCTTTTTTTCACGCTGCGCTGGCCTTTACCCGCGCCCGTGGGCGTGCGCTCGACGATGGCATTGATGAGCGCGCGGCGGACAGTTTTGTCGGCCACGGCGTCCACCGGCAGGTCGAGTTGGAGCAAGCTCATGGAGCATTTGATGTCCACGCCAACGGGGCCGGGATAAACGTGCGTCGGTGACACGAGCACACAGCCAACGGGCGCGCCGTAACCGGCGTGGGCGTCAGGATTGAGCACCAAATCGATCACGCCTGGCGCGCCGCGCGAGTTCAATGCTTGCTCAATGCATCTGGCATCAAAAGCATCGCGGATGGCCGCGGTGCCGATGACGGTGATGGGTTTGCCCTGGTTGTTCGGCGCCGGGATGAAGCCGGTGGCTTCACCCGTGGCTTGGATAACCGGCATTGTAGATTCTGTGTTCATAAGTTAATTAGGTTCCTATCGTGTTATTTAAAATTTTGGCGGGGCATCCAAGCGCGTGCAGTTTAAAACGTATGCCCCATTTTCATTGTCGTCTTTCCACGCGTCAGTCTTACTGATGCCCTTGTAGCCAAGTTTATTCTCGTCGCGAATCATCACTTTGTGCTCTACAGGTTCGTGCGTCTCAATAAACGGCGCAGTCTGTTGACCGATGGAATTAATTACCCACGAATAAATGAGTGGTGGCATTCCCGGCAGGGCGTGGAGCCCCTCGAAATAAAAGAACGGATCGATGCCGAGGTTAATTTCAGCAGCAACAATACTGCCAACGCCAAATCCTGCCGGAGGTTTGGATTCCTGGAACGCACAAATGCCAAAATCGAGAACCCAGACTTCTGACGTCAAATAAATGACCTCGCCGATAATCTCGTATTTAGCGGCCCCGAGACTTTTTACAGACTTCCCCTGGCTTTCACTCTTTCGATAGCTGGTGGAGTAAAATTCCAAGGCAAACTCCGTACGCATTCCCGCCTCGAAATCGTTGTAGTTTCCATCTTGTATAATTCAAGACGAAAGTCCGATTTCCCATTCGTGTTGGGCGGAGTTGATGTCATTCATAGTTTTGCTTTCCAAATTGCGTTTCAAACCAAACAGCGCGACAAGTTTTTGCCGAAACAATCGCTCTACCACTGAGCTACGGCCCCGTCTGCTGGAGCCGGCGGGACTCGAACCCGCGACCGATGTAGTTCCAACGGCATTCGCGCCGAAATTCATCCTGCGGCGATCCTCTCACCAAAAAAACGCGACGACAAGGTTGTGAGAAACGCTTTTCCGCTGCTCTACCACTGAGCTACTCCGATCGTTTTACGGGTCGGAGGCCGGGTTCGAACCGGCGACCGTCGGATTACATGTAGTTTCTCGGGCATTCGCCGCGAAATAACCGTGACGACAAAATTGATGAAACGTATTCAACGCGCTCCACCGTTGAGCTATGGCCCCATCTGGTGGAGCCACCGGGATTCGAACCCGGAACCTCGTCCTCTTTAAGGATGTAGTTCCACCGGCATTCGTCACAAAAGCTGACTGCAAAATGGCGACAAGATTGATGAGAATTCTCAGCCGGCCTCGCGGCCAGCCGGGCGGAATTTGAATCCGCTGGTTGCCAATGTATTCCCACCGGCATTCGCCATTTAAATTTCAAGAAGCAGCGCGACAATCAGTAGCAAGACGGTTGCTGAGCTATTCCGTTTGCACGGAACCGGGAGATGAACCCGGGCCTTCCGGCTTTTGGGGCCGGACGCTCTACCTGTAGTCCTGCGGGCATTCCCGCCGCTTCAAATCTCAAAGATCAAAAGCCAACACTCACCGTTCAACGCGAGCCGACAACTTTTTGCCGAGACTTTACAGTTATAATGTAGTCCCAGGCGGCATTCGGCCCGCAAAATTATTTCCATCCCGCCCCGGCCGCGTCCCAATTGACGCGGCCGGGCAAACTCCCTGGCGTCTGCTCACAACGTGAGCGAATCTATTTCACCGACCCAGTGGTCGGCACCAAGCCGGCCTTCCGCAAATGCCGCGATGACCTGGAACACCTGGTCGGAAAATCCGCCAATGTTCAAAATGTCCTCGCGCTCAGCCGCCTGCACCGTGCCGTACGGCTGGATGTCAATGCACACCAACCGCGCCTGAGGGTTGCGCTGCTTGAACACCGACCACTGGCGCATCGTCTCGGTGCCACGGCCACCGTTGGCATCGACCCACGATTGGTTGTCGGAGACGAAGACCACCAGGTCGCCCTTGGCCTGCTGCTTGTTCAGCAAGGCGAGCGGGGCGCTGCAGTTGGTTCCACCACCGCCAATGTCGGCGAGTTTCTGCGCGTTGGTCATCACACTGTCACGGCCATTCAAGCTCACACTCACCACATCGCACTCGAACGGCAGCACTTCGGCCTGCGGATTCTGGCGCAGGATGGAAGCCGCCACCAACGCGGCCACATCAATGCACCGCACGGCAGTCGTCGAGCCCTCGCGGTGACCGGTCACAGGCGAACTCATGGAGCCGGACACGTCCGGGCAGATATAGACCTTGCCCGTGATGCGCGGCACGTTTTGCGTCGCCACTTCCATCGCGTCCTGGAGCGCGTCGCGCACCAGGTTCGGGACATCGGCACCCGTCGACATGAAGGCCGCAAGCAACTGATAGGGAAACACGCGGGCGCGCTTCACGGCATCTGCGCTGGCCAAACGATTGGCGATCAATTGCACCATCGCCTGGTCATCAAACACGCCGTGACGGGCAAAGGTGTTCAAGTTCATGCGCGTCATCTGCCATGGAGCTTTCTTGGCGATGGCCGTCCATTCAGCTTTGCCGAGATCCAAGGCGGTCAACATCTGGAAAGCCACGTCCGGCACTTCATCACGCTTGCCGGCCTTGAAAGCCTCGAACTGCTTCACAATTGCTGGCAACGCCTCGACGTTGTGCGGGCGACCGAGCAAATATCCGTAGAACGCTTCGCGGGACGCATTACCCGGCTTCGGGTGAACCATCTTGACGAGGTCCGCCAATGACGGGGCATTTCCGACGGACGCACGAAACAACTGTTCGTCGGTCCGCGATTCGAGCCAGCGTTGAACGAGTTTCTTCGGCACCGTTCCGAGCGATTTGCGGCCAACCACGCCGGAGCGCAGCACCTGGACGAAATTGCGGAGCATCTTGCCGTCGTCAATCACGCGGTCGAACACCGCGCGGAGCAACTGCGTATCCTTCACCGACAGGGCAGCGCACAACACCGCCGGCATGTCCTTCATGAAACCTTTTTCACGCGAATACACCGCGGTCTTGGCGAGGAACTCGGGGTCCACTTCCTTGGCGAGTGCCAGCACTTTTTGGAGCTGATCGTCGGCGGAGGCGTAGTAGGTCGAGTTCAAGCAACCGGTGGCGGCGTATTGGGCGAGCGCCTGCTTCGGCGGAAGCGAGTAAGCCACGCCGCCGGCTTCGTTCACGACATCGGTCTTCGGGATGAGCGCGCCGCGCAAGGATTGGAACAAGGTTTTGTTAGCCATAAGTTTTTCTTTCGTTATCTTCTGCCAACTCCTATTGCAGCCGCCGTG
Source organism: Pedosphaera sp. (assembly GCA_028293325.1). GTDB lineage: Bacteria > Verrucomicrobiota > Verrucomicrobiia > Limisphaerales > Pedosphaeraceae > JAQGOT01. The sequence continues at coordinate 29,525 of JAQGPA010000116.1, read as the reverse complement.
CCAACCAAAAAGCGCGCGGTCACGATTCGCATAAACCCCAATAAAGACGGGCAAAATCGCTGATTGCGATGCTTTTAAAGATTAGGCTGGCTTCGAAGTAAAACGAGCGGGTAGGATAAACAACAGGAATATAAGCTATGAATGGCAAGAAACAGGTCGTGATCGGGTTGATGGGGAGTGTTTTGGACTCCGGTTTTCATCAGGAACGCTGGAACAAGTGGCGTCCGACCATTTCCCTGTGCAAACATGCTGGACTGCCAGTAGATCGCTTTGAGCTAATCTTCGACCCCAAGTTCCAGGATATGGCCAATGTCGTCATGGCCGACATCCCACGAGTTTCCGCATCGACCGAAGTCAGGGGCACGGCGCAAGCGTTGCAGGATCCGTGGGATTTTGAGGAGGTCTATGCCGCGTTGCATGACTTTGCGCGGGGCTACGAATTTAAGCCGGACACGGAGGATTATCTCATCCACATCACCACGGGTTCGCATGTGCAACAAATCTGTCTGTTTCTACTGACCGAATCACGACACTTCCCTGCCAGGTTGGTGCAGACATCACCGGCGGACATCAAACGTCGGGGGCCGGATGGGAGGTTCGCCATCATTGATCTCGACCTCTCCAAATATGACCGGTTGGCTTCACGCTTTGGGACGGAACAGAAGGAGGCGCGAACATTTCTCAAGTCAGGCATTGCGACGCGCAATAAGCATTTCAACCAGTTGATCGAGCAAATCGAACATGTCGCCATTCACGCGAAGGAACCGATCCTCCTGACGGGCCCGACGGGCGCGGGAAAATCACAACTCGCCCGGCGCATTTACGAGCTTAAAAAATCCCGGCACCAGCTCACCGGCCCATTCGTGGAGGTAAACTGCGCCACCTTGCGCGGGGACGCCGCCATGTCGGCGCTATTTGGCCACGTCAAAGGCGCGTTTACGGGGGCTCTCAAGGATCGTCCCGGCCTGTTGCGGGCGGCGGATAATGGCCTGTTGTTCCTGGACGAAATTGGCGAACTGGGCTTGGACGAACAAGCGATGCTGCTCCGGGCATTGGAAGACAAAAAGTTTTTGCCGTTCGGCGGCGACCGCGAAGTCAGCAGCAATTTTCAATTGATCGCCGGCACGAACCGCGAACTCCCCTCCGCCGTCCGTGATGGCCGCTTTCGCGAAGACCTGCTGGCGCGGACAAATCTGTGGACGTTCCATTTGCCCGGCTTACGCCAGCGTCCGGAGGATATTGAACCGAACCTGGATTATGAACTGGAACAATTTGCACGAAAAAGCAGCCTGCGTGTCACCCTGAGCACCGAAGTGCGCAAAGATTTCTTGAAGTTTGCGCAATCGCCGGAGGCCAAGTGGTCCGCCAATTTTCGCGATTTGAACGCCTGCATCATTCGCATGGCTACGCTCTCACCCGGTGGTCGTATCACCTCGGCGGCGCTGGCCGATGAAATTGAGAGATTGAAAGCTGGATGGTCCACGCCAGTGGCCGACGAGGATCAGGACGCCGTTTTGGCAACTGTACTAAATGAGAGGGCCAGGGAAAAGCTCGACCTCTTTGACCAGGCTCAACTGGTTTTCGTCATACGAATTTGCCGCGAATCCGCGACGCTCTCCGACGCCGGACGAAAGCTGTTTGCGGCCACGCGGGAAAATCGCAAAACGGCGAACGATGCCGACCGGCTCCGCAAGTATCTCGCCCGTTTCGATCTGGACTGGCAGAGCGTGAAACACAAGCGCTAGCTAAACGGCGTAAAGGAAACGAGCAGTTATCAAAATATATTTGCTGGCGGCTGGAAACGTAAGTTTTAACCGCATTGATTTGCGGCGGTTGACTCCTTACGAATCCAGCCGCGATTCATGTTTCGGTGTGCGAACCGTTTTCAGGCTTGCCGTTCTTGACGGGCATGAAGCCCGCCGGCATGCCCATCACGAGCGTGTTGCCCGAGCCGTTGCCGGCGGAGGCGATGCTTTGCAACAAGCGCAGGTTCATCAAAGCCGGATTGCCTTCCAGCATTCGAGCGGCATTGACCAGATTGCGCAAGGCTGCGGTTTCACCGCGCGCGCGTTCCAACGCGGCCTGGCCTTCCTTCTGCGCCTTGATTACTTCGGCGAAGACTTTCTTCAGTTCGCCGGAAAACATCACGTCCTTTACCTCCAAGGCGTGAATGACAATGCCGATGCGATCGGCTTCCGGCTGCACGAGGGCGAACAACTGTTTGCCGATGTTGAGGCGTTCGCTTAACAACGTCTCAATCGGCAGCGCGCCAACCACGGTGCGCAAGGCCATTTGCACGGCGTTGTGCAGGTGCGTGAAGTAATTCTGCACTTCATGCGTCGCCTTTTCCGCCTGGACGATCTGGTAGGTCAGCACCGCACTGACCTTCAGGCCGACATTGTCCTGGCTCAACACCTCCTGGCCGGCAACGGTCAAGAGCGTCTGGCGCATATCCACCATCTGCACTTGATAGCCGGACTTCCAGAAGTGGTGTTTGCCCGGACTGATGCGATGCAACGATTTTCCGTTGAGGTAAAGGAGTCCGCAGAATCCTTCCGATACAATAAAAGTCTTCCGGCGCGACGCCACCACCATTGCGACCAACAGCGCTGTAATGCTGAGGGCCATTAAGATTTCAATTTTCATAGTTTATTACAATTTGCTGATTCTGATTACCAATCTGTTTCAACTCACATTTCATTCCGTGTTACGAACTTCATTCAGCCAGCACCGAGGTGCCGGCGGCGGGAGACCACCGGTCCATGGCGGGGAAATGACCTGCGCCATTTCCGCTGGCCACTTTCCGGCTGCGCTTTCGCGCCGGGCTCCCGCCACAAGCGTTGGTGCGGGAATCGAACCCGCGGTGCCGTTGGTTTCCAACCAGGTTTGAATCGTCCATGCGCAGGACCGCTCCGGAAGATTTCCCGAGGGCTGCTGACGGATTCAAAGTGTGCATGCGTTTTTGCTTATTCGTTGACGAACCATTTCCAGTCCGCGATCCCGTGCGGGTTGCGGATCAAGGCCGTGACGGGCAACTCGGGAATGGCCTTGGGCTGCTTGAGCAGCTTCAATCCCGCTTCGTGCGGCAGGCGGTTGCCTTTCTTTGAGTTGACCGACTTGCTGGACCAAACGCAGTTTTCCCAAGAGTCCCGGCCACCGCGCGAACGCGGCAATACGTGATCGATGTTGCCTTCCTCCGGGCGCAGCGTGGCACCGGTGTATTGGCAACGGTTGCCGTCGCGCTCGCGAATGGTGCGCGCGCAGAGCTTCGGGCGCTTCTTCGGCACCTTGGCGAAGTTGACGAGCACGATGACCGTCGGCACGCGGATCTCGCCGCGCACGGTACGCACAGACTGGTCCTGGGCACGAATCGGCAGGCCCACCCATTCCGCCCAGGGCACAGGACGGATGTGATCTTCGCCCGCGATTTCCAGCGCGGTCGCCACGCTGGTGGCCATCTGGCAAAAGGCGTCCGCCGGCGTGCGGATGTTGATCGCCTGCCAATTACGATTCAGGACCAGGACGGTCGCTTTGTTCAGTATGTCGTTCATATGTTTGCACACGGCCATGGCGCTCTGCGCATGGCCGTAATTATTGGGTGTTTGTTCTTTATTGGAATGGGTTTGATGGTGCGTTGACGTTCGTTCTATTGTGTCGTACGTAATTGATATTGAGCGGGGACGATCCTGCTCTTCTCAAGGTGTGGGTGTGGTTCAGGTATGTCGAAAAACAACAAATTAAAACGGGAAGTGACCCAATCGGCAATGCGTCGGCTTGCCGGTGGCGCTTCCTATGCGCGCGGAGAAAGCTACTTCGCCAATGGCAACGTTGTCAGCCTGGTTGAGCACGCGGACAGCATCACCGCGAAGGTGATCGGCACTGAGGAATATGAAGTAACCTTAATGGCCCGCGAAGGGGGGCTTGATTACGAATGTTCCTGTCCAATGGGCGCAGACGGCGTATTCTGCAAACACTGCGTCGCCGTGGGCTTGGCTTGGCTCGCCAACTTAACGGGAGGACCAAAAGCCACCACCACTCCGGTCGTTACGCTGGACGACGCACGCGCCTGGCTATCGAAGCAGGAAAAAGGAACCTTGATCGAATTGGTGATGGAGCAGGCCGCAAAAGACGAGCATTTGCGCGAGCGGTTGCTCTTGCAATCTGCCAAGAGCGCCGGCCCGGGAGTGGACGTCGCCGCCATCCGCAAAGCGATTTATCGGGCGACCAATACCCGCGGATTCGTCGATTACCGGGCCGCCCGGGACTTTGCACGCGGCATTGATCAGGTGGTGGATTCCATCGCCGAATTGCTGGAAGAGCGCCGGGCCACCGAAGTAATCGAATTATCCGAGCACGCTCTTGCGCGCGTCGAGGCAGCGATTTCGCAGATGGACGACTCAGACGGCAACATTGGAGGCATCCTCGGACGTCTGCAGGAACTGCATTTGGCCGCGTGTCGCGAGGCCAAGCCGTACCCGGAGAAGTTGGCCGCTCGGCTTTTCGATTGGGAAATGCGGACACCCTGGGACACATTCTACGGCGCGGCCGGCACGTACGCGGACGTGTTGGGCGAACGCGGATTGGCCACCTACGGTCGTCTGGCCGAAGCCGCATGGGCGCGCGTGCCAACAGTGGGGCCGGGCGGGAAAGACCCGGAAGTCTTTGGCAAGAGCTACCGCATCAAGCAAATAATGGAAGCGATCGCCCGCCAGTCCGGCGACATCGAAGCGCTCGTGGCCATCAAGGCGCGCGATCTGTCTTCGGCGTACCACTTTCTGGAGATTGCCGAAATTTACCGCGAGGCAAAACAACCAGACGACGCGCTGGCTTGGGCTGAACGCGGGATAAAGGCATTTCCCAAGGAACCCGACTCCCGGTTGCGTGAATTTCTCGCCGATGAATACCATCGCCGCAGACGTCATGACGCAGCCATGGACTTGATCTGGGCTGAATTCAGCGAAGGCGCTTATCTGCAAAATTACCAGAAACTCAAGCAACATGCGGACCGGATCCGTCAATGGCCGGGATGGCGCGAGAAGGCGCTGGACCTCATCCGGGCTGAGATTGAGCAGCAAAAGCAGGGCGTGCCCAAGAAACCGGAAACCCGATGGAGATGGCGCCCTCCAAATCCTGATCATTCTGAACTTGTGCGCATCTTTCTTTGGGAAGGCGACGTGGAAACCGCCTGGCAGGAGGCGAAAACGGGCGATTGCAACAACTCGCTCTGGCTGGAGTTGGCCGCCAAACGGGAGAAGGAATTTCCCGCCGACGTCATACCTATCTACAAACGAGAAATTGAGAGCCTCATCAACCAAACCAACAACACAAGTTACGCTGAAGCCGTCAAGCTGCTGGGCCGGATCCGGCAACTGATGGCCCGATTGCAACAGTCAGAACAGTTCGCCTCCTTTCTCACTGCACTCCGCGCGACCTACAAAGCGAAACGCAATTTCATCAAACTCGTGGAACGTTTGTAGAACAGGCGCGACTGCTCGCCAGCCTGCAATTGCTGATTCGAGAGTGGCTGCCTCGCCTGGCTTTGCTCCAGGACTTCCGGTGTCAGAGACCGGCGCACTGCTGGTTATGCAACGAGGCAATGGTCGCCCGGGAAGGTTCTGCCCCCTCGACTTCCGGGTGTAGGCCGGACGCGATGCTATTTCACCACCGGGCGAATAAGGAATGGTTGCCGGGGATGGAGTCGCACCATCACGAGCGTCTTCAAAGGACGCGGGCCTACTATTAGCCGACCAGGCAAAAATTGGTGGAGCTGGAGGTAGTTGCAACCTCACCGTGGTCCGATTAAAAGTCGGGTGCCGGTCTGCTGTGGCTTCAGCTCCTTGAATTGGTGCTCACGGCAGGAGTTGCACCTGCACTGGCGACGTTCTCAACGTCGTGCCTCTACTGGTTGGGCTACGCGAGCGAATGTTGATAAAAGGAAACGCCCCTGGCCGGTCTCTTCCACCGGCTTAATTCCTCCATGCATGAGGTCGCTCGAGCTACTTCGCGTTCAGGGGCGTTAAAATTGCCGCGCGGGTTGGTACCAACTCCGGTTGAATATTGACTCAAACGAAAAGGCAGGCCACGTTAATGGCTGAGTGACAAACGACATCCGCCAACGATTGCAGGATCTGCGAAACGCGCTTTTGAATCTGCACAAAGCATTGGTGGATTCGGAGCGCGTGAGTTACGAAAAAACCGTTGGCACCATCCCATCGCCGAGTCATTTCCTGCAACTCCTGACAACTGATCCGTGGTTTGCCTGGTTGCAACCGCTCTCCCAGCTCATCGTGGCGATGGATGAAACGTTGGAAGCCAAGGAGCCGAAGACGGATGCAGACGCGGACGCCTTGATCAAACAAGCCAGCCAACTGCTGGTTGCCACGGAAGAAGGTGAAGGATTTTCACGCCATTATTTCGAGGCGTTGCAGCGCGACCCTGATGTAGTGCTGACCCACGCGGTCGCGGCCAAGCTTTTCGGTTCGCGTAAGCCTCCGATTAAGTGAAGTGCAGTCGGCGGCGCTTGGCCGATTGACATTCCAAATTGGTCGGCAGCAGTCGTGACGCCCGGAGGTGCTGCTTCTGCGATTGGCCCGGACGAGCCCCACTCTTCCTCGAGCAAGGTTGACCTTTCAGCGGAAGCTTGGAAGTATGCGGCCATATGCGCTTGATACGCTGCGAATGCGACGTGCTTCCGGGCCGGAGGACTCTCACGGATAATGAAAATAATCGAACGGCCAAAGCCGTGTGGCGTCTGTTTCCGCTGTGCGGCTTCCTGGCGGTGTTCATGCTGGCGAGGCTTGATATTGGATCAAACCTTTATGCCCAGCAAAACGCCGCCGTGGCCGATTCGACCAATTCAGTTGCGGCTGCAACTCCGAAGGAACAGTTGGCCGCGGTCAATTTGGAGATGACTAACGCCTTGCAGCGCGTGCTCCTAATCGTGAACCGGCCAGTCAAGGCCTATGTCCGGAGCGGCAATATATCTGTCTCGACGTCCCAATCCGGCTGGTTTCACCCGGGTGCCAGCAAGCCGGATTTCAACACCGTTGACGTCCGCCAGAGCCAGGAGTTCCCTTACGCCGGGGATAAATTTGTCACTTCGGACCTTAATCCGGGCATTGTGTTCCTCGGCCAGGATTTGGAATTCAATGCCATGACCAAATATTTCTACACCAACCGGACGCTTCCAAAAGCGAAACTCACGGAGGCACAAATGATCGAAATCAACCGGCTCTACCGCATCATTGGCCGGTGCGAAGGGGAGATTGACCGGCTGCAAGCGCCACCCGCAATGGAGGCCGCTCAACCGGCCAAGGCCGAGAGCCAAACCGAGGAAATCATCCCAGGCCAGTCATTTGAAAGCATCCGCAAAATCCCGAGACAAACGCGTGCGCTTTACGCCACCGTTGCCATCGGGGGCTTGATCCTGCTGGTGGTTGCATCGCGGCTCTTGAAAAAAAGGTCCGGGTAGTCCCGTCCGGGACGCGGATTAAGGATTCGTTGCATCACTTTAATGGCGGCCAGCCTTCATGGGATTATTGGTCGGCGTGGGGAGACTTGCACTCCCAAGGCTGTTCGATCTTGAGTCGAACCGGTCTGCTGTTCCCGATTAACCACACGCCGGTCGGCGACCCGGGACTCGCACCCGGAAGGCTCGGCGATTTTAAGTCGCCGGGGTCTGCTATTCCCGCTAAAGCCAGTCGCCGTGAAATGGTGCCGCGTGAGGGATTTCCACCCTCAACCTCTCCGTTCTAAGCGGAGCGCCTCTGGTAGTTGGGCTAACGCGGCATGAATTGGTGCTCCCGGCAGGAATTTCGGCTGCAACCTCCGCATTCGAAGTGCGGCGCTCTATAGGTTGAGCTACGGGAGCAAAATGGAGCCGATGGAGAGACTTGCACTCCCGTTGGGCGGATGGGCTGCTCGGCCAACGGGATACATGAAAGGTGCCGGCGGAAGTTTACACTTCCGCCCGCGTTGATTAATCACCGCGGACAAAGTCCGCGATTACGTCGGTTGAAAAGCTTTGGATAATTAATGGTCATAGTGACCTCCTTAAGTAGTGTGCCGTCAACTTTCGGCAATGATTGTGTTGTTTGAACTGCGGGCAAGTTAATTAGCCTGGGGTCGTTTCATAGATAATCCAGGTTATTCGGCCCGCAGAAAGTGCTTGCGCACGGCCAATGCGCTTCGCGCGACTATTCGCGGAAAAAAGTGGTTCCGGAGCGCGCCGTCAAAGCGTCCTGAGCGCAGGCAACAGTTCTTGAAACCTGCGTCCGGAGTTGCACGGAAAAATTGCGGGGTTGTGAGCTTGCACGTTCCAAACCGCTTTTCGCGCTTGAATGTCAAAAAAGATATGGTAAAAAAGCGTCACCCTAAAGGAAGCACATGAAACCTTGTCACACGACTTTGTCAGCGATTCTCCTCTTCGCCTTCCAATCCATCACGTCTTCAGCCGCGGTCTATTACGTGAGTGTCAACAACGCCAATCCTTCTGTTCCTTACAACACTTGGGCCACGGCTGCGACGAATATTCAGGACGCGATTGATGTCGCCGTTCCCGGCGATCAGATTCTCGTCACGAACGGTGTTTATCAGTCCGGCAGTGGTCTTGCCGCCGATGGCACGACCAATCGAGTGGCTGCGACCAAGCCTGTCAGCATTGAGAGCGTCAATGGTTCGGCGGCGACTGTGATCGACGGAGCCAAGACCATGAGGTGCGTTTATTTGACTAATGGTGCGGTGTTGTCTGGATTTACCCTGACCAACGGCACAGCAGTGAATGGCGGCGGGGCGTATTGCACATCGACCAATGCCCAACTGTTCAACTGCAAAGTTAGCGTCAACTCGGGAAAATTCGGCGGCGGCGTTTATTCGGGAACGTTGAGCAATTGCACCGTTTCCAGCAACTCGGTTGTGTTCGCGGGCAGCGGCGGCGGAGCGTATAATTCGACACTTCTCAACTGCACGATCACCGGCAACTCGACTTTGGTCAACGGCGGCAGCGGTGCGGGGGCAGTGGGTGGCTTCCTGGCGAATTGCACGATCAATAATAATGTCTGCAATGGCTCGGGCGCAACCGTGGGCGGTGGCGTGTCCGGCTCGGTCCTCACGAATTGCACACTGTCAGGCAACAAAGTCCTCGGCGCCGGTTCATCGGGTGGCGGTGCGAACGCCTCCACGCTCATCAATTGCACGCTTTCCAATAACCGGGCGGATCAAAACGCTGGCGGTGCGTACAATTCCACCCTAACAAACTGCACCATTGTCGCCAATCAGGCGGGCTATGGCGGCGGGGGCGTGAGCGGCGGCACCCTGGTAAACTGCGTGCTGCGAAATAATAGCGGCAGTGGTGGTTACGGCGGAGGAGTGTACTGGACCACGACCTTGATCAACTGCACGTTGGTGGGCAATTCCGCGAGTTACGGCGGGGGAGCTTACAGCGCCACACTGTATAACTGCATCATTTATTATAACTCCGGCCCGACCGGCCCGAACACTTACGGCTGCACGTACAGCTATTGCTGCACGCCGGATGCCGGCGGGGTGGGGAACATCACAACCGCGCCGATTTTTGTAAATCAGGCGGGCGGCGACTTTCATCTCCAGGCTGGCTCTGGCGGGATAGATGCCGGCACCAACGGTTACGTGGGCAGTCTCACCGATTTGGACGGCAACCTGCGCATTGCCAATGGCACTGCGGACATGGGCGCTTATGAATATCAACAGCCCAACCCGGCCACCGTCAGCATCCAGTGCGACTACACCACCGTCGTCGTTGGCATCACCGCAAGCTTCAAGGGAATGTTTTCGCGGGGCAGAACCGATTCATGGGATTTTGGGGACGGGACGGTGGTCACCAATCAGGTGTTTGTAACACACTCCTGGACAGCACCCGGCGATTACCCGGTGACGTTGACGATCTTCGACAGCAGCAACCCCGGCGGTGTGAGCGGTGTCTACGTGATTCATGTCATACCTCCTCCGCTTTCTTATGTGGATCCCGGTTCGTCTAATCCGGTGCCGCCTTTCGACTCGTGGCAAACGGCGGCGACCAACATTCAGGATGCGGTGGATGCGGTGGTGTACGGCGCGCATATTCTAGTTACGAATGGAACCTACCAATCGGGCGGGCGAGTCGTGTACGGTGCGCTGACCAATCGGGTGGTCATCAACAAACCCGTTGTCGTCCAGAGCGTGAACGGCCCTGCGACGACGGTCATCCAGGGCAACCCGATCATTGGTGACAGCGCGGTGCGTTGCGTATACCTGACCAATGGGGCAACGCTGAGCGGGTTTACCCTGCTGAACGGTGCCACACGGGCCGCCGGAGATGGCTACAAGGAACAATCCGGTGGCGGCGCCTGGTGCGAATCCACCAACGCTGTTGTTTCGAGCTGCTTGCTTATAAGCAATAGGGCCAATGTTTTTGGCGGTGGCATTCGTGGCGCATCCTTGAGCAACTGCTCGCTCATCGCCAACTCCGCCACTGGCTCCGGCGGTGCCGCCTATTTGAGCATGATAAGCGGCTGCCTGTTGTCAAATAATACGGCGATTGTTGGCTACGGGCCTGTCAGTGGCGGCGGAGCCAGCAGTTGCACGCTGGTGAGTTGCACGCTCGTATCCAATATTACAGACACCCCGAACTCTCATCCGGCATCGGGGGGCGGGGCCGTTGACAGCACACTGATAAGCTGCGCGGTGATAGGAAATTCGGGAAAGGACGGTGGCGGAGCCAACAACAGCACGCTGAGAAACTGCACTCTGGTCGCCAACACCGCGGGAAACAGCGGTGGTGGCGCGGCCGCGTCCACCTTGGTCGGCTGCCTGATGCTCAGCAATTCGGCAGCGATGGGCGGAGGATGTTACAACAGCATCGGCACGAATTGCGTGCTGCGACAAAACAGCTCCGGGTATCAAGGCGGAGGTGCCACCGGCGGATTCTTGTATAATTGCCTGCTCACGGGCAATTCCGCGACAGGCTCGGTGGGCGGCGGAGCGGCGGCCAATCCCAGCGGTGTGGGTACTACGCTCGCCAACTGCACCGTGGCTGGAAATTTGGCATACTATCGGGGTGGCGGAGTTGATTCCTGCACGGTGTGGAATTCGATAGTCGTTTCCAATACCGTCGTGGTTTCGCCGGACTCCCCGGACTGGTTCGGCGGAGCCCTAAACTATTGCTGCTCGACGTCCTTGCCTGGCATCGGCGCGGGCAATATTACCAACGCTCCACTCTTTGTGGATCAGTCTGGTGGCAACTTTCAGTTGCAAACCAATTCTCCTTGTATCAATGCCGGCACGAATGTTTACGCGCCAGCGGGTGCCGACTTGGATGGCGATCCGCGCATCGTTGCCGCCACAGTGGACATGGGTGCTTACGAATGTCAGACCCCGGCGTTACTCGGATATTTTTCATGGATGCAGGGCTTTGGACTGCCGACTACGGCTTCTGGGGCATCCGCGGACTCGGACGGCGATGGCGTGAACAACTACAGCGAGTGGCGTGCGGATACGGTTCCAACCAACGCACTGTCGGCGTTTCGCATCGTAAGTGTCACCACCAGCGCCGCGAGCGCAAGCGTGACGTGGCAAAGCGTCGCCACACGAAGCTATTGGGTTGAACGGGCGACCAATCTCGGGGCGGTATCGCCGTTCCAAATAATCGCCACAAACATTCCCGGAGTTGGAGGGTTGCAAACTTACTCCGACGCCACGGCCAGCAGTGGTGGGCCGTCTTTCTATCGCATCGGCGTGCATTAAACAAAACGCGGCGCAAAATGCGGTGATCGAAAGATGAATCAAAAGCCCGGTTTCTCCATGGCAGACAAAGAGCGATGGTGGATGTTTACTGCCACCTCTTTCTTCTGGGCTACTCTTCACGAGCAGAGGACAGATTTCCATCGCCACTGAGCAAGTTCCGATGATCCACAATCTACGGCCCGCTGAAAAACCGACGGAAAAGGGACGAACTGGGACATCAACCGGTTGCCCGGTTTCGCGGGAATTGCACCCGCTTGCGGTTGCCCGCTTACGATAAGCCAAACTCAACGGCCCGTCTAAAGACTCGATGGACAAGAATTGCTGTGGAGTCGAAACAGGAAGGCAGGCCTCAAACCTGCGACTTCCGGACTTTCGTCCGGCTGCTCTGTCGCGCTTGAGCTACAGCCTCGTTCTGTTTCATTGGCAGTGAGATAACCTGCAACTGGCGGCCCATCGAATGGACTAAGATTGGTCAGGAAGCCGGGATTTGCACCCGGACCGTCTCCTTCACAGGGAGAGATGCTGCTATTACACCACGATCCTGAATTGAAATGGAGCCCTTTTGAATGCGGAGTGTGGAGTGCGGAATTGCACTGAGGCGGTCCAAACTCCATGGCTTGATTTAAAACACAAATAATTAAACAAATGGGACGAGCGTTTGGCACCCCTCACCCCGTACCCGCTCCCATCCGAGTGCATCCGCACGGGCCATCAAGGGAGTGGAATGCGTCGGTTGGTAAAGCAGGGCATGCAGTTTTCTGATCGCCGGTCATGATTAAGGTGAAGCGGAATAAATTCCGCGCTCCCGCTCTCCTCGCTTGCGCGGGGAGAAGGAAAAGAATGGTTGGCAAATTATCGGCTTAGGGCGCAATTGTGTTTTGGCAGAGGTTTTTGGCTTGGTGTCCGTGGCCGGACTTGCACCGGCTAGGGTCTGCTTGAAGGGCAGGGTGCGCGAGCTGCTTTGCATTCACGGACGAAAAGGGTTGCCGCCACGGAGGTGAAGCCGGGCGGCATGCTAAGTTAGCGCCGGGTGGCGCGTGTCTTGTAAGTGAGGAGCGGACGCAGGGTGGCGATGACGGAAGCGATTCCGGCAGCGACGAGATCCTGGATCACGGCCTCAATGTTTTTGTAGGCGGCCGGGGCTTCCTCGTAGAGGAGGTCGCGTTCTTCACAGATAACGCGGCCGCCCAAGGGAGTCTGCACCAACTCGGACAACTGGTAACGTTCGCGCATGCGGGCGCGGCTGGCGGTGCGAGCCCATTTGCGGCCGGCACCGTGAGCGAGTGACCAGAGGTTGGCGTGGCCATCGCCGAGCGGCGACACCAGGTAACTCAGGGTGCCGCGCGTGCCTGGAATGATCACCGGACCGGCATTGGCCGGGACTGCGCCTTTGCGATGGAGCCAGAGTGTTTCGCCCGCATTATCCAGGCGGGTGATGGCATTGTGACAGCCATCCCAAACCGGTTCAGCCGCGCCACCGAGAGCGGAGACGAAGCGTTCCGCGATGAGCGCGCGATTGGTCGCAGCCCAACGGACGGCGGAATCATGACGGCGCAGGTATTCATCGGCGGCAGCGGTGCCGGTTTCCGCACCGGCCGCGTGGTGCCCATCCACATGTTCGCGCAGGATGGCATCACCCAAGCCGCGCGAACCGCTGTGAACGAGCACCACGAGTTGGTCTTTCCCCAGTCCCAACTGTTTGAACCCCTTGGCGTCAAAAATTTCCTCGACCGCCTGCAACTCGGCGAAGTGGTTGCCGCCGCCAATCGTGCCGAGCGCGGCATCGAATGCGGTTGAATCCACGCTGGCGGCCGCGAGATATTCGCGGACATTGCCTTCCCAAGGATGCTCGAGATCGAAGCGGAGCGAGGTCCAGCGATCCAATTTGGCTTTGCGGCGGAGCAGATTGGTTTTCCACAAGCCCATGCCGCAGCCGATGTCGCTGCCGATCAGGTACGGGTAGATTCGGCCTTCGCTCAAGAACGCCGCGCCGACCGGCGCACCCTTGCCGGGGTGGAGATCGGGGAGGCCGACGGCGCGTCGCATGCCGTCGAGTTGAGCGGTGGCGTAGAGTTGGCGCACGGCTTCGCCTTCGATCCAGCTTTTGGCGGAGGCGAAGAGGCGGACGTTGGTTTCGGTTATTGTGTTCATGTGATGAAAAAATGAGCGGCGCTCGTGGGAGCGCCGCGGTTGATGGACAGATTGGCCGCTGGAGTCGGAATTGCGCCGACACTTCCTGTGCTTCAGACAGGCGTGCAGACTATCTACACTACCCAGCGATAGTGGCGGTTCAGCCCGACAGTGACGTGGAGTCGGCGTCGTCGGGCGGAGACGGATTAACATTTTTGCGCGGCGCAATCGACACGTCGAAGCGTGATGCGGGGCGGAAGGTGATGCCCAAGGCGCGGCGATTGACGCGCGCGGGCTTGTAGCTCCGGCGGAGGAGCAAACGGCTTTGGAAACGAATCGGTGTTTTCATTGGCGGCCTTTCATTGGTTGAGGTTTGGAGAGAAAATGGTCGTCCCACGTGGTAACGCTCCACGGTCTTCCGGTTATCAGCCGGGCGCTCTGCTTTTGAGCTATGAGACGATGGCGGTTGGGGCGGGAGCAGATTCTGTCACCCAACCGGAAAGTGGTCAGGGTGGCGAGAGTTGCACTCGCGACCTCCTCGTTCCAAGCGAGGCCGTCTGCTGCTGACATTACACCCTGAAAAAATTGGTACTCGCGGAAGGAATCACACCTTCATCTTCGGCTTTAGAAGAACCGCGCTCTATGATTGAGCTACGCGAGCAAGTGGCGCGAATTAAATTTGGCTGCTCGGGCTGGACTCGCACCAGCACCGCACCGCGTAACAGGCGGACGGACTACTATTATCCCACCGAGCAAAAAATGGCGGACCCGAAGGGAGTCGCACCCTCAACCCTCCCGCAGACAACGGGGCGCTCTGCTATTGAGCTACGGATCCAAAATGGTGGGAAGCGCTGGTAACGCTCCAGGTCGTCGCTTCCGGATTTTTTTTATGACACCTGATTTACAGTCAGGCAGCCGGATCACTTCCCTGAGATTGGTAGCGGGGGCGGGAGTTGCACCCGCGGAGGTAGAGTTTATGAGGCTCTCCTGAATCTCATTCTCCCCGCAATAAATTATGGTGGAGTCGGTGGGTAACGCTCCCACATTGGCTTGCTTGCAAAGCAAGTGCATTGCTTGTCTGCCACGACCCCCAAGGAATTTTTGATTATTGATCTGGCAGGCCGCCCTGGTGCTGCCCCAGGCAGGCTGAGTTTTGGAGACTCGGCTGCACTGGCTGGTGCGCGGCCTGTTCGAAAATGGTGCGGTTGCCGGGAGTCACACCCGGACGTCCTCCTTGGCGGGGAGACATTCTGCTGTTAAATCACAACCGCAAACTTATAATCCTAAAATGACTGAAAGACGGACATCCGTTGGCTTTATCTTGCTGTTCTTGCTGGCAGTTTTGACCCAGACGGGCTGCGGTCTGGTGCCAGAGAATGTTTCCCTCTCCGATTCCCGAGTTCAACCGTTACTCAAGGCAATGGAACAGGTTGACCGGCCATCGCTTGGTTTCACTCCGGTCACGACTAATGCACAAATCAAGCTTGAGACTCATTCTTTAGCTGGATCGTACGACGCTATGTTGCATGTTTATGGCGCGACGTCGCGCACGATTGCCTTTCGTAAAACCGCGACCGGTTATCGCTGGACTGCAGAGCAGGAAATCTATCAAGGACCAAAATGGTGGCAGACCATGGATGGAACATTCCGCGAGGAAATGATCATTGAATACCAAACCGAACGCGTAAACGGCATCCCCACCAACCAACTCAGCATCCGTTATCAAGGCAGTGACACGAATCTGGAGGGACGCGAATTCACTTTGGCGGAGGTGCGCCCGATTCTGGAAAAGTGGAAAACTTCGCCAGTTGAATCGCAACCACCTGACCTTCCGGGAGCGGGTTTCGATCCGGCTCCCGCGATGTTCATGTTGTTTATGCTCCTGGCGTTGCTGGTTGGTTGTTGTCTCGCGTTGATAATTGGAGCGATGTGTGTGGCTATTGTCGCCGTCATGCTGGCCGGCGGAATTGTTTCCGCGTCGGTTCTTATCGGAATTCTACGGCGGAGTGTATCCGCCGGATTTCGAGCTTTGATTATTCAGCTTGGCGCAGTTGCGGGAATGGCCGGCGGCGCAATCGCAACGTGTGTTGTAACACTGATAACCAAGGCGCGGTGGAATTCTCCTTCGTATTGGATCATCGGCATTATTCTTGGACTCTTCGCCGGGATTCTCTTTGCCTGGGTGATTAACAGAATATGGGGCCGCGTGGTGCAAGCATTGACCCAAAGGCTGGAGAATCGAAATTAAAAGGGCCTGGAGACATTGGTCTCCAGGCCCGCGCCATTACACTAAAAAGAACAAACACCTCTTGGTGATCTACTCGATCCCAACCCGCGGTTTCACGGCGGTTGTTTCGGTGTTTGGGGGCACACCTCCTCCGAAGCCCTTAAGATTTAAAATTGGTTTTGGATTGCCTGGCAGCGCGGTGGACCTGCTCGGGGCAGACCACACCGGGGACGAGTCAGTGCTCGCCTTTGCTAAATTATGTTTTGCGCCAGGGGACATCATTAAGACGTCGCGTATTTCTTACTCACAGTTCATTCACCTTTCGTTAGCTACATCGTTTCAATTCATATGGGGAAATAAAAAACCCCGCTTACGTTTCGGTAAGCGGGGTTTAAGAAATCCTTAGTCTGGTTCTATTACCTGCTTACCTCCGCTCCATCCAAATTGGCGCCGGGCTTTGATCCTGGATATGCCATGGTCAGGCGGGGGGTTAACGCACAACCGAGTTCAAACCGGCTATGACGTGTCGCTTGCGCGACCGACGTCGTCGGCCAAATCGAGGTTGCTATGTTGATGCAGGTCTTCATTTACTTCGCATTACTATTAGAACAGAGGCTGCAATATATCAACTTATAACTTCGTGAGCGGCCTATTTTAAATACTAATATCCGGATGGATGGATTTGAGGAGAGGAGCCAGTAGAGAGAATTTGGATTTCATCGTTACGCGATAGCATCCAGAAAAATTAAAAGAGACCGGGATTTAATCCGGTCTCTTTGTCTGTGTGTGTGTGGTAGTAATGATAAGAATTAATTGCCTGAATTATTCAGGCGCAAAACACGTATCATATTCAGCCTGGGAAGGTAGTTGTGCCGGCGCTCTCCAATTGTTTGGCGAGGTCGAGATGTTGCTGCAGGACAGGAATTGTTCTTTCGGTGAAGGCCTTGATGTCGGGGTCTTGCAGATTCTTGTCGGCGTGTTCGTACATTCGGATATCCTTTTCGTGGTCGCGAACGGCATCGCGCTCGACGGCGCGATCAAAGTCCGCTCCGGTCAGGTTGGCCAGCTTATCGACCCTCTTCTGATGGCCTGAATCGAGGCCGGTGGGAAGAGTCACGCCTTTTTGCGCAGCAATTTGGGCAAGCCGCTGGTTTATCGTGGTATGATCATCGATGAGACGCTGGCCGAAATTCTTCACGGCCTGACTTTGGCCTTTTTGCACGATGAGCTGGCCCAATTGGATTTCATCCTGCCCATGCTGGAAAGCCTCGCGAATAAATTTGGCCTCCGCGTCCGAAACCCGGGCATTGCCCGTTGGGGTCGGGATGGTGACGGGGTTCCCCTGCATGGCGCTCTCAGTGGTGCTGCCGTATTCCAATCCCGTGCCGCCCTGGTTGTGTCCGGCGCAGCCAGCCAGCAGGGAGCCGATTGATAACAGCATAAATAACTTCTTCATAAACTTCCTTTTCGTAATTTGTTCTTGTCGCCAAGAAAACGTCCATCGGTGGGAGAGGGGCCGCAATGGGGTGAAACCCGTTGGCCGCCCATTGCCGGAGGCGTAGTTTGCCCCAATGCGCATCGGGAATTGCCAAGGTTAGGTTGCAGCTGGCGGACTTTGCGTTTCCAAATCAGGCAGCGAAAGGGAATTACATGCGCAGGAGAATTGCGGGGTCGGTGGTGGTGATAACCGGGGCGTCGAGCGGGATTGCCCGCGCGACCGCACTGATGATTGCGGAGCAGCGTGGGAGTGTGGTGTTGGCATCGCGGCAGGAGAAAGTTTTGCAAGAGGTGGCGGCCGAATGCGTGGAGCGGGGAGGTGAGGCCCTGGCGGTGCGCACGGATGTGACGGATGAGCGGCAGGTGCAGGAATTGAGCCGTCGGGCGGTGGAAAGGTTTGGGCGGATTGATGTGTGGGTGAATGCGGCGGCGGTGGCGTTGTATGCGAAGTTTGAGGAAGCGCCCGCGGATACATTTCGGCGGGTGATTGAGACGAATTTGTTCGGGTATATCCACGGCGCGAGGGTGGCGTTGCCGATTTTCCGCAGGCAAGGGCAGGGGATGTTGATTAACATTGCCTCGGTGTTCGGGAAAGTGGGCGCGCCGTATGTGAGCGCGTATGCGACGAGCAAATTTGCCGTCACGGGATTTTCCGAAAGCCTGCGCGCGGAGTTGCGGGACGAGCCGGAGATCCATGTATGCACGATTTTGCCGGCGACGATTGACACGCCGATCTTTCAACACGCGGCGAACTTCACCGGGCGCGCGCTACAGGCGCTGCCGCCGGTTTACCGGCCGGAGAAGGTGGCGCGGGCGATTGTGAGCTGCATCCTGAATCCCAAACGCGAGGTGAATGTGGGCGCGGCGGCCAAACAGGTGGCGATGCTGCAGAAGTTTTCGACGCCTCTGGCGGAGCGTGTGGTGGCGGCGAAAGTGGAGCGGCAACATTTCAAGCGGCAGGCCACGGGGGCATTTCCCGGAAACATGTTTATTTCCATGCCGCAGTATAACCGGGTGAGCGGGGGCTGGCTGAAAGCGCAGAGGCGAAGCCGGAGCAGATTGATGGTGGTGGCGGCCTTGCTGACGGTAGCGGGTGTGGCTGCTTATTATGTCCGGTTCAACCGGCGGCAAGCCGCATAGCGGGCGAGACAAGCCAGCGTTGGTCGTGGCGGCGAACGACTCATTTCGGTTTGCTTAACACTGGGAGATTTACTAACCTGCAGTTGGAACCAAGATTAATCCGGCGGTATTGGGAACATCTCACAAATCGGATTAACCGGTAAATCAAATGGGACGAGGGCGAGGAAAGTCGTTGGCGGTTTTTAGAGGTGGGGATGCAAGTGCGTTTGGCCAAGTGTTCGCAGGCAAAAAGTAATCATGAGTTTGTTGGGTTCAATCATCTTTCTCGCGGGAATTATCTGGCTGGTCTTCCATTATTGGGAGGAGCTGGCGCCGCGGGAGGAGAAGAGGCAAGCCAGGCGATGGCTCATTGAGTGGGCGATCAAAGGGCTGGGAGCACCGCTGCTGATCTATTTTATTTGCATCCAGGGCACAGCGCCGATTTTGCCGCCGCTGGTGCCGCGAGTGGCGATGGGCCTGGCGGGCGGCTGGTTCGGGCAAATGATCGCGCTGACGGCGCCGGCAATGATCATCAGCGGATCATACTGGGCCGCGCTGACGTTCGGCTGGTTGGTGCCGATGGTGATCGCCCACACGGAACGACGCCGGGATTTGGTGGCGGCGGGCATCGTGTGGGGCATCCTTTGTTCGCCACTTATTTGGGCGAGCATCCGGCATGGCGGGTGGGAATCGGCAGGGTTGGCCGGGTTGCTGTTGTTCGTGCCGATTGTCCATTATGGCAGCTCGATGACGGAGGAGGAGAAGCCCGCCGCGCCGTTTTATACGCGGGCGATTGTGAAGATGAAGATGGGCAAGTACAGCGAGGCGGAAGAGGAAGTGATCCAGGAACTGGAGAAATGCGAGGACGATTTTGAGGGGTGGATGATGCTGGCGGACTTGTATGCGAATCATTTCCACGATGTCAGCGAGGCGGCGCGGACGGTGCGTGAAATTGTCAACCAGCCGAACACCACGCCGACACAAATATCCGTGGCGTTTCATCGGCTGGCGGATTGGTATATGAAACTGCGCGAGGATCCGGATTGCGCCCGGGAAGCGCTGGAGGAAATTTGCAAGCGGCTGCCGGGGACGCACCTGGCGCATATGGCGCGATTGGCAATCAAACAACTGCCCACGAGTGCAGAGCAGATGGTCGAGCGGCGGAATGGGCGGGTGATCCGAATGCCGGCGTTGAATGAAAGTTTGCATGCGCCCGCGCATACGGAGGTGACGGCGCTCAGCAAGGGGGAAGCTTCGCTCGAAGCAAAGCGTTACAAGGATAAGCTGACGAAGGAACCGGGCGATATTGTCACGCGGGAAAAGCTGGCGCGGATGCTGGCGGAACAGTTGGAGCAGCCCGAGGCGGCCATTCAACAAATTGATTTGCTGCTGGCGATGCCGAACCAGCCGGAGGAAAAAATGGCGGAGTGGATCGCGCTGGCGGCATCGTGGCAGTTGGCACGGAAGGATTGGGATGCGGCGCGGGCTTCGTTGGAGCGATTGATCCGGGAGTATCCGCAATCGCCACAGGCGTTCGCAGCGCAACGGCGATTGAGCCTGATGAATATGGATCTTAAGATGCGCGGAAGGGTGGCGCGCAGTCCTTAAAATCGGTGGCGATTATTTCTGTTCCGGTGGGGGCCACTCCACGCCTGCCAGTTCCTTAGGCAGTTGCTTTGGGTCAACGGGGTAAATTAAGGACATGTCGGGGGGTGGATTGGAGAGAAATTCAAGCTCTTCGGGCGCACCCACAATCAGCCAGAGCGTTTCGCTTTCCGTATCGTTGAACACCTGTCGCAACTCGCCGGGGCCGACGAGCAGTCCGCCATGCTTCGGCACGGTGAACGTCTGGTCGCCTACGCGGATGCGTCCCACGCCTTCGAGGACGAAGTAGAATTCCTCGGCCCGGACATGTTTGTGCAGCGTGTTTGCGCTTTTGGGCGGAAGCCGCCAGAGTCTCGCCCCGAGATTTTCGCTCTTGGTTCGCTCCAGAAAATCCGCGTTCGGAATCTTCATCAGGTTGGACACCCGCCACTGGAGGTCTTCCGGCCTGATCAAAAAACAACCTTCAATCGTTTTCATGTCGGGATGGTGACTTGCGCAGTGAAAGCCGACAAGACGATATTTGCAACAGTCGCACGCCCCGGCCCATTCCGTTCTCGCGTAGTCGAAATGTGCGAATTCATGAGCCGGGACAAACGCGATGGAAACAGCCTTTCTTAACAAAACTCTGAATTTTATGGATCAATTAAAATACTTGCGCGGAATTTGAAGTGATGTATTGTTTGATGATCAAACTATTTGATAATGGAACTAATGAGTATGAACGGTAAAAAAGAAAACAGTGGCAGGGAGCTGGCAAGCGCCTTTGAATTGATGATGCAGCAATTGCTGCGGCTGGGTCACACGCTGCCGGCGTCGGCAACCTCGCTGACACCGCAACAACTTAAAGTCCTTTTCACCCTGGATTACCTTGTCGAAGCAACGCCAATGGCAAAAATTGCCGCCCAACTTGGCGTGACGCCGGGGACTTTGACGCAAGTGGCGGGCGGGTTGATTCGCTTGAAATTGTTGGAGCGAAAACGCGGCCCCGATGACGACCGGGTAGTCAAACTTTCCCTGACGAAGGAAGGCCATGCAATGGTGGAGCAAATCAAGAAATACCGGCAGGATTTTTTTGCCAAAATTTGCGAACGGCTCACCGCACCGGAGCGCAAATTACTTATTGAGAGCCATCGGCATATATTTGAAACGTACCAGAGACTGCTTAAACATTAATTCAACCTGAAAGAAAACAACATGGACACAAACACAATATTACAAGGCAAGCACCGGGGCCCTCCGCTTGGGCTATTGGCAATCATTTCCGCCGTCTTGTTTATCGGCGGCATAGCGCTATCTTCACGAATGGCCGGCGGTTTTTATGTTTCGCCCTTTGCGCCTGAGGAAACCATATTGCAGTTTTTCCGATTGCACGCCGATGCCGTCAGAATGCAGGCGTTTTTCCTCTTAGCGTCGGCGGTGCCATTGGGAATTTACGCGGCGACTGTATTTAGCCGGTTAAATTTTCTCGGCATTCGCGTTGCCGGGGTCACCATTGCACTTTACGGCGGATTGGGGGCGTCATTTTTGCTCGCTTCTTCGGGGATGGCGCAATGGGTTCTTTCGCAACACAGCAGCGGCAGTCACGGAGATAGCCTCTTCGCCTGGCAGGATTTTGCCTACGTGACGGGTGGACCAGGCTATTCCTCCATGTTGGGGTTGTTGATTGCCGGCGTTGCAGTGCCTGCCTACTTTATGCGGTTGCTTCCCCGCTGGTTCTGTTTGGCCGGAGTTGCAATTGGAATTTGTGGGCAACTTTCACTTTTGTCGTTGATTTGGCCGTCAGCGATATATTTTGTCCCATTGACGCGCTTTCCGGGGTTTGGCTGGTTGGTCTGGTGCGGCATCCTGCTGCCAAACAGTAACAAATCAAAATCGGTTCAAGGCGGGCAACGACAATGAGCAAGCTTTTTTCTCCTGGCTGCTCCAACAATCCAAAATTGAATGTATATGCAAAATCATTTGAAAGATAAGGTTGCTCTAGTGACCGGAAGTTCACGGGGAATCGGCGCAGCCATCGCTCAAAGTTTAGCAAGAAATGGCGCAAAGGTCGTTTTGCACGGGCGTGATGTGGCTGCTTTATTCTCCATGCAGACAAGGATCGAGGGAGAGGGCGGTATAGCAATGGTGGTCCTGGGCGATGTAACCAAATTTGATGAGATCGAGGCGATGCGTTCAAAAATCGAGCAGACTTTTGGCTCGATTGACATACTGGTTGCGAATGCGGGTGGTAGTTACACCATGCCCGCTCCCATCGAAGACATTCCGGTGGATGGCTGGCACGCATCGGTGGAAGGCAATCTGACGGCGACTTTTCTGACCATCAAAAGTTTTCTTCCGGGCATGAAGAAAAGAAAGTCAGGCAGCATTCTGACCCTATCTTCATCCGCTGCCCGCATGGCGAATGCTCAAGCTCCGATTCCATATTCCGCAGCGAAGGCAGGTGTCCAAATGTTAACACAAAGCGTTGCCGCTCAAGCGGGGCCGTTTGGCATTCGCGTCAATTGTCTCGCCCCGGCAACTATTCTGACCGAGCGCAACCAACAGCGCATACCCGATGCGCAGAAAATTAAGCTGGTTGATCATCACCCGATTCGTCGTCTTGGAACACCGGAGGATGTGGCCCAAGCAGCCTTGTTTCTCCTTTCAGATAATGCAGCTTGGATAACGGGCGTTATCCTGGATGTTGCTGGCGGTGTGGTTATGTGCTGATTTGCGCGTTGAAAGACGCCAAGGCGATATTTGCAATTCGCGCGAAGAAAGCCCCGCCCGACCTATTCAGGGGCAAACAGAGCTACGGCGGTTGAGCCTGATTGGAAGTTGTTTGGGACAGCGGCTCGATTTCGAAAATAACGTCCACGATCACGGGCGCGCCAATGGGCAAGCTTTGCACGCCATAGACCAGCCGAACGTGGCCATTCTCCGGCCCAAAAATCTGCACAAACAAATCTGATGCTCCATCTGCCACTGGCGCATGCTCGGTAAACTGCTCAGTCGTCGCCATCAGCACCGTCAGTTTGACGAGCTTCCTAAGCCGGTCCAGATTGCCGAGATGTTGTTGTGCGGCTGCCAACGCGTTGAGCGAAGCGATCCGCGCGGCTGCCTGACCGTCCTTGACCGAAAGATTTTCACCCAACCGGCCAGAAATGGCGAGTTTTCGATTCACCACCGGGAGCATTCCGCTTAGGAAGAGCAAATTTCCCGAGTCCGAAGACTCGACGTATGCCCCCAACGGTGTCGGGGGCGGGGGCAGGTCAATTCCGAGCTCGCTCATACGCGAACTGGGACCGCCGGCAAAAGTTTTATTACCACTTGGCGCCGGCATGTGCTCCTCCATCAATGCGAATGTTTTCGCCATTCACCATGGGCGCCGATTCCAAATAGAACAATGCATCCACGATTTCGGAGATTTGAACCAATCGGGGAATAGGGTGGAGCTTTTTCAGCAACTCGTGGTCGTCGTTGGCGTGCATCGGCGTGTCAACAACGCCAGGCGAGATCGTATTGACCCGAATCCCGGCTGCCACGTATTCCATCGCTAAGGCGCGGCTGAACGCCGGAATGGTGGACTTGGTGATGACCTGCAGTGAAATGGGCGCGCCGGCCAGCGGCTGATCGACCAAAACCGTCGAAATGCTCACGATGTGGCCGGACTTCTGTTTGCGCATGTGCACAACCACCTGCTGCGTCACGAAAAAGTATCCGGCGACATTCGTGCCGATCATCGTTTCAAAATCCTCCGGCGTGTATTCCGTGAACGGCTTGGGAATATAGATACCCGCGGCGTTGACAAGAAGATCGATGCGGTCAAAGTGTTTCATGGCCGCAGCAACCACTTTTATGGCTGTCTCCTTTTTGCCGATGTCACCGTCCACCAGGACGAGGTCCGCGGAGGGTTCTAAATCCTTTGATTTGCTGATCGTACGCGAAGTTGCGACGACACGATAACCGTGTTCAAGAAGCGCTCGGGTTATGCCCAATCCCATGCCGCTTGACGCGCCGGTGACAATGGCCACCGGCCTTTGGTTGGCATTCGCATTCATACTTGAATCTACTTTCGTTCGATAGTTGGGTGCGTATTAGCGCAGTGGTCTGAACGCCGCGCGGATCTCGGCGGCAAGCGCTGGAATGATGGCGATGGCAAAGGCGAGCAATACAATAGCGGCTCGCACGGTGAGGATTCGCCGGAGAAAGAGGATTGGGTTGAGATTGATTTGTGCCTTGGCTCTCATAGTTGTGATCAATTTGGATGATGTTACAGGTTGGTCTCCCGCGTTGGGTATGGGGTTTCCACCCGTTGTGTGAACGTCGCCTCGGCGGAAGCTGCCGGAGTCTGGTCCCGAGATTTTAGTTCCGGGTTCGCGCCAGATAATCCGCGTTCGGAATCTTCATCAGGTTGGACGGACGCCACTGTTGGTCATCCGGCTTGATCAAAAAACAAACTTCAATTGCTTTTATGTTGGGATGGTGACTTGGGCAGTGAAAGCCAGCAAACCTCAAGCTTATGCTGCTTTCGCAGGCGAGAAGGAGTCAGACGAGGTTCTCTCCGAAGGTGTTTAGTGTTCGGCTCAATTCAAGAGTGATTGCGACGTGACAAAGGGAAAGAAAAGGAGGTATTTTCCCTTTGTGGTTCACCACCCAGACAATTCAAGCAGCGTTTCAACTCGGGTCAAAATTGAGGCGTCTCGATCTGTGCACGAGCCCAGACGATCTGGTCGACTGGGGTGCAAAACCACAAATGGAAAAGTGGCAGAACGTCAACTTGAACTCATTGCAAGGCCGGCTTTCGAGATTTCCGATGATGTTCGGAAAGAGGTCAAGCGCCTGTCGGAAAGCGGGAACGAGTCGAGGGGTGCTATTTTCACCCGAAAAGAAGTGGTTGAGTTCATTTTGGACCTTGTCGGATATACCATTGATCAGCCACTGCACAAATTGCGAATGCTTGAACCTTCTTTTGGCGAAGGAAGTTTCCTTTTCCCTATAGTAGATCGATTGCTCTGCTCTTTTAGAAAAAGCAAGTCGTCAAACGCTTTCAACGCCTTAAAAAATGCGTTATGTGCGATCGAGATTCATCAGGAGTCTTTTAACAGCACTCGCGCGAAAGTAATCCTGAAGCTGAGGGAGGAGAGTTTTACAGCTGCAGAGGCAACCGATTTGACGGACGCATGGGTCAGAAATGGGGACTTCCTCCTCGAATCCCTTGAACCTGGTTTTCATTTTGTGGTCGGAAACCCTCCATACATGCGACAGGAGCTCATTTCAGATATTTTAATTGCTGAATATCGTAGACGTTACGCAACGATTTATGATCGTGCCGATATTTATGTTCCGTTCATCGAGCGATCTCTTTCTTTATTGTTGCCAAATGCCGGTCTCGGTTTTATTTGCGCCGACCGTTGGATGAAGAATCGTTATGGAGGACCACTTCGCAAAATGATTGCAGATGGCTACCGTCTAAAGTTCTACATCGATATGGTGGACACAGATGCCTTCCATAGCGATGTGATGGCATATCCGGCCATTACTATCATTTCGCGGGAGCAAGGGGGATCGACGCGAATCGCCCACAAACCACGGATTGATGCTACGGGCCTAAGACAGTTATCGCGGTCGTTAACCGCAAATCGAGAGGAATTGGGACCGAACATCAAAGAAATGGACGGCGTTGTCGCCGGAGCTGAACCTTGGATTCTGGAATCAAGTGATCAAACCGCGGTTCTGCGAAGGCTGGAAAAAGCATTTCCAACGCTTGAAGAAGCTGGTTGTAAAGTTGGAATCGGTGTTGCAACAGGCGCTGATAGCGTTTTTATAGATCGGATGGAAAAGCTCGATGTTGAGGAATCTCGCAAGCTGCCCTTAGCGATGACGACAGACATTCAAAGCGGGATAGTTAAATGGAGAGGATATGGCGTCCTTAATCCGTTCGAAGCGGATGGAAAATTAGTGAAGCTAGAAAACTATCCAAAGTTTGCCGCCTACCTAAAAGCTCACGGAGAAAAACTCCGGGCGAGGCATGTTTCCAAGCGAAATCCCGAGGGATGGTATCGGACAATTGATCGCATTACACCGAGCCTTGCCAAAGTTCCTAAACTGCTAATTCCAGACATAAAGGGCTCCGCACACGTCGTATATGAAGCGGGCGAGCTTTATCCCCACCATAATTTGTATTTTATTACCTCCAGCGATTGGGATTTGAAGGCCCTCAGAGCACTTTTAATGTCAGGCATTGCAAGGCTCTTTGTTTCTGCTTATTCGACAAAAATGCACGGTGGTTTTTTAAGATTCCAGGCACAATACTTACGCAGAATCCGCATTCCTCAATGGAACGAGGTTCCATTGGCTTTGCGGCGCATTTTAGTCGATGCGGCGGAAAAAGGGGACGTGTCGGCCTGTGATTCTGCTGCGTTCAAAGTTTACGGCCTATCAAAAAGCGAAAGAGAAGCGCTCGGTGGGAATGGTGTTTAGAAAGTAAATCAATGGCTTTAAATCTATCGAACTACGAAAAGAAGGCTCGGGATTCCGTCAAAGCTTTCTGGGGAAATCGCGCTGCTGCGCGTCAAAAGCAAGTAGAGTCAGGAAATATCGACCAAGGCGAGCGCGCGGCTGTTACCGGCGGCAAAAACATGGACGGATTTATCGCCCTCGTTCTTGACTTGATTAAAGCAAATGGCTTGCCCAAAGCAGAGATCAAGAGGGTTCGCCAAGCACTCACGCTGCCGGGATTTTTTCGCCCAACCAAGCTTTGGGACTTAATAATTCTTAATCAAGGGCGTCTTGTTGGAGCTCTCGAATTCAAGTCACAGGTGGGCCCGTCGTTTGGCAACAATTTCAATAATCGAACCGAAGAGGCTCTTGGAACGGCCTTGGATTTCTGGACTGCATTTCGCGAAGGAGCCTTTGGAAATGCCCCCCGGCCTTTCCTTGGTTGGCTTATGCTGGTAGAGGATGCACCCGCATCGCGTTCTCCCGTTCGTGACGCATCGCCGAACTTTCATGTTTTCCCGGATTTTCAAAATGCTTCCTACGCAGATCGCTACAAAATTTTGTGCGATAAAATGGTGAAGGAAAATCTTTACACGTCGGCTACTGTTTTGCTCTCGCCTCGATCTGCTGTGAATGACGGGAGATTTACGAGCATGGATGAGATCACAAGTCTGAAGACATTTGTTACAACCTTTGCGGGCCACATTGCAGCCGAAGCATCGAGGCTTGAGAACAATAATTCTGGCAAAGCGAAGTTAAGGAAAAAACGTTCCAAAGCCAGAATTGGTAAATGACCAGATAATTATTTTCATCAACCGCGCATCGCTCGAAGCCAATCAGTTCTCGCGTTTGATTTCACTCCAGTTCGGGCGAAGCGGTTAGGTGCGCTGAGACTTTTACAAGCCGGGGGCGAGGTGGCGGTCCTGGCGTTTGGGGGTGGTGGAGCGGGGGCGGGCTCTGTCGCGGCGTTGCGGGGTGACTTGGGGGAGGTGGGGGCGGAGGTAGATGGGGATGTCGCTGCGGCCGCCGCGTTGGTAGTCGCTCCAGAGGGCGGCGGCGACGGTGGGGGCGGATAATTTTCTGATTTCGGTCAGGTATTGGAAGAGGGATTCGCCGAGTTGCGCGAGGGCGATGCTGTGCTGGCGGCCGAGGCGTTCGTAAAGCCAATCGCAGAGGCGCATGAATTCCGCGAAAGGTGAAGGGGTGTCGTGCCAGATGAGCGGGGCGGTGGTGATGAAGTTGCCGCTGTTGCCGATGAGGTCCCAAAAGCGGGCGAAGCGGCGCATGCGTTGCAGCGCGGCGAAGTCGATGGACTTGGTTTGCAGAATTTCGTAAGGGGGATTTTCGTTGTAAACCATTTGCCAATCGGCGTCGTGGCGGATGATGGGTGTGCCGCGGAGGCGTTTGAGGATGCCGACCTGGATTTCCTGCGGGCGCAGGGCGAGGAGCCGGTCGAAGCCGAGGCCGAAGCTTTCCACGGTTTCGCCGGGGAGGCCGACGATTAAATCGGCGTGGACATGGACGCCGGTGTGTTCGCGGAGAAAGTGGAAGTTGTCGGCCAGGCGGTCGTAGTCCTGGCGTCGGCTGATGAGTTGGGCGACCTGGGGGTTGAAGGTTTGGATGCCGACTTCAAATTGCAGCACGCCGGGCGGGAAGCGGGCGATGATTTCACGCAGGGCTTCCGGGAGGCGGTCGGGGATCATCTCGAAGTGGACGAATAATCCGGGTTGATAGCGGTCGAGGAAAAATTGGAGCAGGGCTTTGCTGGTGATGAGGTTGAGGTTGAAGGTGCGGTCCACGAATTTGAATTGGCGGACGCCGCGCTGGAGGAGTTCCTCGAGATTTTTCAACAGGGGCGGCAGGGGGAATTGGCGCACGGGAATATCGAGTGAGGAGAGGCAGAACTCGCAGGTGAAGGGGCAGCCGCGGGAGGCTTCGACGTAAATGATGCGGTGCGCGACATCGCGGTCCTCGTAAAGCGGGTAGGGTGCGGCGAGTTGGTTTAGATCGGGCAGCTCGGCGGGGATGATTTTGAGGGAGGGCTTTTCGCCGGCGAGCAGTGTGCGGCAGACTTCGGCGAATTTCAAATCGGCTTCGCCGGTGATGACGTAGTCGGCGATTTGGACGATGGGTTGGTGGTCAAATTCGTAGCTGACCTCGGGTCCGCCGAGGATGATGGTGATGTCGGGGCGGAGGCGTTTGAGGGCGGAGATGACTTCGGTGGTGGGGGCGACGTTCCAGATATAGACGCCGAAGCCGATGATGCGGGGATTTTCGGCGAGGAGGCGCTCGACGATTTCGAGGGGGCGCTGGTTGATGTCGAATTCCAGCAGCGCGGCGCGGGGTCGCATTTCGCCGAGGTTGGCGAGGAGGTAGCGCAGGCCGAAGGCGGCGTGGATGTATTTTGCGTTCAGGGTGGTCAGGACGATGTCCGCCATATTGGCAGGAAGGTAGTCGAAGATGGGGAGGGGCGAAAGATTTTTTACCGCAGATTAACGCAGATGGACGCAGATTAATGGGAATCGGGGCAGGGGAATGGGGACTTTTTAACCACGGATTTCACGGATGGACACGGATGGGGAGTTTTACCGCGGAGATACAGTGTAGGAGGTCAACGAAAATTTTAACCGCCCCCGGGCGCGAGCTGGGGGCTCGCCGCCGCCCGGCGGCTCGTTTTATTTCGCTGGTTTTGGCCGTAGTGGGGATCAAA
>JAQGPA010000100.1 GCA_028293325.1 Pedosphaera sp. | reverse complement strand
TTTTGACTTTTGGCTTCGTTTCGGCTCGGTCACAGGCCACCTTGGGCAT
The DNA here is from genome assembly GCA_028293325.1 of Pedosphaera sp. Taxonomy (GTDB): domain Bacteria; phylum Verrucomicrobiota; class Verrucomicrobiia; order Limisphaerales; family Pedosphaeraceae; genus JAQGOT01. The sequence continues at coordinate 6,308 of JAQGPA010000100.1, read as the reverse complement.
GCTCCCTCGCCAAAGCCTCGCCCAAAGTCAAAAATCCTCGCTCCGCCGCGCTACATCATTTCTGTCAATGCTCTAACGGAGGGCGGCGGTGCGCTCAATGATGGTTTGCAGCGAGGTGGCGGGACGAAATTGGATGGTCTGAAAAAGTTTATCCACCACCGGCTTGCGGCGGCGCATGTCCTCGAAGCCCGGCGCGTAGGCCTGGTTATAGGAGACGAATTCAATCGTGGAGGCAGAGCCGAGGATCGCCACGACTTGGCGGGCGAGCTCCAGGATGCTGATTTCCTCGGTGCTGCCAATGTTGAACACTTCGCCGCGCGCGGCGGGACATTGCTGTAAACGGACGAGCGCCTCGACGGTGTCCTGCACGTAGCAGAAGCAGCGCGTTTGGCGGCCATCATCGTGGACTTTTAAGGGTTGGCCGTTGCGGGCAGCGGTGATGAAGCGCGGCAGGACCATGCCGTATTGGCCGGTCTGGCGCGGGCCGACGGTGTTGAACAGGCGGGCAATGACCACGGGCAGGGAGCGTTCCTTGGCATAAGCCAGGGCAAGGAATTCATCCATCAGCTTGGAGCAGGCGTAACTCCAGCGGCCACGATGCGGCGGGCCAATTAATAGATCATCCTCTTCTGTAAAGGCCGGCTTCTGGCTCTTGCCATAGACTTCCGAGGTGGAAGTCAGGAGGAAGGGGATGCTTTCGACCGCTGCCGCTGCCAGCAGGATTTCGGTTTCGTGCAGATTGGTTTCCAATACGCGGATGGGCGAGTTTACCACCAGCTCCACACCGACCGCTGCGGCAAGATGGTAAATGGATTCAGCCCCGTTGACGACGTCAGCCAACTCCCGGCACGCGGACACTTTGCTGCGAATGATCCGCAACTCCGGGTGGGTGGCGACAGGTTTAAGATTCTCCAGATTGCCGGTGGAGCAATCATCGATGACCACGACCGGCTTGCCATCCGCCAGCAAACGTTCCACCAGATGTGAGCCGATGAATCCGGCGCCGCCGGTGACCAGAACATGTCGTTTGCTCGGCATCAGTTGACCTTTGCGTCCGGAGCTTGGGGTTGAGTGGCGGGCGAATGATTGGCCAGACTTGGAGCGGCGCCGGTGCCTTCGGTTAATGCCGCAGCCAGCGCTACAGCCAACTTTTGCCGGTAATCCGGGTCGGCTATTTTGCGGGCCTCCGTGGGGTTGGACAAATAGCCGCCTTCCACCAACACGGCTGGACGGTTCTGGCCCTGCAAAACTCCGAGGAAACGGGCGCGGCGAACCCCACGGTCCAGGTTGCCGTTGACACCCAGCAACGCACGGTGCAGCAGCACGGCATATTGGAGATTCTGGGTGTCAAAACTGTTGTTTGGAAAAACGAGCGTGGGGTTGTCATAGAAACCGCGGGTCAGGTTTGAGTGCATGCCCGGCGGGGTGAGGCAATAGGTCTCGAGGCCAGCCTGCTCGCGATCCGGTGCGGCGGAATTAAAATGCAGGCTCAGGAACAGATCGGCCTTGTGTTGCTCGGCAAAGGCGACGCGACTGGAAAGGGTGACATTTTGGTCATTGGTCCGGGTCAGAAAAACATTCCAACCATTCGTCACCAGGAGTCCCTGCAGTCGGCGCGCCAAATCCAAGGCATATTCCTTTTCAAAATGCCCGTTGTAAACACTAACAGTACCGACATCCGTGCCACCATGGCCGGGGTCAATGACAACGGCCCGATTGGATGCAGCGAGGGTTGCAAGGTGATTGAGCAGCGGCTCAAAATTTTTGGTCACATCGAGGTAATGAACGGAGGGATGGCCATTAATTAATTCGGGGGCAAAGCCCAGCCGATACTCCAAGCCGTGCCAATTGGCCAATTGGCTGCCGATGCGGATGGTCATGGCGCCATTGCTGGTGGTGACCGAATAAGCCGGCGGCACTTCGGTGCTGAGGCGATGCGGGGCGCCAAAGCCGTTCATCCGGCTCCAGCGATCCAGGGGAATCCAAGTCTCGGTGAAATGATTGGTGGGGGGCGGCGCGGGAGTTGGCGTTGGGGGGCGTTGCGGGACCGGTGCCGGCGCGACATCGGCTTTGGGCAAAACAATGGGTGCGGGTTGCGCAACGACCACTTCCTCCGGTTGCTCCGGAACCATGGAGAAGTCGGGCGGACGCTGGGTTGAGGTCGTGGAGCATCCCGCCAGCGCCAGACACGCGCCCAGGATCAGGATTATTCTACTGCAGTATGACACACGCTTATTGTGCGAATGCGCGGCTGTGACTCAAGCAGTTTTGGGCTTTGGTTCGTTATTTGTTGCGCCCCCCGTGTCGGCAAATTGACCAATCCGGGACAGGAATGACGGCAGCGACGGGTTTAAAGCGGGTTCAAAGGGACTTGCGGGTTGCCCGCCGCGCCGCCATCATAAGGGTTTGGACAAGCAATCGATGAACGAGGCCTGCGATTGAGAATACTTATCGCCATCACTGGAGCGAGCGGTTCGCTTTACGCGCAACGCTTGCTCGACAACATTGATCCGCAGCAACATGAAGTTCATGTGGTGCTCAGCAATTACGCGCAGGCGGTCATTGCCCAAGAGTTACCGGGCGGCCTGCGCCTGCCCACGGGGGTGCAGAGCCACGGTTTAAAAAGCATGAATGTGCCGTTTGCGAGCGGCTCCAACCCGTTTGATGCCATGGTGGTTATTCCATGCAGCATGGGCACTTTGGGGCGCATCGCGCATGGCTATAGCGAGGACGTGTTGCTGCGGGCGGCGGATGTAATGTTGAAGGAGCGGCGAAAGCTTATTTTGGTTCCGCGCGAAACACCTTTGAACCTGGTGCATATCAAAAATTTTGAGCTGCTGTTTCTCGCTGGCGCAATGATTCTTCCGGCCAACCCCACGTTCTACACCCGGCCCCAAACTGTGGAGCAAGTGGTGGATACCGTCGTGGCCCGCGTGCTGGATCATCTGGGCATGGCCCATCAACTCGTCGCCCGCTGGCAGGAGGAGAAAGATTGATCGGGGCGGCGGGACTAAGCTGAGGCGGATTGGAAATTACCGATGTTTACAACTGTCACCAAATGGGCCGGGTTCGTTAAATTGTCGCACACGGTTTTTGCGCTGCCGTTTGCGCTGGCCGCAATGGTGGTGGCGGCGCGGGAGAATCACGGCTGGCCGGGTTGGCAGGTATTCGGGCTGATTATTGCCGCCATGGTTTGCGCCCGCACCTGCGCGATGGCCTTCAACCGGATTGTGGATCGTAAATTTGATAAAGCCAATCCGCGCACGGCGAGCCGTCATCTGCCGACGGGCGAGATTTCCCTGGCCAGCGCCATGCTCTTGTGCGGATTAAGCGCGGCGGGACTGGTGGCGGCCGGTTATTTTTTAAATCCGGTTTGCTTTTATCTGTCACCCGTGGCGCTGGCAGTGGTTTGTTTTTATTCGCTGACGAAGCGGTTCACGGATTTCACCCATATTTTTTTAGGCATCGCTTTGGCCTTGGCTCCTATTGGAGCGTGGCTGGCGGTGAAAGGGAGTTTCGTATTCTGGCCCGTTAGCTGGCCACTGAGTGACAATGCCGTGCTGCCCATTTTGCTGGCGGTGGCGGTGGTGTTCTGGCTCATCGGTTTTGATATTATTTATGCGTTGCAGGATTATGATTTCGACCGGAAGAACGGTTTGCATTCGCTGGTGGTGCGCTGGGGACCGGATAACGCCCTGAGCGCCGCCTTTCTGGCGCATATGTTCATGTGGGGATTGCTGGTGGGCTTCGGATTGCTTTGTGGGTTCCGCGTGGCATACTTGGTGGGACTGTTGGTGATACTGGCGAGCCTGGTGCTGGAGCATTGGCTGGCGCGTCGCCGCAGTTTGAAGTGGATCAACACGGCCTTTTTCAGGCTCAATGCTTTGATCAGCATTGTGTTCCTGGTGGTAACCGTCGCGGAAGTTGTGTTCCCGCGCTTTAATTTCGGACGATGAATTTGATGATAACCTCTGTCGCCGCCAGTCAAAGCCTGCGGCTGGACCCGTAAACATGAAGCTTCCAGTTCAACGCGGTGAGTTGCGTGATCTTCACGAGAAGGTCGCGGCGGGTGGGCGCATTTCTGAAACCGACGCCCTGAGGTTGTTTGAAAGCAAGGATCTCAACGCCATCGGGGCGATCGCGGATGTGGTGCGCCAGCGCAAAGTGGGCAACCGCGCGAGCTACATCATCAATCGTTACATTAATTACTCGAACTACTGCATCCTGAGCTGCCAGTTCTGCTCGTTCGCCCGCAAGAAACGGGATGCCGACGGCTTCCAACTTTCAGTCGAGGAAATTGTCCAAAAGGCCCGTGAGGCCTTGGCACTGGGCATCACGGAATTGCATATCGTGGGCGGATTGCATCCTTCCCTGCCGTTCAGTTATTACACGGGCATGTTGCAGGCATTGCGAACTCTGGACGCGCGATTGCAACTCAAATGCTTTACCGCCATTGAAATTCTGCACCTCGCATGGCTCGCGAAGAAACCCGTGCCGGAGACACTGGCGGAACTGAAGGCGGCTGGATTGGATTCGCTTACCGGCGGTGGCGCGGAGATTTTTCGCAAGGAGGTGCGCTCAGCCATTGCCAAGGGAAAGGAATCGGCGGAGGAATACCTGGATGTTCACCGCGTCTGGCATCAAATGGGGGGACGCAGCACTTGCACCATGCTGTTTGGACATGTCGAGTCACTGGCGGATCGGGTTGACCATTTGCGGCAGTTGAGAGATTTGCAGGATGAAACCAAGGGGTTTACTGGTTTCATTCCACTGCCGTATCAACCGGAGAACAACGGTATTCCCGTAAAGACAGCGCCGACCGGTTTTGATACGCTACGCACGCTGGCGATCAGCCGCATCTTTCTGGATAACTTTGATCACATCACGGCCTATTGGGTGGGCATGGGTTTAAAGCTGGCCCAAGTTGCCTTGAGCTATGGGGCCGACGATTTGCACGGCACAATCATTGAGGAGCATATCTTTCACATGGCGGGGGCGACCTCGCCGCAATTGCAAACCGAGGCGGCCCTGGTCAAGGCCATCCGCGAAGCTGGTCGCACTCCGGTGCAACGCAATACATTTTACGAGCCGATTAAAATTTGGGAGCCGCTGGCCGAGAATGAAGCCGAAACGGATGCGGGCCGCTCACGGGTGCTTGAAAACAACCTGGCCTCGGCTTGAATCCGCATGAAACCTTCTGACGAAATGCCGAAGTTAAGGATGGCGCCGGTGGAGACGCCGGAAGAATTGGCGCATCGCACCGAGCGCGAGCAACGGGCCCTGGAATTGCAGCGGGAAAGCAAGCTCGAGCAATCGCTGGCTCCTTTTCGGGTTGGCTCTGTGGGCTATCTCAATGCGGTTCCGCTCACCCGCGGACTGGAGGAGGAAATTGTGCTGGCCACGCCCGCGAAGCTGGCAGAGTTGCTGCAAAAGGATGAGTTGGATGCCGGACTGGTCAGCATCACGGAAGTGCTGTTCAATAATCGTTACGACATTCTGGATGGAATTGCCATTGCCTCACTCGGCGAAGTAAAGAGTGTGTTTCTGGCGCATCGCCGACCGGTGGAGGAGATCAAGGAGGTTTTTTGCGACACGGCCTCGCTCACCAGCGTGAATTTGCTGCGGGTGCTGCTCGCGGAGCGTGGATTGCATCCTGAGTTTGCGCCATTGCCGGATTATGCGACTGCCGCGCAGCGCGATTATGTGCTGTTGATTGGAGATCCGGCGATTAACTTTGTGCGTGGGCCGCATGAACATGAGATACTGGATTTGGGGGCTGCCTGGGTGGAGTTGACCTCGTTGCCGTTTGTTTATGCGGTTTGGGCGTTGCGTCGCGGTGTGGAGAATGCGCAGCTTCGCCGGCAGTTGCGCGAAGCCCGCGACTTCGGTCTGGATACGCTGGACTCAATCATCCGCGATCGTGCTGAGTACGACTACGATTTCCGCAAGGATTACCTTGGCTGGCATATTCATTATCATCTCGGCGCGGACGAGAAACGCGGTGTGGCGAAGTTTGTTGAGCTGCTGCGCAAGCACGGGCTTGGTCCGGTTTACGAGCCAAAATTCGTGGTTTAAACGGGCAAAGAAAAGTGACAGCGCAGGGTTGCCTATGGGGCAATCAGCGAGCGATAGAATCGAGCATCCAAACCTGCGGCATCCGGATCGGTGATGGTCAAAAGGCCGTTCGTGGGATAAGCGGTGCCAATGGCAATCCAATCCTGCAAATTAGTGGAGGCTTCAATCACGTATGGATAACCATCAAGCCCGGAGAACTGCAATTGAACCTGGCCGTCGGCTTGAATGAGCGA
>JAQGPA010000058.1 GCA_028293325.1 Pedosphaera sp. | reverse complement strand
CACATTCGGGATCCTTCCCGATTTCAGCGGCGTGCTGTCACCCGTTCCTTTTGCCCATCTTGATGACCACCGTTTCGGCTTTCAGGCTCCTGCCGATGAAGCCCACCTGATCGGCACTACCTGGATCAATCAGCAATGGGGCATGTCCGTTGGTTGTCCAAGCATCGGAAGCATCGGCACCAACAGCACCGAAAGCAGTCTCAGCCAGCTTCCCTATTATTGTCTTGATAGATTCCCCAACGGCAATACCGGCTTGCCTCCGGATTTAAATGCCTATCAGAGTTACATGCAAACCGTGGGACAGGTGGCGGCCGTGCGTCTTACAAAACAGTTTCCGACGCAGGCCCATAATTATTATCAAATTACATGGGAACCCGGTGGTTGGACAAGTGCCGCAGACATGGTTACCCTCTATCAAACTGCGTATCAAGCCTTGCATGCGGGTGACTCCAATGCGATTGTGCTCGGCACCACCGATTGTTGTATGAATGACCAGGTGGGGGAATTTAACTGGTTGGGACCTGCGGGTATATGGCAGTGGTTGGATGGCATATCCTTTCACGGATATATTCAAGATTATCTGGTTCAGCTTGGGAAAGGACCGGATGAACAGGGTATCGTTGGCATGATGCGCAACTTTCGTTCCCTCTTGGCTCAGCATATGCCCGCACACTTCAAAATGGTTTGCTCCGAATTAAGTTACGGTTATCCAAACGCGCCCACCGCCACTTACCCTGACACCCTGACACTTGACATGCATGCCGTTTATAACATGCGAAGCCATATAATCTTGCTAGGCGAAGGCGCGAACACCTCCTTCTTTTTCTTCGGTGCAGACTATGTCTACGAGAACGGGTTCGGTTTTTATTTCAACCTGGACTGGCCAGGCACCCCATTTTATCCGAATGATACGAGTCCAAAGCCGACCGCCATGGCCGGTGCAACACTCGTGCGTCTGCTTGATCATACCACCAGTCTCGGCGCGATTCAGGGATTACCTGCGGATGTGACGGGCTATCTGTTCCGCGATGCGAGCGGCAAAGTCATTGCGGCATTGTGGGCTCACAATACAACATTTTCCGGCAGCGACACTATTAATCTGCCTGTGGCCGCTGCGGGAGCGGGCGGTTCTGTGAACCTGGTGGATATGATGGGCAACATTACGACTGCATCGTATGCCAACGGACAACTGCCATTGATGCTGGGTGAGACTCCAGTTTATGTCATTGCAAACGGCACGGCTACGAATTTTATCAGTGTGCTCACCCCGGCCGGTTTATGAAATATAAGCGGACCATTGCTGGTCTTTCGCACCGGGATTTGTATCGCCGACTGAGCGCCGATGTATTGTTGCTGGATATGGCCATGCCCGGACTCGACGGAATCGAGACGCTGCGCCGGCTGAAATCCCCAAACCCCGAAGCGCGAGTACTGATGCTCAGTTCGTCGGACGTGGAGGAGGACATCATTCATTCGCTTCACGCCGGGGCGGCGGGCTACATGACCAAGACGGCGCGAACTGCGGAGTTGACCACCGCCATTATTGTCTGCCATGAGGGCAAGCGGGTGATCAGCCCCGCCATCCAGACAGCCGGCGCTGGCAGCGTCTCTGGCAATAATGCCGTTCTGTTGGGCACGCTGCTCTCCGCCGGACTGCCTTCAGCTACTGTGCAGGTGTTCTGGGGTGTCAGCAACTGCGGCACTATTTACACAGGGCGCTTTGTCAGCCTCACGCAATCTGTGAGCGGGCTCACGCCCGGTACTAGCAACTTCTTCCGGTTCCGCGCCTCCAACACCAACGGCGAATCGTGGGGCATGGCCCAAATGTTCGCGACGCTCGCGAAGCCTGCGCTCACATTGAACTGCGCCGGCTGCCCGTTGGCGTTCACGTGGTTTCCAAATTATCTGGGATGGATATTGCAGGCGCAGACCAATGGGTTGAATTCCAACGGATGGTTTGATGTGAACGGCAACGCTGGTGTAATCTCGACAAACATCCCAATTAATCCGGCAAACACATCTGTTTTCTATCGCTTGCGGCAACCATGAACAAAACTCCCATCATATTCACTCTCTTACTGTCTGCGTGCCTCACCTTGTATGCTCAAGGGAACCGAAAACAGTCCGCAGAACTTTGGGTGGATGCACACGCATCAGGCGGCGGCGATGGCAGCGCGGGAAAACCGTTCAATACCATTCAGCAAGCGGCTTTGGTGGCGGTCGCGGGTGATACGATCCATGTGCTGCCGGGAATCTACCGGGAACGCGTGATGCCGGAGCGCGGGGGCGAACCCGGGCGGCCCATTATCTATCAATCCGAGCTCTTGCACGGTGCAGTTGTCAAAGGTTCGGATGTTTGGTCGCCGCCATGGCGTAACGATGGTGGTGGCATCTTCTCCGGAGAGTTGAGCGATGCCTTTTTCACGGACAACGGCTATGTGGATTGCGGCAATCCTTACCGCATCGCGTATTATTGGGATCAGAAGCGGCAGCGTCCGCCTTACCCGTTTGCCAAAGTGGTATGGACGCTGGGACAAGTGTTTGCCGACGGGCGACCCTTGAAGGAAACTTCCTCGAAGAATGAACTGGCGGCGACCAGCCAGGCGTGGTGGTTTGACCCGGCCGAGAACCGGATTGATGTGAATCTTGGCGGAAAAAGTCCCCAAGACCAGCAGATAGAAATCACCACGCGCCGGGGTGTGTTTCGTCCGCAGAAAAAGGGCTTGGGATACATCGAAGTGCGCGGGTTTGTCTTCGAGCATTGCGCTAACCAGTTGCCAGGCAATTTTTGGGGGCATCCGGCGAATGCCCAGAGCGGCATGGTTGGCACACGCGGCGGGCATCACTGGGTTATCGCAGATAACATTATCCGTTATGCCAAGGGCATTGGATTGACATTTGGAACTTCTGGTGGAATGGGAATTTTCGACAACGAATCGCCGGCGCAGGCTGACCCGGCGGGAGGGGTGGTTGGTTTCGATCGCATTACGGGAAATATTTTTGAATTCAATGGAGCTATCGGCGCGATGGGTTACGATACCCGCGGGGTGGAGGTTTCCAGTAATTTGTTTGTCGGCAATAATGTGCTGCTGAATACCAGCTATGAGACCGGAGGTTTGAAAACTCACATGGCTTATGATCTTCGGGTCGAGGGCAACTGGTTTGTGGATAACGATTGTGAAGGTGTCTGGCTGGACAACACATGGAAAAATTGTCGCGTGACCCGGAATATCTTTCTTGGCAACCGCGGCAAAAACTTGTTTTTTGAGATGGACGATAATGATTCGTCAACGGCGGCACGGGTTTGGGATAATATTTTTTTGCCCGGCCGCCCTCTGTTGAAGCCGGCCAGCACCCAACCGTATCAACCGTGGGAGGCCTGGTCCGTGGGGATTTATGGACACGATGCTTCCGGTGTGCACATTGATCACAATTTGTTTGCCGGTGAAGGCTACGGACTTTATTTCCGAAAAATGGATGAACGCAAAGGCGGGGCTGCCAAACTGGACGTCAGCGATAACATTTTTGCCGGTGAAAAATTAATTGCGCTTTGTCTGCCAATCTCAAATCCCCCAATTGTCGAAAGCAATTTGGTTGATGGCAATTCCTATCCTGCGTCAAGATGTCCGTTTGTGGCCACGGGTTGGTCGATTTCTAAAGCTCGTGTGGATCAGTCCAGCGTCGAAAAAATCGAGGAGCTTACCGGTGCCGATGGCGGGGAGCCTGCCCGCTTTGGAGATCCAAAACACCCACCGTTTGGCTATTACTTGTCCTTTGACCAATGGCGCAGAGTTATGGATTTTGATTGGCACAGCAGCACGCCACAAATTGGGTGTGATTTTGACCGAACGAGATGGGAGCTTGATCTGATGTTGCCTGAAAATATTCGATTGGCTCAGTCGGGAAATGAGGAGAAAACCGAGACGGACTTTTTTGGGCGGCCATTTTTGAACGGCTATAGCGTTGGCCCCTTTGCCGGGTGTGCGCCCGGAACCAATTCCATTCAACTGCCAGTTCCGCATTTTGACGGAATGTTTGTGAAATCGCCATCCAATGAAAACGGAGCGGTGCAAAACCGCCAATCCGCCTTGCTGTTTATTAAACAGTAATCTATTTTCCAAGACTGTGACATGAACCGTTTCTGCTACCTGACTGGATTTGCGTGTCTTCTGCTGGCCCGCATGGCCGGGGGAGAGGAATCGGTTGTTCTAACGAAGATTTCCGAGGTTCGTGAACTGTCGCGTGAAGAGGCCAAGAAAAATTATGCTGTGCATTTGCGAGGTGTTGTCACTTGGCCCGGCGGCACTGACGGCGGCAACAATTGGTTTATTTTTCAGGACGATTCCGGCGGTATCACCATCAACATGGACTTTGCGCGTCGGGAAAAATTTTGGTCCGGACACGGCACCAATAGCTTGATCCTCAAGGTGGGGGATGAAGTGGAGATTGATGGCGTGGCTCGAGCAGCTGGCTTTGCTCCGAACATTTTGCCGAAAAGACTGGAAGTTTTGGGCACAAAGCCGCTGCCCCCAGCGCGTTTGATGGTGCCGTCGCGGTTTTTCGCCGGCTCGGATGCGTGTGAACGGATTGAGGTGCGGGGGGTTGTCCAAGGATATGAGGTGTCCGGGCCGGATGTGCTGACATTGCAGATGGATGCCAATCCAGGCTGCTTCACTGTGGAAACTTTCCGGACTGTGGTGAAGAATCCCAAGCACCTGGTGGATGCCGAGGTGCGCATACGAGGTGTGGCGGGAACCTATTTCAATTCACGCGGTGAGGTTGCTGGTGTGCGTTTGCTGGTCAGTCAACCTGATGATTTGGTGGTGGAAAAACCCGCGAATTCTTCGCCATTTGCCGCGGTTCCGTTGGCTATCAATCAGCTATTGCCTTTTCGGCCAGAACCTCTGGGGCCACACCGGCAACTCGTCGAAGGCACAGTGATTTACGCACAGTCCGGCCAGATTTTTTACATTCAGGATGGCGACACTTCCGTGCGGGTGGAAACTCTCTCACCGGAAACGCTAGTGCCGGGTGCCCACGTGCAGGTCGCCGGATTTGTGGATATGCAACGGCATCTGGCCGGGGTAATTGGCGCTGTGGTCCGCAAAGTTGGCGCCGCCAGCGTTCCGGGGCCGGCATCTATCACTCCAGGCGAAATTCTCGCGCTCAATACCAAGGCGATGCTCAGTGGCCGGTCGCCGGAGCCGAGCGACTTTGACGGAAGACTCATCACCTTTCGCGGCCGGTTGCTCAATGTCCAGCCGACCCTTGATAAAAAACCACCGTGGTATCGGGTCACGTTGGACGCCGACGGAACCATTGTTGAGGCGCTGACTTACAAGGCTGACACCACAGGGTTCTATGAACTTAAACCGGGCAGCGAACTACAAGTGACGGGTATTGCTTTGTTGGAATATGATGTTTCCTTGCAAAAGGAACGTGTTTTTCAAAACGCTCCCATTGGCCTACAGATATTGTTGCGGGGTGCGCAAGATGTGGTGGTTTTGCACTCGCCGCCGTGGTGGACGCCGCAGCGTTTTGTTGAGGCAATTATCGTTGGCTGTGTGATGCTGACCGGCGTGATGCTTTGGACATGGCAATTGCACCGGCAACTGGCCCGCAAGACCAAGCTGCTTGCCACTGAAATGCATGCCCGCCGGGACGCGTCCATTGAATTCAAGGCCACCCTGCGCGAGCGCAATCGTCTGGCGGTGAATCTTCACGACACATTGCTCCAGACCATGAGCGGCCTATGTTATCAACTGGAAGCGTGCGAGGTTGAGTCCCTGCCGCAAGCCGAGCGGAAAGCAAACCATCTCGAAACCGCGCGTCGCATGGTGCTGCACGCCCAGGAAAGTTTGCGCGGCACCGTGTGGGCGTTGCGGGTGCTGCCGTTGCATGAACGGACTTTTGCGGAAGCGATTCGTGTTCTGGCCAATCAATTGTCAGAGGGACGGAGAGTAAAAATTACCGTCACGGCCGATGATGAATTGCCCGCGCTTTCTGAATTTGTCGCGGGTAATCTGTTGCTGGTGGCACAGGAGGCCATGCACAACGCCCTCAAACACGCTCATCCGACGCACATTGAAACCATTGTTACCCCGTCGTCGGACAAGAAGCACATCATCCTGGAAATCAAAGACAATGGCACTGGCTTCAATCTGCAATCTTCCCCCTCTGAAAACTCCGGTCACTTCGGTCTGGTGGGAATGCGTGAGCGGGTGGAGCGCCTCGGTGGCACTCTGAAGATAGAAACCCAGCGAGACAATGGCACACGCGTGATTGCGGAAGTGTCTCTGCGACCGTTTGACGAGGAGCTTGCTCGCTTATGAAATCACCCATTCGTTTACTCCTGGTGGATGACCACGCCGTGATGCGGGCTGGACTGGCCAACATGCTGAACGCCAATCCGGCGTTCTGCGTCGTGGGTGAAGCTGATGATTGCTCTGCCACTTTGGAGCTGTATTTAAAAATGCACCCGGATGTCGTATTGCTGGATGTGGCCATGCCCGGGCTTGATGGGATTGAAATATTAAGGCAATTGCGCTCCCAAGATCCTGAAGCGCACGTGCTGATGTTGAGTTCCTCCGACGCGGAGGAAGACATCATTCATTCATTGCACGCCGGGGCGGCGGGGTATATGGCCAAAACGGCTCGGCCTGCGGAATTGACCGCCGCCATCATTGCCTGCCACGAAGGCAGACGAGTCATAAGCCCCGCCATTGAACAACGGTTGGCGGAGCAAAGTGCGGGCAGGCCGCTTTCAACCCGGGAAGTCGAGATTCTTGGCTTGTTGCGCAAGGGAATGAACAATCCGGATATTGCCGAACTTCTTGGCATCACCCGCCGGACAGTGAAAGCCCATGTCGCGGCCATTTTGGTGAAAATGGAGGCCGCTGACCGAACGGAGGCCGTAACGCGTGGTTTTGAACGGGGATTGTTAAAGCTGTGACTTTTTTATTTGGGGGGACTCGTGCATTGGCCACATGGCCAATAGGCATTTAAATACGCCAATGGCATATTCAAGTCAAGCCATGAAACCGCAGTCAAACAATTCGATTCCTATGTCAACCGATATTCATTTTCATTCCCCCAAATCGAAAGCATGGGCGCAAAAAAGAGCTTTCACCTTGATAGAACTGCTGGTGGTCATCGCCATCATCGCCATTCTGGCCGCCTTGTTGTTGCCGGCGTTGGCGAAGGCAAAGAAGCGGGCCTACATTATCAATTGCACCAGCAATTTGCGGCAAATTGGAATGGGGGTAATGATGTTTGCCAATGATAATCAAGATTTTCTTTGTCCGGGGCCGGAGAGCGGTATTGGACTGGGCTTTGGGCAAACTGCAGTGTGGTGGCCCAGTCTGGGTACTGCTAATCCAAATCCTGTAATTTCGTATCAACCCAATGAACTGATTGCTTACATCGCGCCATATATCGGTGCCAATACGACGGCAAATGGATGGAGCGCATCCCAGATTTTTCTTTGTCCAGCGGCTATGGCAGTCAATCCAACGTTTAAGGATGCCATAGAGCATCCTACGGGCACTCAGGTGGCTCCTTACGGAGTCATTTGCACCACTCCAGGTTATAACCCGAATATCAGTCAAAATTCAGCCGGCATAAAAATGCCATTTGATCCCTTTGGTTATACCACCATTACCAAGCCGCATAAGCTCACCGAGGTTTCGGCTTCAATTTGGGGGGACAGAATGCCGTGGATGCTTACCGATATTGACGCCTATAGCATCGGCGGTAATCCTTGGGGGTCTAGCGGCGTTCTTTTGCCTGCTCTACCGCCGCATGGTAATCATCGTAATTACGTTTTCTTCGATGGACACGTTGAATCTGCTCGCATTACCGGCTCGGGGGTGGGGCTTTCAACACAGTTTTAATTTGGTGCAAAACTACAAGACTCTTATGTGCCGATATTAAGCCAGAGAGGTAGAAGATTCACCTGTAACTTATTTTGAGGCCTGATGCTATTAACGATAAATGTAAAATCCCTCCTCGTTTGCTGTTTGCTTGCAATAACTCTTTTCAATGGCAAAGGGTTCTTGGAGGTAGCGGCAGCCGATGTGACGGTCGTATTGAATGCAACTCATCAAAGTGCAACCGTTCCCTCTGATTTTGCCGGGTTGAGTTTTGAGATGGCCCAGTTGTTGCCGGACACAAACGGAGTTTGCTATTTTCGTCAAGACAATCAACCGCTGATCGATTTATTTCGCACTCTTGATGTTCGGAGTCTGCGGATTGGCGGCAACACTCCCGACCAGGATGCTGCCAAATTGCTGGGTCCGTCGGAGTGGAAATATTTTTTTGCCTTTGCCCAAGCGGCTCACGTGAAGATCATTTATGGTCTGCAACTTTACAAGGGGGATTCGACTGTCGCTGCGCAAACGGTCCAGTATTTGATGGATCACTATGCATCGCAGATCGAGGCTTTTCCATCGGCCAGGAACCAAGTGCTTATCCGATTAGTAAGGCAGACAAATATTCAGACGTACATGCGGGGAAATTGACCGAAATGGAAAAATATTTTGATTATGCCAGGAAATGGAAACAATTTGCAGATGCCATCACTGTGGCCGTGCCTAGGGCGTGTTTTCAAAATCGCAAATGTAACTTTTTGAAGTCAGAAACGTCTATGATAGCGGTTCTTACAAATGAAAACATCTCTGCGGTTTCACGTATCGGATCTGCTCTGGGAGCGGATAAAAAAATTAACTTAGGTGGCCGGATTTACGTTATCGTTCACGCGGCGAAAACGGCGTGGCCGGCCACCCAAGGACGACCAGCTGATGTTCGAGGCGATGATTTATATCCTGCGGGTGGTCTGTACATGGCGGGATCTGCCAGCTATCCGTGTTGACAATAAAAACTTCCGCAATGGACAAGTAATATATCTCATGGCACCGAATCAAGATGTCGCGGCCAAAACCGGCCAGTCACTGGGTGGCACGGAAATCTCCGACTTGGGCGATTTTGCGGAAATCTGGAAGACATTGCCTCCAGCCTCAAATGGCGGTGAAACAGTTGTGGTTGAGGTTCCTGCCGCGAGCGCCACCATTATCAAGTTGACTACCGACAAACAATTTGCCGTCAGCGCCAGATAGAATAAAACCAATCGAGGCCTTGACTTTTTCCAAAATCCGACACCACGTGCAATATCATCGTCGAAACCATGAACTTTAAAGATATATTTAATTTATGAGTATAAAATCTAGAAATTCATTTGCGGTCACGTCCATTGTTTTGGCGGCATTTGTATTGCAGATGGCGGCATCAGCCCAAGAACCAAAACCCGCGGCCCTGCAACCCAAAGTTGAAGCCGCGACCACTGCTAGTAACGACGCCAGCAAAGGTGCGCCGATGGAGAAGGACAAACGCATTCAGAGCCACGGATTGCCTTGGCGCTTTGAAAAAGCGATCATAGCCAATAACCCCACGCGCCCGCGCGTGCTGCTGGTGGGAGATTCGATTCTTAACGGCTATTTGCCATACGTCACCTCGTTACTTGACGGCAAAGCCTATGTTGATGTGTGGGTGAATCCCTATTACCACTCGGAAAACTTCAACCGTATGCTGGCGCAGAACTTGACGAATGGTCCTTATGCCATTGTGCATATCAATTTGGGCTTGCATGGTTTCACAAAAGGGCGCATTCCGCCGGGGCAGTTTGAATCGCTGACCCGGGCCTTGATTGAAGTCATCCGAAAGGAATGCCCGAAGGCGAAAATCATTTGGGCCACCACCACGCCTATTTTGACTAAAGATAAGCCAGCCAGACTGGATCCAGAATTGAATCCAATCATCGTTGGCCAGAACCAAATCGCAAAAAAACTGATGGCGGAAATGCAGGTGCAAGTGGACGACCTATATTTGGTGGCGACCAATCAACTCGATCTTTCTGCGGGGGATCAATTCCACTGGCAGTCACCCGGGTATAAAGTTTTCGCTGCTGCGGCTGTGAAAGAGATTTCAGCGGCATTGGCGGCTGGCAAATAACCATGAACATGCTCGGCAAATCAACTAAGCTGGACTTTATCCATTCACTGAGCGTAGCGCAGCAATTGGGCAAAGTGATTGAGCAAATCAGTTGGAGTTTTTTGGTCATCGGATCCTGGCATGGACAGTGAAAAACCCTTCCACAACTGATCCCGCACGCAAGCCGGCGCATCCGAAAACGTGGCCTGCGGCTTGGTGTACCACGCGGCCGCACGGACGGTGACCCGCGGCTTCGAACGCGGGTTGTTGAAGCCTTGATTTATTTGACTCGCTGCTCCGCCTATTGGCCAAATGGCCAATAGGCGACTTTCCAAGCAGATGGCATATTGACGCCAATGCCTCGAAACTCGAATCAAAAAAACAAGTTTTTCCAACAGAATACCGTGCTTGAAGCGTGCTCATTTGCTTTCACGTTGATTAAACTACTGGTGGTCATCGCCATTCTGGCCGCCATGTTGTTGCCGGCTCTGGCCAAGGCGAAGCAAAAGGCATACATCACAAACTGCACCAACAATTTGAAACAAATTGGGCTGGGGATAATGATGTTTGCCGGTGACAACGAAGACTATCTGCCCCCTAGGCAGGGAGCGATCGGCTTGGGCATGGGACAAGCGGCAGCCTATTCTACGAGCACTCCCTTGCAGCTGGTTTACAATATCTCCACCTACATCGGAGGAAATGCACCAACGGCCCAGTCGCATAATACGTGCGGAATTTTTCTCTGTCCGGCGAGCACGGCTGCCAATCCCATATTTAAAGATAATCTTACCCAATGCGTGATTTATGGGTTTATTGAGCAATTTTATAGTCTCACTCCGGAGGGCGTGCAACTACCGTGGAATCCCTTCGGTTACGCCAGTGCAAGCCCTCCGCTTTCTAATGGTGGGCTGAGCCTACATAAGCTGACTGAAGTCAATGCTTCGATTTTTTTTGGGGGGGGAATCCCGTGAATAATCACCGATTTGGATGCATGGACCCTTGGCGGCAATCCATGGACATTGCTTATGCCAGCCACCCGCCTCACGGAAATCGTCGCAGCTATGTTTTCTTTGATGGCCATGTTGAGGCTGTGCGCTTCACTGCGAACGGCCTTTCAAGTCCCTTTTAAGGTTGGTAAGGAATGCGCGCACAAATTCATTTTTGCTCTTACGGACCATGAAACTGGATAAAAATATACGTTCAGACGATCAACTTAAATTAAGGATCCGCTAGTGAATTACAGCAGAATAGGAACCCCGATTGTTGCAAGCTATTTTTTGGTCGCAGCCGTCTTTAGCAGCAGCGGTCAGACGAGAACTGCGGTGGCAGAAGATCCGGGCGTGACGATCACGATTGACGTGAATCATCCCGGTGCCGTTATTCCGGCAGACTTTGCCGGTTTGAGTTTTGAGGTGACGCTGTTGCTGCCGGATGCGAATGGCGTCCACTATTTCCGCCCGGAGAACCAACCGCTGATCAATATTTTTCACGCGCTTGGCATCCATAGCCTTCGCATCGGCGGCAACACATCCGACCGCGATGCAAAGCAATTGCCAGGCTTCGTGGATTTGGACATTTTTTTCGCTTTCGCCAAAGCGGCGCAAGTGAAGGTGATTTACGGTCTGCAACTTCACAACGGGGATCCGCAGGTGGCCGCGCAAACGGTCAAATACATCATGGATCATTATGCACCGCTGGTGGATTCCTTCGCCATCGGCCAGGAGCCGAGCTCTTATCCCGTGTCCGCAGTGGATAATCGTCCAACCAATGAACAAATGCGACCAGCGGCAGAACACTACACTTATTCAGCTTATGCGAAGGAATGGAAACGGTTTGCAGAGGCCATTGCCGCTGTTGTTCCCAACGTGAAATTCTGCGGCCCAGGCGTTAACAATGACGCGCGCTGGACCAGTCAGTTTATAACGGGCTTCGGTCAGTCCAATCGTGTCGTGTTAATCACGGCACATCTCTACGCCGGCGGCGCGGCTGACAAGGTGACGACCCCAGAGAACGGACGCGACGACATGCTGTCGGGCCGATTTGAGCAGACTTATCAAAAACTATTTGACGGGTTTGCATCCCTGGCCATTTCCAACGGGCTGCCGTATCGGCTCGAAGAGGCGAACAGTTTTTACAACGCGGGTGCGGCCGGGGTCAGCGACACATTTGCATCGGCGCTGTGGGGGTTGGACTTCATGTATAGGTGGGCGGAGCAGCACGCGGCAGGTCTGAACTTTCATACCGGCGACCGGGTGGCGGCCGGGGCCAGCCTCCGTGTGGCCAAATATGCCGTCTTTTTTTCCACAACGAACGGCTACCAGATTTGTCCGCTCGGCTACGGCCTCAAGGCGTTTAATTTGGGTGCGCACGGGAAAATTATTCCGGTGACGATGGCAAATCTGCAGCAAATAAATTTAAGCGCCTATGCCGTGCTGGATGAAGACGGAACTGTTTATGTGACGGTCATCAACAAAGAGCACGGAGTTGCAGCCAAGGGAATCAAAGTTAGCATCAATCAGGGCAGTGACGGCTTTCGGGACGGACAAGTTATGTATCTGACCGCTCCGGATCAGGACGTCTCGGCCAAATTTGGACAAACACTTGGCGGCGCGGAAATTTCCAACGCGAGCGATTTCGCTGGCAACTGGATGGCTTTAACGCCCGAAGCGGATGGCGGGGGTGCTGGCATTTGCCATGTCGCGGTTCCCGCCGCCAGCGCCGCTGTCATCAAATTGACGCCAAGAAATCCGTTCAGACCGAGCGCAAGCCGATGATTGATACTTTACCCGCAACTCATGAAAATAAAAGCACTCATTATCACTGTTGTATTGGCGCTGGCATCCTTCGTCCCCGCCGTGATAGCCCAAACCAACCAGACCGACAAAATCGAAACTAAAGAGCAACACGACGCCCGCATGGCGTGGTGGCGCGACGCGAAGTTCGGCTTGTTCATCCATTGGGGCGTTTATTCCGTGCCTGGCGGTTATTACCACGACAAGCCTGTGCCCGACATCGGCGAATGGATCATGAATAGAGGAAAAATTCCGATGGCCGAATACCAGCAGTTCGCCAAGGAATTTAATCCGGTGAAATTCGACGCCGATGCGTGGGTGAAAACTGCGAAGGACGCCGGCATGAAATACATTGTCATCACCTCCAAACACCACGACGGCTTCGCGATGTTCGACACCAAGGCCAGTCCGTGGAACATCGTGCAGACCACGCCTTACGGCAAAGACCCGCTCAAGGACCTTGCCGCCGCGTGCCACAAATACGGGATTAGGCTGGGCTTTTATTATTCGCAGGCGCAGGACTGGAACAACGGCGGTGCCGCCGCCGGCGGTAAGTGGGATTCGGCGCAGCAGCATGACATGGATGATTACATTGATAAAATCGCCGTGTCGCAGGTGAAGGAACTTCTCTCCAACTACGGCGAATTTCCCGCCGTGCTCTGGTGGGACACGCCGAGCGACATGAACACCAACCGTGCCCAGAAACTTTACAACGAGGTCATGGCGCTCAAGCCGAACATCATCATGAACAACCGCCTCGGTGGCGGTTTCAAAGGCGACACCGAGACGCCGGAACAACAAATTCCGGCGAATGGTTTTCCCGGCCGCGACTGGGAAACCTGCATGACGCTCAACAACACCTGGGGCTACAAACGGGACGATAACAATTGGAAATCCACCACGATAATCATTCGTAACCTCTGCGATATCGCCAGCAAAGGCGGAAATTATTTATTGAACGTCGGCCCGACCAGCGAAGGGCTCATTCCGCAGCCAAGCATCGAGCGGCTCGCCGAAGTTGGCGCGTGGATGAAGGTCAACGGCGAGGCCATCTATGGCACCACCGCCACGCCGTTCGGTTCGGAGCTGGGCGAAGCCGTGAAGTCCAAGGATGGCTATGGCCATGACACCACCGTGTCCTCCGGGAACGACTGGCGCTGCACTACCAAGCCGGGGAAAATTTACGTCATGATCTTCAACTGGCCGGCCAGCGGTAAACTGGAACTGCCCGGCCTCCAGAGCAAGGCTAAGAAAACCTACCTGCTCGTCGATCGCAAAAAATTAAAATTTGAACAAGCCGAATCCGGCGTCACTCTGAATCTGCCCGCCGAAGCGCCGGACAAAATTGCCTCGGTCATCTGCGTCGAAATCGCCGACGCCACCGCCAAGGTTGCGGCTCAAAAATAAAAAATGAAACTCTACCTAATCACAACCATTGTAGTTTCGCTGTTCAGTGTCAGCACTACGTTTGCAGCCGACCTGCCGGCGTCGTCACAACCGGATGCAAGCTCGGTGGTCGACCAAGGTTTTACGGATGCCGCCGTGTTCAGCTTTTCACCCGAAGCGAGTGGCGTGGAAAATACGAAGTTACTGCAGCACGTGGTGAACCAGGGCGGAAGGTTTCGCCAAACGCTTTGGCTTGTTCACATGGATTTTTTGACCCAGCTACGCATGTCGAAACTTTCCTGTCATTAGTATCAACAGGTCATCCATGAAAACGCCTTGCATAGAAACATGAAACCAATCCATATTTTCTGGCAAAAAGCTGTCCTCATCGCCGCCAGTGGAATTTTTATTCCATTGAGCCTGATTGCCTCCGAAATCTCGCCAGCATCTTTTCAATCCGGCGACCGCTGGTGCGTGCTGGGCGACAGCATCACCCACGGCGGCTCGTATCACAAATATGTCGATTTATTTTACCTTACGCGCTTTCCGGCACTGTCGCTTGAGGTGATCAACTGCGGCATCAGCGGTGACACAGCAACCGGCGCGCAGAAGCGACTTAATTGGGATTGCCTCGACGCTAAGCCCACAGTTGTCTCGGTCATGTTTGGCATGAATGACGTAGGCGGCGATCTATACGACTCCGGCACGAACAGCCCCGCTGCGGAAAAAAAACGGTCTGAACGTGCCACGACTTACGACCGGGCGATGCGCAGCCTGACCAAATCCATTTTGGATTCCGGCGCGAAATTGATTTTAATCCTGCCGTCCATCTTTGATGACACGGCGGATTTGCCCGGGCCGAACAATCCCGGTCGTGGCTTGGCGCTCGCCGGGTATGCCAGGCGCATGCAAGCCATCGCCACCGAATACAAGGTCGCCACGGTGGATTTCAACGGTTCGATGGCGGCGATCAATGCCGCACAACAAAAACGCGATCCACATTTCACCATCGTTGGGTCTGACCGGGTGCATCCGGGTTTGCCGGGGCATCTGGTGATGGCGTATGAATTTCTAAAGGCGCAAAAACTTTCGGGCATTATCTCGCGCATCACGATTGACGCGGCGACCATGCTTGCGAGGCAACTGGAGAATTGCGAGGTAAGTGGCTTGCGGGCGGAGACAAACGGGGTTTCCTTCACCTGTCTCGAACACGCGCTGCCGTTTCCGGTCGAAGCGGCGGCGAAACCGGCGTTGGATTTCATTCCGTTCACACAGAAGTTGAATCAGGAAATGTTTTCGGTGCGGGGGTTGGCACCGGGCGATTACGAATTGAGCATTGACGGCCAGAGTATCCGCACTTTTACCGCCGCCGAACTGGCGGACGGGGTGAATCTCGCGGACGAGACGAAGACACCGCAAATGCAACAGGCATTCGCAGTGCTGGCCGGGTTGTGCAAGAAGTGGGAAGCGGCAGACAAACTGCGGACAATTGCCTACTGCGAGTATGCCGCGTGGCCCGACGCGAAGCATCCAGTGGATTTCGTGCAAATGCCGGCGAAACTCGACGCCCGTCTGACCAAAATTCGCGGCACCAGCCATGAGGGTTACATTGCGGGACAGCAAAAACTATATCTTATGGTGAAACCGCACGAGGCGGAATTGCACCGTGCCGTGGACGAAGCAGTTCGCGCCGCCCGAGCAGTGGCGCAACCCAAGCCGCATCAGTTCACGCTGCGTGGTGTCGCTCTGCCGGAGGGCACGAAACTGCCTTCCGCAGGTGGGATGCTCTTAGGAAAATGATGCGAACCTAGTCATTAACATGTCGCATCAAGCGAATAAGCCCTTTAGTTTCTAACGAATAAAACAACATCCGATGAAAAACCAATTTTCCCGGCGGCGGTTCATAAAAAATTCCGCGCTATTTGTCGGCGCAGGCATGAGTTTTCCGATACTACGAACTTCCGCTGACGAAATAATCGAGTCCGCTACGTTACCCGGGAAAACTTACGACATCGCACCGCCCGGCCATTTGAAAGTCGAGTATCATGGCCATTTTGCGGAATTACCTGTGGGCTCGGTTACTGCGCTTGGTTGGATCAAAGGCTGGCTTGTGCGGCAGGCGGACGGCTTGACCGGCCATCCAGAAAATCTCGCCTATCCTTATGACACTTGCATGTATGCCGGGGAAATTCCGCCGCCACCCGTGAAGCACGGCGAGATTTGGTGGCCGTACGAACAGTCCGGGTATTTTGTGGACGGGGCCGTTCGATTGAGTCACTTGATTGACAATCCAAGCGCAAAAATAATTCCTGATGCAAACATTAAATTCATTCTTGATAATTCGGGGCCGGGCAAGCTCGGAAAATCATTGTGGGGCTGGCCCAACGCCGTCGTTGGTCGTGCGCTCATGGCGGAATACAGCGCGACGGGCGACACCAAAGTGGCGCAAACATTGAACGAATGTCTCCAGGGCAGCCGCAATTTCAGTGGACGCGGCGGCCTCCTTGCGGAAGAGGCGCTTTATCTTTACGGCTTGAGTGGTGATCCGCGTTTGCTTGAAATCGCGAAGCGCAGTTACGACCGTTATTTTTTTAGCGATCCAAGATCGTTTTCGCAAGTTGACAAAATTCACGGGAACAAGCCGCTGCGCGAACATGGCGTGACCGCCGCCGAGCAACTCAAATTATTGCCGCTGATGTTTTGTTACACAGGCGACAACGAGGCGTTGGAGTTGGCGAACCTCGCCTATCGCAAAGTCGAGGACGACAGCTTGATGCCCGACGGCGGCATCGTCAGTTCGGAAGCATTGGGCACGACGGCCTTTAATTCTTTGCATGAAACTTGTGACATCACTGATTGGTCATGGAGTTTCGGATATTTGCTAATGGCCGGCGGTGAAGGACATTGGGCGGATCTGATTGAGCGGACGACTTTCAATGCACTGCCGGGTGCGGTAACGAAGGACTTCAAGCAGTTGCAGTATTTCTCAAGCGCGAATCAAATTCTTGCATCCGACACTGCCTGTCGGATTTTCGCGCCCACGCGTATGTCGTATCGAGCGGCGCATGACACAGAATGTTGCAGCGGCAACGTAAATCGCGCAATGCCAAATTATGTCACACGGATGTGGATGCAGATGAAGGGTGGTTTGGCCGCAGCACTTTTTGGCCCAAGCGAAGTCAACACGAATATCAACGGACAGCCAGTAACGATCACGGAGGAAACTGATTATCCATTTCGCGAAACGATATCATTCAAAATCAAAATTCCGAAGTCCGTCACATTTGCCTTGGGATTGCGGATTCCCGAATGGTGCGATGCAGCACGCGTGACGGTAAACGGTACACCAATTATGTTGAGCTGCACACCGGGAACATTTGCGATTCTCAAACGCGAATTCCACGACGGCGACGTTATCGCGCTAATGCTGCCAATGAACATTCATTTAAAGGATTGGTTCGCCGGCGGCGCAGTGAGCGTGCATCGCGGGCCGTTGGTATATTCACTGAAGATTGATGAAAAACGAGTCGAGAGCCAGCGCGATCCTGACGCGATCAGACACGTTCTGAAAGGGAACAACGTCCAGGGCTTTCCCGCCGTGGAATTTTTCCCCGCAAGCGAGTGGCGTTATGGAATGGATGCGACCCACAAAAACATTGCACGTGCATTCAAGGTGATCGAATCGCCGATGTCTGAAAATCCTTTTCAAGCCAACCAAGTGCCGGTGCGGATCGAAGTGCCGCTACATTTCCTGCCCCAGTGGGAGTCCGCATGGAAACCAGTGCTCGAACCTTTACCCATCGATTTCAAAATGGCTCCCGAAAATCCAGCTTCACTACCAAGCGAAGCTGAAAATCAACCGACGGGTGTGAGTAAGACAATGATATTGGTGCCATACGGCTCCACGCACTTGCGCCTGACTACTTTGCCGGTCGTAAACACTTGAAATGTTTAGCGCGATAAATAATGAAGACAATTGCCACACGCAAACTAGCCAAATTCTTGCAGAAGAACCGCTCAAATCGACACTGCCCAACTGACAGCACCTGTCTCCCAAAGAATTTGGGATCGGTTAAATTCGACATCGTAATCTCCACTGGCTCTTGTCAGAACGGTTTCCGCACCGACATGAAGTGGGTTCAAGGAGATTACAAATGTAGAAAACATAAAGACCGGACCCAGCAACTTAACGAAAATATATGAACATAAGAATAAACGAACTTCCATTACACACTCTAACGAACTCTAAAAATAGCAAGCTGAAAGTCTTTGTTGACTTACGAGGCCTGGTGTTCAGGCTGATGACGAGTTCACTTTCATTTGAAATATTTCACAACATTCCAGGCGAGAGTTTGTTGCAAGCCAGCCCCGGAGCGTTCCACTCTAAATTCAGGCTAAACCGGAAGACAAAATCGCCAATGAAAAGAATTATTGTAATGAGACAAGGTTTGAATTGTTCGCTCGCGCTCTTAATTGCTTTCACGTTGGCGCTTGCGCAGGCTGAACTACTCGCACTACCACAATCCGCCGCCAGCGAGGTGGCTGGTCAAGGCTTCACCGATGCCGTCGGCTTCGGTTTTTCACCGGAGGCCAGCGGCTTGGATAATATCAAGGCTTTGCAGCGGGCGGTTGATCAGGGCGGAACAATCATGGTGAGCCAGCCAGGCACTTACAAAATGGCTGGCACAGTTTATCTCGGCAGCCAGACCACGCTGATTTTTGGTAACAACGTGTTTCTGAAAAAAGTCGCCGAACAGGGAGCGTTCTCGCATGTGCTACTCAACAAGGGGGCGTTGACCAAAACCTATGACGAACACATCACCATCGAGGGCCTGCAAATCATCGTCAACGGCGTGGATGTGCGCACGTTCAAAGATGTTTATGGCCTGCACGGCCAGCTCGCTTTTTTCTATGTCAAGGATTTGCGCATTGAACATTTCCGCTGCCTGGATCTCGGCCAGGTGCAATACGCGGTTCAAGTTTGCACCTTCGAGGATCTGATTATCAACGATGTCATCATTAAAGGTCAGAAGGACGGCGTGCATTTGGGCCGAGGCAAACGATTCACCATCAGCAACGGCACCTTTCAAACTTATGACGATGCGATTGCACTTAACGGGAACGACTACGCCGTCGGGAATCCCGAGCTGGGCTGGATCGAGGATGGGGTGGTAGAAAATTGCCACGATCTGAATGCTGAAAAAACCACCGGCTATTTCTGCCGCATGTCGGCTGGGGCGTGGGTTGACTGGACGTCCGGCATGGAAGTGCAGCAATCCGACACCGTCGTTTCCAGCGGGCGGTTGTATCGCGTCCAAGCCAAGCCGGATGGCACGGTATATAAATCCACCACGCAGCCTAAGCATGAGAGTGGTTCAATGACCCTCGATGGCATCAACTGGGGCGTGGTGCAGACCAATGTGACTTACACGGCCGGAGTGCGGAATGTCACTTTCCGCGATATTTATCTGGATAAGCCGCGCACCGGATTTTCCATTCACTCTGACAACGACAAATTCGACCGGTCCTATTATCCCGGCGCGAAGGTTCCCGTGCAGGAACAGCTCGTCTTCGACAACATCCGCGTCCTTTACGGCCAGAAATCTGATTTCCTTGACATTGGCACGCCGGTGGATGTCGTGACAATCTTGAATTCAAGTTTCCGTAACAACCGCATTTATTTCCACGACAACAAGGCGATGTCCGACTACCTGAAGACCAAGATCAGCATTTTAGGTTGCGTTTTTCGTCAGCCTGGAGCGATGGACCTCGTGGTCAACAGCGTCCCGAAGAAGGAGATTGCGTTGAAGACTTCCGCCAACATTGAACTTTCTGGCGACTTTTTGGCCAAGGTGATTCCGGGTGCTGGCATCATCACAGTGGAGTCGGATTTATCCGGATTGCAGAAGTTTGGCAATTAGTATGAATCGTCGAACTTTTATTCGCAACGCCACCGCGACCAGTGCGCTTGCCGGACTTGCCGCTACACCCGCGAGTATAATTGCCAAGGATTCGCTCACGCCGACCAAGCACCGCGAGCGCGTGAGTTTTCCAAAAGACTTTTGGTGGGGGGTGGCGACGGCGGCCTATCAAATCGAAGGCGGCGTGAAGGGCGGAGGACGCGGGCCGAGCATCTGGGATAACCGATGCTGCCGGGTAACCGACTACGGCTGATTCTTCATCGCCGCCTCGACTCCGTCCCAAAAAACGATTCTGGCCTCGAGCGCCTTTTCGGCTGCTCTCCTTGCTTCCCGTTCTCGACCGGCGTCTTTGCCGCAGAGCGCGGCCACCAATTGAAGAGCGAGCGGGCCATGTGTTTTGGCGTCGAGTTGTGTGTGACGCTTAAGGTAATAGTGAAAATTGGGAGCCATGACCTCACTGATTTTCATTCGTTCGAGCAGGGCTCCGAACATGGCTGGAATAAGGTCTTCCCGGCCGAAGGCAAAGGCCGATGCCGTGCAATGGTCTTTCTGTTCGTGAATGAATTGAAACGTTGATCGGACAAACTCGATTGCCGGTGGTGGAACCG
>JAQGPA010000053.1 GCA_028293325.1 Pedosphaera sp. | reverse complement strand
GCAATAATTACACTCACCGATTTTTGGTTGAATCCTTTGAACCCACCATGACGTTGCAAATTCTCCAAATGACTGCCCAGCGCCCCTTCCTGTGTGAACTGCTCAAATTGTTCCGGTGTGATCAACCCGGCGGATAACAACCGCTTCGCCCGTTCGCGGTTCACCGGCCAGCGTTCGCCTTCCGTGAAGGCCTGCCGTAGAAAATCGAAATCGGAGAACGGTTTCATCGTCTGGATGCCGTGCTCTCCCAGTTGTTCGCGCAGCAATTGATGATCAAACCGTGCCTCAAGATGATGCATGCCCGCATCGAGAAAACTTTCACCATGCAATCCAACCCATAGCCCGACCGTCCCCAACTTCGGGGCGGGTGGCAGACGGTTGATGGAGAAATCCACCCCGGTTTCATCCGGCATCAGGTCCACGTCGGCAAAAACCACAATGCCCACCACCGCTTGTTCCAATATCTGCGCGCCCCAACCCGCCTCCGCGCCCGCATAATAACGCTCCCGCTTTTCAAATCCCAGCTTGAGCAGAAATTCAATCAGGTCCACAAAATGTTCGCGTGAGCTCCGAAACGTATGGTGATCATGATTGCCCCAACCGAGCCCCAGTTGATCTTGGCGAAACTTCTGCACCCGTGCCGCCCCATTGCGCGATTCCCAGTAAGCCCGCTCCGCCTCAAAAACAATCTGGCAGGTCAAATCACGCCCAATCAGCGGGATGCTTTGTTCCAGCAATCGATTCGCCGCTTTGAATCCTTCGTCATCCTGCGGAAAAATTCGCCGCCGGGTTTTCCACATTTCCTGAACTTTGATGATGGTTTCCAACTGATTGGGACGAAGCGGTGTGGGAATAAAGCCGCCATAAGCCCGTCGCTCCACCGCCTCCAGGCGGGTGCCGTTTTCTTCCGACACCGCCAACCGCCGATAGCGGGAAAACGGCGCGCCATCGATTTCTTCAGATAAATTATGACGCGCCATGAAGTCAGCCACATGTTCCGGGCGCAACGCAATGACCGACGGATTCTGCGTTTGCCCCGCCCGAATCAGGATGCGGGGCAGGGTGGCCCGTGGATGGAACAGCACGACTTCACCCGCCGGTGTCTCCGCCCCTTCATTGCGGATAAAACCGGCCTCGCGCAACGTCTTCTCATCCTCCGGCGCAAGCACCAAATGATCAATCCATTCAAAGAAATCCGTGCCTGTCTCATTCCGCATCCGCTCCGCCAGTCGCCGCGCAAAACTGTTCAGCGCCAGAAATTCCGCGATCCGCTGTTGCAGAAACTTCTCCGCATCATAAGCCAGTGGCCAATCAAAATGCTGCGAATCCTTTGCCTCCGCTCCGCGCACGGACGATTTCAATGCTTCAATTCCGTTTCCTGTTGCTGAGCTAATCATAATTCTCTGGCACAATCTGGTCTGCGAACCGGCTTTATTCAATCCGCATTAATACGGTTTTCCAAAGCGGATGCCTTGGGCGAGGGGAAGTTCCGTGGAGTAGTTGATGGTCACCGTCTGCCGCCGCATATAACTCTTCCAACTGTCACTTCCGCTTTCGCGCCCGCCACCAGTTTCTTTTTCGCCGCCAAAAGCCCCGCCAATTTCCGCACCACTCGTGCCAATGTTGACGTTCGCAATCCCGCAATCACTTCCCACGGCGGAAAGAAACTGTTCCGCTTCCCGCAATTCATTCGTGAAAATCGCCGAACTTAGCCCCTGCGGCACGGCATTATGCTCCGCAATGGCTGTTTCCAAATCCTGATAGGCAATCAGGTAAAGGATCGGCGCAAATGTTTCTTCGTGGACAATCTTAAAATCTGCGCGTGCCGTCGCGATACATGGCCGCACATAACGTCCGCCTGGATAACCCGGCCCGCGCAAAGGTTCGCCACCATATAATATGCAACCACCTTCGCGCCGGAGTTGCTTCAGCGCGGTCTGCATCGCCGCCACGGCCTTGGGGCTGATGAGCGGCCCCATGAGCGTATCCGGCTCCATCGGATTCCCGATTCGCACTTGCTCATAGGCCGCCAGCAACCGTTGCATCAATTCCTGCAAAATGGATTCGTGCGCGAATACCCGCCGCGTGGAAGTGCAACGCTGCCCGGCGGTGCCCACCGCGCCAAATACAATCGCGCGCACGGCTAGCTCCAGCTCCGCGCTGGGAGCGACAATAATCGCATTGTTGCCGCCAAGTTCGAGCAGGCTGCGCCCCAAACGCTGACTCACTGCTTCCCCGACTTGCCGGCCCATCCGGCTGGAACCCGTGGCGGAAACCAATGGAATGCGCTTATCGTTCACTAACCGCCCGCCAACTGTCTCCACGTCGCCAATCACCAGACTGAAAATCGCCGGATCAACCTTGTTGGCGCGGCAAACGCGCTCCGCAATCTTTGTGGTCGCAATCGCAGTGAGCGGAGTCTGCCCCGATGGCTTCCAGAGCACCGCGTTCCCGCAAACCGCCGCCAGCGCGCTGTTCCAGGCCCACACCGCAACCGGAAAGTTAAATGAGGTGATCACGCCCACCACGCCCAGTGGATGCCACTGCTCCAGCATGCGATGCTGCGGACGTTCCGACGCAATCGTCAGCCCATACAGTTGGCGTGACAGCCCCACGGCATAATCGCAAATATCAATCATCTCCTGCACCTCGCCTTCGCCTTCAGCTTGAATTTTGCCGGCCTCCAGCGTCACAAGTTCTCCGAGGTCCTGCTTGGCGGACCGCAAAGCGTTCCCCAGTTGACGAATAATTTCACCGCGCTTCGGCGCCGGGATCGCCCGCCATTTCTGAAAAGCCGCCGCTGCGCCCTGCACGACCTTCTCATACTCTGCGGCGGTGGCCTGCCTGACCGATGCGAGCGCCTTCCCATTAATCGGCGAAACACTCTTCAGCAATCTCCCGCTGCCCAGCCACTCGCCGCAAAAAACTCCCGGGTTCGTTTCCTTCAAACCAAGTCGCTTGAATAATTTGTTCGTCGATTTAAGCATGATTCCGTTCGCGCCGGATTAAGAGCGCCTAACAAAACGCAATTGCGCCCTGACCCGATGATTTGCCAACCATTCGTCTCCCTCGTCCCGCCCGAGCGGGGTGAGGGGTAACAAACACTCGTCCCATTTGTTTTATTGGCTTTTTAGGTGTTGTTTTGTGTTCTAAGCAGTCAACCGCCGGCATTCCTTATCCATGATGTGCAAGGCTGTCTCAATGACATCATCCGTGATATCCAGCACCGGGCGAAGGCGAATGGCGCGTTCTCCCGAGCGGAGCACCAGCAGCCCCAGTTCATAAGCACCGTTCAAAAATGCCTCGCGCAGGGTCGCATTGGGCAGGTCAAAAGCCAGCATAAGACCGCGACCCCGCACGGCGGTGAGGATCGGATGCTTTTGTGCCAGTGCCTGTAATTCATTTTGAAAATACGCCCCCTTAATCCGCGCATTCTCCACCAGCTTTTCCTCTTCGATGATGCGCAAATAATGCGTGGACCGGACGTAATCCGCGAAATTTCCCGCCCAGGTGGAATTGATCCGGCTCGGCAAACGGAAAACATTGTCCGCCACTTCATCCACACGAGGCCCCGCCATCACGCCACAAACCTGGGCCTTCTTTCCGAAGGTCAGCAAATCCGGCAACACACCAAAATGTTCGCAGCACCAATTTTTTCCCGTCAATCCCATGCCGCTCTGGACCTCGTCAAATATCAGCAGCACATCGCTCTCATCGCAAATCTTCCGCAAGGTTTGCAGCCATTCGCCCCGGAAATGATTATCACCACCTTCACCCTGAATCGGCTCGATGATAATCGCAGCCATATCAACTCCGCGTTGCGCAATGAGCTCGCGGATTTGCTGCGCCACCTGCTTTTCCTGTTCCGCCACCGCCAGCCAGCGTTGTGGCTCAGGCAGCGAAAAATCGATGGCCGGCGACGCCATTCGCGGCCAGGCGAATTTTGCAAAATATTGCGTCTTTCGCGGATCGGTGTTGGTCAGGCTCATCGTGTAGCCGCTACGACCATGAAACGCATGCTCGAAATGAATGATTTCCGTCCCGCGCTCGCCCCGTCCCGCTGCAATGTTCTTGCGCACCTTCCAATCCATCGCCGCCTTCAAGGCGTTTTCCACCGCCAGCGCGCCGCCCTCAATAAAAAAATAGCGGTTCAGCGGCGCCCGCTCCATGACTCGCGCAAAAGTATCCACGAACGTGGCGTACTGGACGGAATAAACATCCGCGTTGGCTACTTTTATTTTAGCGGCCGCCAACAATTCCGCCTCCACTTCCGGCTTGTTAAAGTGAGGATGGTTGAAACCGATGGGCATCGACGCATAAAAACTGTAGAGATCCACCAGTTCTCGTCCACTGGGCGCATCCACCAATCTCGAGCCGCGGCTCTTTTCCAAATCAATCACCAGCTTGAAACCATCCACCAAAATGTGCTTCTCCAGTTCCGCAATCACGTTCGCAGGTACAATCGGAAGGGACGCTCGCTGGGCGAGGTCTTTGCTGCTGGTACGATTACGATTGGTGATCGTCATGAATTTTACCATACCATGGGGCTGGCCTATCCGGCATCCGGCGCGAAACACAACACCCACGCTATTAAACTTACTATAGGTGCGCTGGCCTCATCTGGCAACGTGAACTGGATATTGACGTGTTTGTTTTGAATATCACGGGAAAAGTTTCTCCATCCGATAGTTTGTAAAGGAAACGTTCTCCTGCGTGACAATTTGCGGAGCGAGCACGCGAAACCCCGCGCGTTCAAAAAATGGATGCGCGGTGATGCTGGCTTCGGTAAAAAGGCGGCCAAGGCCGCGTGATAACGCCGTATGTTCGATGTGCTCGCAGAGCGCCATGGCGATGCCTTGCCTCTGGAACCGGGCATGAACATAGAGATGGTCGAGATGCCCATTCGGCTCGCAGCTCACAAAGCCAACCATGGTAGAATCAATCTCGGCGACAAAAACCAGCAGCCCGCTGAGTCGTCTCTTCCAATTGGCATCCGGTCAGGGCTCAACTGATTAGGGGACCAGTAGCTGCGAAAAATCAGTTCGTCCTTCTGCGTGTCGAGAAGCTCAAAATGTCACTCGAGCATTTATGGAACTGCTCTAATACCACCACTTCAGAAACTCGGGAGCGTTTTAGCAAGGTTTCCGCCAACCAGAAGCCAAACGGCAAAGCCGATGATAATAAGTAATACCCTTTAATTAATGTATGCCAATTAAGTATCGGCCTGGTTCCGATTGCACTGGGCTCAAAGCAGTGCCAACTGCCAAACCAGCTGTGACTTCCAGAGAAACGACAGGCCTTATAACGCGTGGCTTTATATAAGTAAGATGTTGTTATGCAATCTGTTATGAATATTTAAACTCCCAAACATGTGCAAAAGTCTTGCATTATTTATGTAAATGTTTAAGTTTAACTCTGTTAGATAGCTGGTCGATTTCAAGGCTTGGAAAATCTTCAGTTGAAAGTGCTTTCAGTGATGATTTGAAACCCGATGGTCGGGAACGGTCTGGGAAGAAGCAGTCAGTCTACGAAGTGAAAGTAAGAAATCATCATGAGTACTAAATTATATGTGGGCAATTTGTCCTACAATACCACTGAAAATCAACTCCAAGACATGTTCGCCCAACACGGTCCCGTGACCAGCGTTGATATGATCATGGACAAATTTAGCGGCCGCCCTCGCGGTTTCGCCTTTGTCACCATGGAAACCAAAGAAGGCGCTGACGCAGCTGTTACCGCCCTCAATGGTAAGAACGTTGATGGCCGTGACTTGACCGTTAACGAAGCCCGCCCTCGTGAAGAGCGCGCTCCCCGTTCTGGCGGCGGCGGCGGTGGTGGTGGCGGTTATCGTGGCGGTGGCGGTGGTGGCGATCGCGGCGGTTCGCGTCGCGAATACAGCCGTTAATCGTCTGGTCTGATTTCACGGTGTGGGATTCGGGTGAATTCCACACCTTTTTGTTTCGTTTTGAAGACTGCCGTTTGAAGCGGAACCGGTTTGAACCAGGGCAGATGAAGAAAACAGTGGATGGAACAACATATCGAAATTGAAGGTAGAATACTGGCCGTGTTGGCCGGGACCATGTTTCGCGTTGAGTTGACCAACAAGCATCAGGTGCTGGCCCATATCTCCGGCAAAATGCGCAAGCGGTTTATCCGCCTGACTGTTGGCGATCGCGTTAAGATGGAAATGTCACCCTACGATTTGGACAAGGCCCGCATCGTTTACCGCCTGCAGTAATCTGCAACCCGCGCGAATTTATGCGCGAACAGTTGGTTAATTTGCGGCGGCCTGACGCCTTTACAGATTTGTTGTCTGCTTGAATGAAGTGCGCTCTTTCCCTCGCGCTATTTTTATCCTCCATGCCGCAAACCCTTCCTTGGCGGACCTTTAGAGCATTGGCAGAAATGATGTAGCGCGGCGGAGCGAGGATTTTTGACTTTGGGCGAGGCTTTGGCGAGGGAGCATGCCCAAGGTGGCCTGTGACCGAGCCGAAACGAAGCCAAAAGTCAAAAAGACCGCGTCCCTCACTAACTTTTCCGCCTCGCTACAGCATTTATGGAACTGCTCTAATACGAGCTTCAATTCCCTCCACCCACTCTAACTTCAATTGCAGCCGATAAATTTGAGGAATCCCACACCTGCCTGCTTGTAAAGAAGTGGAAACAATTTGGCGGAAGGGGTCCTTTATACGCCCCTTTTGCCATCTGGTGATCAAGGCCATACTGAGGGGTTAAGCACAGCCGAATACGCAGTGGATTACTCAGGTGCCGCAAGCGCTTTTTCGTCTCGAAGTTTACGCAAACGCAAAATCGTCAGCGTTACAACTGACGTGTTTTAGCCCAAGGAATCCGAAGTCGTGATAGTTCCACAATTTCTGTTATACAATCATCTTCAATCCTTGCAGCGAGATTTCCCACCCTGCCCCGCAACAGCCTTTTTTTGCGTTATATAATTATATAATAATGACGGAGATCCACTCTGTCGTCTCCTTCCATGCCACGTCCAAAAGATTACTCACCTGCGATTGATCGCTTCGAGGCCGGGAAATAAAATAAACCGATTCCGGCAACTGACTTCATCTCTTGGCGTTGGAACATCAAGGCTTTACGCAGCAAGGAGTGCCAACGAACCAAAAACTGTGTTCCTGTCAGATGCTGTTCAGATTCTTGAGGGTTCACGCCACAGGCCTTTGCCGTGAAGAATATCTCCAATTCTGAATGGAGCTATTAGCGTCTTCGGCCCAAATTATTTGGATGGCGGCCTTACCAATTGTTTCACAGTTCCGGCTCCAAGCTCTGGCGCCAGGCAAACTAAAAATCTGTGAAATGGTTCCCAAGCTTTAATCAATTCAAGACGGTGGCGTGAGTGCCCAACCATCGGTGATCGACGCTGTTGACGCTTCCACCGCTCGACAACAAATAGGTGTCGACCCACTTGTGCTTTTGGGCATGGCCGTCGGCAAACGTGAATGAGCTCGATTTACCATGATTGACGGCGGGCCGATCAAAGAGGGCGTTTGGAAAGCCATTGAAATAACCATCGTTGATAGTCACCGGGTTTTCGTCCAAAATCATGTAAGCATCCGAGGGACTTAACGCGCCAGTGATGTCACCAAACTTAAAGTATGCTTTATAAGCATTATTAATTTGTGTGCCGAATTGATAAAACTTTGAATTGGTTCCCATATAACAGTTCATCGAACAAGATCTGATGTGAGACTGCTTATTTGAAGGTTCTATGTATGTATCCGACGGACAACGATAGACACCAGCTGCCTTCGCATAGCTCCCTATCGAACCCAGCAGGGTATTATTTCCGTTTACCGGGTCGCTATTTCCCAACACACCTAAAAAATAAATATTTGTCCCGCCGGCGGCGTTGTTGACGGTCCCAGCCACCCAATTTGGTTCGTTTGGCGTCTCACCGATAATGCCAGTGCCGTTGAAAGTGCTGCCCTGGTTCCCAGGTATGTAATCATTGTTATCACCTGCATAAAGAATGGTGCCCAGTTGCAACTGCTTCATGTTGTTGAGGCACGAAATTCCCTGTGCTCTGGTCTTGGCGTTGGATAAGGCTGGCAAAAGCAGGCCAGCCAGTATGGCAATGATGGCGATAACAACCAAAAGCTCAATCAAAGTAAAACCCCGCACCTGACAAGCAGACTTGCGACGCTCATGACTAACCAAAACAAATGACGTTTGCTTCATACGAATATTGTTGTCTTAAAAGTTTCCAGCGGTTGGCCAATCGCCAACCGCTGGAAATGTCGTTGTTCATCTACATCTACTAATAACTCATTGAACTTGCACTTTATAGAAACCAGTGTTTCCAGCTGCTGAATCATTGGCTGTCTGCACGGCACCATTGCCGGAAATCGGACTGCCGATCGGAGTCCAATTGGCATCAGTCAAATGATTTTTATACAGCAATTGATAGCTATAACCGGTCTGGGTCGGGAACGCAATATGTATGCTCCCGCCACTGGCAGTCGCCGTGAGTTTGGGTGCCAGGGCCGTTGGAACCAGCATTAGGAAGTTGACGTTGGCTTCATTTGGTGTCGTTCCACGCAATTGCAATATCTGCGCTGACCCATCAAACGTCACCTTGACTGGATTCCCGCTATTATCCGTCAACTGCTGCCATTGCCAAGTTCCCCAACCCAACGATGGAATACTGAATGTGCCTAGGATGTTGGTGCTCACACCATTGGTCAGCAATGCCAGGTTGGCTCCGGCCAGCCCCGCGCCTTCAGCGAAGCGTCCCATCACAATGTAAGTTCCGGCCGGATAATGGCGGGTATAATTAGCCCATGAATTGATGCCAAAAGACCCGATGTTGTAATCAGTTTTCACGGCCGCAGTGAATTGATCCCGTGCCGTATCGCCGGCGGAAGAGTCTGGAATATTGGAACCGTTGGCAGGCCGATAGGGGGTTAAACTCGAACGGCTTGGACCATTTAGATCCGATTCAAAATAATCCGTTCCGGACACGCCCGCCAAGGTGGCATAAGAACCAACTTGCGGATTATCAAAATACTGGCCATTGGTGTAGTCGTAATCTTCAGCTTCCCATTGGTAGTTGGTTGAACTGAAGGTATTGAAACTATTGGTGAGACGAGAGGTTCCGTTGACGTCCGTCACGGTGACGATCGCTGTGTAATAGCCATTTTGCTGCACGGGATAGCTGACGTTACGGAGGTTGGGTGTGCCACTGAAGCTCATGCCGGACACATTCACGCCATTCAGGTTCAATCCAATGTTGTTGGTCGCAGTCCCGGGCTGTGAATGAACGACGAAGCTCAGCTGATTCGCCGTCAAGAACATGGTTGAACCGTCCGGTTGGAAATTATCCACAAACGGCCGCAAAACCAAGCTCGGATCCGCTGGTGTCAAGAGGATGAACCCTTCATTACAATTGCCATTATCAATCGTCATTCTCAAGGTCTCCAGCGAACCGCCGGTGAACTGGGCGAGGTTGCCGGCCGTGTCTTTCACCGGAACCCATTGATACGCCTGCCAGCCACCAGTGGGTGGAACTCCGAATTTGCCAAGCTGTGAGAGTGTTTGGCTGCTGGTGCCAACTCCGCTGGTCACCAAAGAGATGTTGCCGCTGTCTGCACTCCCATTGCCATTGCCATCGGAAGCGCGCACATAAATGTTGTAGGTGCCAGCCGGATAGTTCCGGGTATAGTTACCCCAATTCCCATTGTCATTGAATCCAACATCGTAATCCTGTTTCCCGGTGCCGTTATACTCCGGGCGGAGCTTGTCGCTGGCGCCCTCGGTGGTCAATCCGACGCGGAGGTAGGCGCCGCCATGCTGGGTGGCGTGGAAATCAACCTCCGCAACACCATCCAGCAATCTATAGGCGTTGGTTTGCGGGTTATCAAAGTATTGGCCGTTTTGGTAATCGAAATCTTCCACTTCAAATGTGTAAGTTTCAATCACGGTGTCAAAAGTCACGGTGGAGCTTATCGCAACCCCGTTCGCATCGGTTATCTGAATGAAGACCGAATAAACCGTGTTGGTCGTCGTGGGAAAGCTCACGCTCAAATTCGTGGACGGCCCCGTCACAGTAAGCCCACTGGAAGCTGACAAACTTGTCACCGAGCCATGACCCCACAAATTGGTGGCGGTCACCTGCACGATAATGTTGTTCGGATCAACCGGCGCGGTAGGAGAAGAGGCCGTGAATGAGAATGTTCCAGCCGGGTTATACAAAGCCGAGCCATCCGGGCTAATATTGGTGATCGTAACGGTGCTGACCAACACAGGCGCCACGGGCATCAACATGAAAAACTGTATATTGTCAGCGGCCTGAACCTGGAGCACTTTCAAAGTGCTGGGACTGCCGTCAAAAGTAATTTGAACCAGATTACCACCACTGTCGGTCACCGGCATAAAATCATAACTTCCCCAACCCAGGCCTTTAACTCCATATTTATATGGGCCACTGGCCAGGCTGTTGATCGCCGCAGTTCCACCAGTCACCGTAATATCGGCAGCTTCCGCGTTTGCACCACCACCACCGGCGGTGCGCACAAACATATTGTAGGTGCCCGCAGGATAATGCCGTGTGTATTGTCCAAAATCACCGCTATCAGTAAAACCCACGTCCCAGTCAACATTCGTGGTGCCAATGTAGGCCAGACGTTTCGGACTATCACCAGCCGTCTCGGTCCACAACCCGCCCGGAGCCCCGGCGGTGATGCCCGCCGGCCGATACCAAGGTCCACCGTTGCCATTGGCGTTGAAGGCATCAACATTAACAGTGGTAAGCAGATTGGCATAAGCATTGGTTTGAGGATTATCAATGTATAGCCCGGCGATGCTATTACTGGTATAATCCCAATCCTCCCCCTCCCAAGTATACACGGGGGTAATTGTATCGAAATTAACGGTCTGGCTGGCCG
The DNA here is from genome assembly GCA_028293325.1 of Pedosphaera sp. Lineage (GTDB taxonomy): Bacteria > Verrucomicrobiota > Verrucomicrobiia > Limisphaerales > Pedosphaeraceae > JAQGOT01. The sequence goes on along the minus strand of JAQGPA010000053.1, from coordinate 22,310 downwards.
GAACGCCGTTCGCATCCTTTATCTGAATGACTGCAGAATAAATCGTATTGCTGCTCAAAACGGTGCTGACATTTTCAGCTGTGGACGGCCCCGTGATGGTCAAACCATTTGCCGCAGTCAGGCTTTTTACAAAACTTTGTCCTGAATACAAACTGGTGACGGTCAACTGCACGGTGACGTTGGTGATCCCTGCCGCGGAATTGGCGGTAAAGGATAATGTTGAAGACGGCTGAAACATGTTCGTGCCGTTTGGATAAACATTAGCAATGGATGATTGTGCTTGAGCCACACTGCCGCAGAGCAGAATGCAAGCTGCGGCCACGCCTGCAATTATTGATTTTGGAATTTTCATTTTAGAGATGCGAGTCAAAGGGTTGTTGCGTTTCATTTAGTTTTTAGTTCCGGGCTGTGAATATTAATCTAAACTGGAGTCCCCATCTAAACTATCCCCTAAAGGTGGGATGGCCATTTTCGCTGTAATTCGAACATGCGAGACCTCTTCAATTCAAGATAAAAGGCCACCCAATCAACCCGACCACTTGTCGTTTGATTGGTGCTCGGGAACCGGCCATTCCACATATCCGCCCCGTGGGGGTATGAGCACCGTAAAACAAAAAACCGACGAACATGTTCATGAGCATAAAGCCGCACCCAACCGGGCATGTTAGCCAGCCGGCAGGTCCCCGATCATTGTTATCCATGAGTCTCATTTCAAGGGTAAATCAACCGGAAGAAACTGCTGCCAACACTTGGGTCCAACGGGAATGCCATACGATTTGTCGCATCTGATCCCGGGATGATCACCCAGTTCGTTCCGAGGCCCGCATTAAGCGAATTAGTCTGCATTTCCAAATGCCAGCCGAGATGATCCAGCGGCCAGCTCAACTGCACCTGCCCGCCGCTCGCTATGAGGCTGAGTTGTGGTGAAGTGGTGGAAACCGGTCGCGCGCTGGCTTGAACAGAATTAGGGCTCTCGCCAAACATGTTCGTCGCCGTGATGACGTAATAATACAACGTCCCATTGATCAGGCCGCTGTCGGAGTAATTTACATAGCCTGGATTCGTGGCGATCGTCGTATAAGCTCCACCGCTTGTGGTTGACCGCTTCAAGTTGTAGCCAGACGCACCCGCGCTGGCGGCCCACAAAAGGTTGACCTGCTCGCCAACAGCCGTAGCGGTCAGGCCGACTGGAGCCAGCGGGGCCGTTCCGAAAACATTGAACTCATCAATGCTCCAGAATGTTCCCGGCGCGCTGCCGGTTTGCACTATCCGAATGTAACGCGCGGCCTGGGTAGCGAATGTGATGGTGGTGACACCCGAAGCGCCGGTTCCGGTCGCGATCGAACTGCCCCAATTAATGCCATCGTTGGAAACATAAACCTGATAGCCACGTGGATAATCGTTGGCCGAATTGATGGCATTCAAAACGATTTTGTAGAACGTGTTGCCCCAACCCATGTCCACTTGAAACCACTGACCGTTGACCTGAGACGTCCCGGTGGCCCAGCGCGTGGTGAGATTGCCATCCAGCGCATTTCCCGGCGAATCGCTTCCCGTAGTGCTGGAACTGGCGACCCAAATCGTCCGATTCAAAGTTCCGGGCATGGCGTAAACCTGCGATGAATTGATACTTTCTCCCGCCGAGTTCTGGGCGGATACCACATAGTAATAGGTCGTCCCATTGACTAACCCGGTGTCTGCGTAGCCAGTGTCCGACACGTTGGTCGCAATGACAGTGTACGACCCGCCGCTGGTTGTTGAACGTTTGATATTGTAGCCCGTAGCTCCCGCGGAAGCGATCCAACTCAAGGTGGTCTGGGCATTGCCCGCGGTAACCATCAAGTTGGCGGGTGCTGCTGGCGGCACACCACTCACAAATCCGACCATAAAAGATTCGGCGGTTCCGATCGTGGTGCTTTGCGCAATCAATGCGCTCGCACCGCCATTCGGTGCAGTGACATACTTGCCGTTGTTCATGGCGCGCAGACCAATATTGCCGCCGCCCGCATCAAATTCCGTGAATGTCTCCCAACCGCCGACCGACGCCCGATTGGCAATCAACGGGCTGGCGCCGTTATTTTCCGCGCAGACATATTGCGTGTTCACCAAGGCAAGCAAACCGATGTTGCCGCCACCCGCATCAACGACTTGAAATTGTTCCGGCGTGCTGACCGAGGTGCTCTGGGCGATCAACGAGTTGGTGCCGCCGTTGGGCGCAGTGACATATTTACCATTGGTCAGAGATTTCAGGGAATAGGTATTGCCGACTATCAATTGGTGCGACAACAAAGCTGACGCGGAATAAAAACCAAAGGATTGCACATTGAACAAACTGCCACCGCCACCGGTATAGACCAGATAAACCGTATGCGTTCCGCTCGCGCCGCTGATACTGCCATAGGCATTTTGGTAGGCCTGCCACCCACCGGTTCCGGCAACCGCGCACGTTCCCACCAGTGTGCCCGCTGGACTGTCAAGGCGAATTTCAATGTTGCCGCCAGCACTGGCGCTGGCTACGCGGGCGATAAAAGTGTTCATGCCGGTCAGATTGATATTGGTATAAGCCGACCAATCACCCGATTCGATGCTGCCAATGTCTTGCCCGCCTTCAGCACATATTTCCGTCACCACGCCATACATGGTCACGTAATTTGCCGCAGCGATCGGGAAAACTACGGCATAGCTGGTGGTGCTGTTGGTGAACATCACCTGCCCGGCATTGAGACCGGTCACGGAATTGGAATTGATGATGGCATTGCCCATGATGCCCGTTCCCAAACTGCCTCCACCAACCATGATCCCATCCTGACCCGGATTGATGATGGTGTTGTATTGGAAAACAATGTTCGTGCTGGTCGTAAAACCGACTGCGCTGTAAAGCGAATCAATGATGATATTCGAAGCGCAATAAGCGTTCGCGACGGTTCCAACGCTTTGCCCATCGCCGCCGTTGCCGATCATCATGGCCGGCTGCTGTTGATTATAACCATTGCCGCCACAGCGCAAGACCGTGTTTCCCAGCACTGTCGCCGACACGAGATCCGATCCGTTCACACCGAATTTGCCCACGCCCAAACCGATATATCGCGCCGTATCACGCAGCAGATTATTTGTCACCACATCATTGATCCCGCCGTAAATCCCAATGCCTTTGCCGCCCCATGCACCTATCGCCGTATTATTGATATAGGTGATGTTGCTCATCATCGTGTAGTAGGTGGTGGTTGAGCCGTTCACATTGTAATTAACCGAGTTGATGGCCATGGCATCATCGCCCGTGCCGCGGACAAAGTTATTTGAATAGGTGAGATTCATGCCAATGCCGGCACTACCTTCCACGTTGTTGAAGTTCCCGCCATCAGACCACACGCTCAACACCCGGCAATTCTGCGCCGTGCCACCGACCCCCGAACACCAAAACGCGGAAGTCACATGCTGAATCCAGACATTATCCACCAGCCAGCCATTGCCGCTGAAATTAACCGCCCCGTTATTGTTGTTTCCCGCCCGGCTTGAGGCATTGCAGTCCAGGGACACGTTGCGCAGCGTGCTGGAAGTGGTGGTGATAATGTTCGCCACGCCCTGCGAATTGTTGTTCGCCGTAACGCGATAAAGCGTGCTATACCACGGCCCCGCGCCTTCGATTTTTATCCCCGATGCCTTGAGCCCGCCATTGATCGCGCTGAAGTAAAAGATGCCCGGCGGTATCCAGGCGCTTTTTCCTTGGGATTGAGCATCGATAAAGCAGTTATTGATGTAGGTCGTGTTGTCCACGGCAATATTGTTCGATACCGCCCCATAGCTGAGGATGGAAAGAGAGTTGCCCGGCTGGGCCAGCGGCGCAGGTGGATTTTCCAAATCAGCGACGTCTATGTAGTAGAACGTCGCTGTATTCGTTGAATCTTTCCGGAGCATGATCGTATCGCCCGGCGCAACTGGAGCGCCTGTGATGAAAGCGTGCGTGTCATTCCAGAAACCGCGCGGATTGCCATCGGCGGGATTTTTATCGGCCTGGCCATTGTAGTTGGTGCCTTCATAACAATAATTTTGCAGGGAGTTGACACTGAAAGCCTGGCGGAACACGCCGTTGACATACAAGTCGATCGTGTTGGTGTTCCCTCCTCCCGCAGGCGCATCAGGGATGCAGGAGCGTAAATTCATAGCCGTGATATTTTGGCCGGTGGTATTCGTCCATGTGACCGATTGCCCGGTGGCGGTGAGTTGAACATACGCATGGCCCGATGCCTCAAGCTCCGGACTTGAATATTGTGTTGTCGGTGCCGATGTGAGGGAAGTTATAGCAGCGCCGCCGCCAAGGATCCCGTTTTCAGCCTCTACACTTGTGAACGGAGTCGTTGCCCCAACGGTGGCATCAGCCCTGCTTCCGATGCATAAGCCGGCAGTCACAATTATCAGCGCACAACGAATTCGGGTTAATATGCTCATTGATTCAAGGGCGTCTCGCCGGATTTATTGCTGAAAGTCTGCGGCTGGCTTCATTTTCAGGTGTGCCTTCTGTCATGGTTTCAATACGGCTTCCCGAAACTTCGGCAAAAACTTGCGCAATGTTTGGCAGGCAGACAGCCACTGGCTTGATGAGATTATGTCGGTTTATTTGAACATGCTAACCGCGAAAGGGCTGGCCGCCATCCCCCAAACAGGGGACTTACCCAAAATTACTTTCACACAACAATGGACGTTAACACATGACCATTGACCTCAGAAAACCTGCGCCGGCTGACCAGAAATTCTCCGGCGACAAGAGAAATATATTCTTTTTTACTCTGACTGTGATAGCCGCTGTCCTGGCAGTCGGAATGTCGGAATTGCGAGCACAGGACGCTCCGCCACCCTATAAAAATGCAAGCCTCGCCGTGGACGCACGTGTCGCGGATCTGGTTGCGCGCATGACGCCGGAGGAAAAAGCGCGGCAGCTCGACATGTATTTCGGTTGCGAGGACTTGTTAGACACAAACAAGAACCAGACGGTGGATCATCACACCCACGCAAAACCCGATGCCATTTTCGATCCCCAGTTTGCAGAAAAAATGATTGACCATCTCGGTGTCGGCTCTGTGCATGACCTCTATCCGCGCGCAAAACTTTCCAACCGCATTCAGGAATGGATCATCAAATCCAACCGCCTTGGTATCCCGGCATTGTTCATTGAGGAGGGATTGCACGGCTACATGGATTACGACGAAACCGTCTTTCCCCAAAGCATCAACCTGGCCACGACTTGGAATCCCGAACTCGCGCGGCGCACCGGCGCAGCCATCGCCGCGCAGGCCCGCGCTAACGGCGTGGCCATGATTCTTGGGCCCGTTCTGGATATCGCCCGCGATCCACGCTGGGGACGGGTGGAAGAAGATTTTGGCGAAGACCCATATCTCACCGGCCAACTCGGTCTGGCCTTTGTTCAAGGCATGCAGGGTGATTCACTGAACACCGATCACACCGTCGTTGCCGAACCAAAACATTTTGCCGGTCACGGCAGTCCTGAGGGCGGACTCAACATGTCGCCCGTTCACGCCGGCGAACGTGAAGTCCGCTCCATCATGCTAAAGTCATTTGAGCCCGCTGTCCGCGAAGGAAAAGCGATGGGCATCATGGTTGCCTATCACGACATTGACGGCGTTCCTTGCACGGGCAATCCGTGGCTGTTGAACAAAGTCTTGCGGGACGAATGGGGCTTCCAGGGTTTTGTCCTGTCCGACCTGGGCGCGATCCGCCGGCTTTACGACACGCATCACGTCGTGGATTCACCCACCAATGCCGTTCTGCTGGCGCTCAATTCCGGCGTGGACATGCAGTTCTATGATTTTGATCACACTGTTTTTCAGGAGGCCATCGTCAACGGAGTTAAAAACGGCCAGGTCACCGAAGCCACACTGAATCAGGCCGTCGCACGGGTCCTGCGGGTTAAATTTCTACTGGGCCTGTTCGACCATCCGTTCGTGGATGAAAAGCTCGATGCCACAGTTCGTCATTGCCCTGCCCACGCGGATTTGGCACTCGAATCCGCCCGCCAATCCATGTGCCTGCTCAAAAACGAAGGCGAGCTTCTGCCTTTGAAAAAAAATCTCAAACGCATCGCCGTCATCGGCCCGAATGCCAACATCGCCCGGATCGGCGATTATACTGAAGCCGCGCATGAAAGTTCCGCACAAGGCATGTTGGAACAAATCAAGCACTTGGTCTCGACGAATTCTGAAGTTTTATTTTCCGATGGCGAGGACATTAAAAATGCGGCGGCGCTGGCGCAAAAGGCCGACGTCGTGATTCTTGGCCTGGGCGAATGGCTGAAAATTTCCGGCGAAGGCTTTGACCGCTCCGATCTGAATCTTCCCGGCAAACAAGAAGAACTTTTGGAAGCCATTGTCGGCACCGGCAAGCCAGTCGTGCTCGTGCTGCAAAATGGGCGGCCGTTGAGCATTACCTGGGCGGCCAAACATGTTCCGGCGATTTTGGAAGCGTGGTATCCCGGCGAATTCGGCGGACGCGCCATCGCGGAAACCTTGTTTGGCGACAACAACCCGGCGGGACGTTTACCGATCACCTTTCCCCGGAGCGTCGGACAGCTGCCGGATTTCTATAACCATTTACCCTCACGGAAAGATTCCTATATCGAAGGCGACAGTTCGCCGCTCTTTGTCTTCGGGCATGGCTTGAGCTACACGACTTTCAAATACGATAATCTCAACGTCACCACGCCTTCAACCCACAGCACCGATGATTTGCTGGTCTCCTGCAAGATTACGAATACAGGCAAGTGCGTCGGGGATGAAGTGGCGCAGCTTTATGTAAGACAGGAGACCGCGAGCGTGGCCACACCGGTCAAAGCCTTAAAGGGCTTTTCACGGATTCATCTACAGCCCCAGGAATCAAAGGTCATCACGTTCCACCTGAAGCAGTCCGACCTTGCGGTTTGGAATGCGAATCAGAGATGGCAGGTTGAGCCCGGCAAATATGCCGTCACAATGGGAGGGAGTTCATCAGGTGGTTTATCCGCCCAATTCACTTTGGAGTGACCTCCTGCTTGAAGTTTTTTGATCACTAATATTCCGCCCGGTGTTTGGCCACAGCTTCGAGGCGGCTGCGCACGTGCATTTTTTGGCAGATATGTTTGACATACGTCTTCACGGTTTCCGTGCCGATGTTTAACTTATCCCCAATCTCTTTGTAAATAAAGCCGCAGGACAACAAGTCCAGGACTTCGTTTTCCCGGGGCGACAAGTTTTCCGCTTCCCGAGGCGAATGGCCGATTACATGAAAATGCCGCACCACCTTGCTCGCAATATGACTCGACATCGGGGACCCGCCAGTGGAAACGTCACGGATGGCAGCCAGCAGTTGTAATGGCGGGCTTGACTTGACGAGATAGCCATTGGCCCCGGCTTTCAAGGCGCGAAAAATGCGTTCGCTGTCCTCGTAAACCGTGACCATGATGACCTGCATGGTTGGGAAAACTTTCTTGATCTCGGCGACACATTGGATCCCGGACATGCCCGGCAACTTGATGTCCATGAGCACGACATCGGGCTTCTTTTCGAGAATTTGTGGCAAGGCCTCCTCGGCGGAAGTAAACGCCCCCAGGCACTTTATGTCCGCGGCGGATTCAAGGATTTGAATGATTTGCTCTTTCAATCCGCTGTCGTCTTCAACAATAACCACTGATTTTTTCATGAAAAACTTTCCAAATATCAAACACCACCAGTTACAGCCGGCTCACATGCAATTGCTCTACGAACCCGAAATAGATTTCCTCACCCTCAAACTCATGCGGATTGTCGTTCCGTGATCGGGCTTGCTTTCGACAAAACAACTGCCTCCGATATTTTTCAGACGTCGCTTCATGTTGGACAATCCATTGCCAGGAAAGTTCTCAGAGGGTTGAAAGCCGGAGCCGTTGTCATGAACGGAGACATCCAGCAGACCACCGGAGAACGCCATGCGGAGGGTTACTTCCGAAGCCTTGGAATGCTTGATGATATTATGCACCGCTTCCTTGACGGCCATGGTGATGTTATGACGGGTCTGGCTCGAAACCTGAACTTCATGCGGCAACTCCTGCACATGAAAACGGCAGCGAAGCGCCGTCTGCTCACATAATTGTGTCACCATCTGGCGAAGGTAGTTCCCCAGTGCATCCAGATTATCATTTTCGGGATTAACCGCCCAGACGGTTTCGTAAAGTGCGGATACCAGTTCGCGGGACATCTTGGAAACCCGGTCAAAGTTGGCGCGCGCCTTGTCTGGAAATGCGGGGTTTTCCTGGGACATTGCGCTAAACAAGGAAATTTGTGTGATCCGCGCGCCCAAATCGTCATGGATGTCGTGTGCGATCCGCAGCCGTTCCTGTTCCAGCGCGCGTTGATCTTTAAGCCGAACCATCTCACGCCGCATCCGGTGCCACACAAAATAGCGGCTGATACCGACAATCATGGCCGTGATCGAGATCGCGGCGAGACCCCAGAACCAGGGTGTTTTCCAAAATGGCTGGGGAACAAAAACATTTAAGGAGGATTCCGAGCCGGTCAACATGCCCATCATATCCAAACCGCGCACACGAAATTGGTAATGTCCTGCGGGCATCGCGCCATAGGCGGCTTCGCGGGTTTTAGCCAGACCCATGCTATACATCTCGTTCCACTCCACCACCAGGCTGTCACCCGGCGTTACTACAGGCGCTGACTCCAGAGTATTATGCCATTCGCCGTGACGCGCCTGATCCTCATCCAGAATCGCAAACGCCTTGATCTGCGGGTCTTGTCCGAATTTCACGATCTTGGCCATGCTCGGACGCGTGCCGTCGTGTATCCAACCAGCGGGCGGATCGTCGCTCGTGTGATCCAAGTGGGCATCATTTTCCAATGGCGATTGGAGCAGGACGACATTGCCGAGGCTGCCGGAAGTTTTCGACACTACCGGATTGGCGACAACATAAATCCCGACCGTATCCGGAGGGCCAGCCGAGGAAATCACGATCAGCAGCCGCACTGCTTGCGGTGGCACGACCATGGTTTCGCGGCGATGCGTCAGCGAGGAACTTTTCAATGAGCCAGTCCAACCCGTGCTCTCGCCGTGGACGGGGTAATTGTTCTGGCTTATCTGATCACCCGAACTGTTATAAAACCACACATTCAGCGACATTTCACCGCCTGCTTCGTGCCAGGCATTTTCGTAACCATCCAACATGTAACGCAAACGGAGCGGCAGCTTGCTGGCATTCGTGACGGGCCCGAAACCAAAGACGATGTTTTTAGGAAACGAGCCGAGGCTGACACTGTCCTTGCCTCGGAACGGCAAAGACTTCCCGGCCACGTTGACAGATTGGATCTCCAGCGTGTTCGTAGCCTCCACCGCGCGCAACGACAACACGTCAACGCTCAGCAAGAGCGACAAAGCCAGCCATATCGAAATCGATTTCGACGAACGATCTGCGAAATGAACATATCCATTATTTGGACCTGGGCTGAATTTCATAAGCAGATTATTAACAGCGGTCACTCAAATAGAATACCTGAACCGGTCAGGTGAGCGCATTGTATTTTTTGTCAATTAATGCGCACCCGATAAAAGCGGCTGCCGACACCAATCACGTCATTGACCGACCAAATCGTGCCATCGCCGGAAATCACGCCCCCCAAGGGGATCCAAACGGCGTCGGTCAAATTGGTTTTATATTCCGCCTGATACCCATAGCCGGGTTGAGTGGGGAAAGTGATGCCCATGTTTCCACCGCTGTTGGAAACCGTCAGCGCCATGCTCGCGGGCAGTGTGTAAGTCGGGATCAGGATGTAAAAATTCGCGTTGTAACTGCCGTTGTCCGTGGTGGTGCGCAACGTTTTTACCGAACCATCATTCGTGACCTGAACCAGATTGCCTCCGTTGTCTTTCAATGGCACCCAGGTGTAAATTTGCCAATCGCCGGTTGACGGAACAGAAAAAGTGCCCAGCTTCGTGGTGGTTTGATTGGTCGTGTTTTGACCGCTGGTCACCACCGACAGGCTGGCGCCGTCGCCAGATGCACCAATGCCGTCCGCAGCGCGCAAGTAGATGTTGTAAGTCCCCACCGGAAAAGTTCGCGTGTAATTCCCCCAGTTGCCGCTGCTGTTGAAACCGACATCATAATCCTGCAAACCGGGGCTGACCGCCAGTCGGGGGCGATCCGTGCAACCTTCCGTTTCCAGGCCCGGCGGGTTTGGTCGGTAATTATGCTGGCCTTGTCCGGAATTCACGCTGTGGTAATCAATCCCATCAACCGCGCTCCATCCGGCGTAGGCACCATGCTGCGGGTTTTCGAAAAACTGTCCGCCGTTATAATCAAAATCTTCCGCTTCAAAAGTGTAACTGTTCGGATCAAAAGTATCAAAGCTCACCGTCGTTGAAACCGCGCGCCCGTTATTATCTGTCACTGCGATGGTGGCGGTATGCGTTTTGTTGATGGTTAATCCTGGGAAAACCACGTTGCGGCTGGTGGCAGGGCCGCTGAAGGCCAGGTTTGTCCGGATAACTCCGTCCACCGTCACAATAATGTTGCTGTTGGCGCAACCGGCGGACGCCAACGCTGTGAAACTTAATGTGCTGGTGTTCTGATAGAGACTCAAACCATTCGGATACAAGTTATAAATTGTCGGTTGAGTCGGGTCGAAGACCGAATATGTAGCCAGTGCGTAATCATTCCAGCAATTCACTGGATTATTGGCAAGATTGTACAAGCCACAGCCGTTGTAAGCGTAGCAGCCGATGAACTCATTTGTTTTCCCCGCCATGCCGGCATTCGCTCCGAAGGTCACATTGTAAACCGGATTGCCGCTGACGCTGGCGGAACAGTTGATTAGATGAAACACGCCGCCATTCACAATGCTGCCGATGGCGGAACCGTTGTCCGAATGAAACATCTCGATGCCTACGTCACCGCCATTGATGTTGAAATCCAGATAGTTCCCACCCCATTGCACAGAGCTGGTGAACCGCGCCGTCCCCTGAAAATTGGTGGTGCTCATCACCGTCACCGTGGCCTGTGCCTGGTCCGCGTAACCGCCGAAGTTGAAAGCCGTGATTGGCGTGTTCACAGCATTGATGACGCTGGCTGGTGAAGCCGCGTCCAGCACAAATCCCTGGACGCTCGCGTCGCAATAATTATTGATCAGTGTCACGCGCGGCCCCTGGCCGTTTTCGGTGATGCAATTCATGTAGGTCTTTTCGATGATGCTAAAATCTTTTACCATCACCTCGGTGCAATCGCCCAACACATACATCTCCATGTTGTGCGAAACAAAACTCAACACCGGCGCCTGCATGTTACCGGGCAGATTGCTCTGCGAATCATAATTATCAATCCAGTAAGTCCAGTTGCCGTGGCAGTCCACGATCGTGCCCCCGGAGCCATTGCCAATCTTGTAGCCCGTTTTCAAGGCCCAACCATCCACCATGTCGAGAAAATGGTTCGTGCAAGTGTAGCTGTCCAAGTCCACATAAATGTAAGGGTTCGGACAACATACTCCGACTGCATACACGTTGGCCCCGCGTCCTTGAAGCGTTGGGGGAAAGGGAATGCAACTATTATTCTGGTTTTCATAACTAATCGTGACCCCCACCAGCCCGCTGTTGGCCTCCAACGCGAGCGCCACCGGGCCATTTGTGGTTCCCTGTCCGCCAAAAGGCTGAAGAATCGTTCCCTTGGCATGGCCGTCCGATCCCGGCCAAGTTCGGTGACGCAGTTCAAAAGCGCCCCGCAGTTCCACCCCACTCGAGATATCCAGCGTGTTCGTCAAACGATATTTCCCTGCGGGCACATAGACGATGCCACCGCCGTTGGCGCCCGCTGCAGTCAGCGCACTTTGAATCGCAGTGGTGTCGTCGTTGATGCCGTTGCCATAGGCGCCCCATGGCGCATCCGTCACCACATACAAATTGGTTTTGGCCGACTGACGCGATAACGAATCGTTGATCACGTTGGTCCAATAAACAATCGGTATTGCGTTCGAGATGGACTGACGCGCGTCCACCAGCAGATTGCTGACGTTGCCAAGATTCACCAGGTTGGTCAGCGGACTGAAGGTGCAGCCCGTGAAGGCCGCCCGCGTCGCGCTCGCGGCCATGACGCATTGCGTGCTGCCGAGCAGGGCCGAATTCACCACGTTGAATACACCCGGTCCGGTGAGCTGAAGCGCATTGGAGATGGTGCAGTTTTGGAATTGCATCCAGGAATGCCAGTTGTTTCCGGTTGAAACGACTGTCGGACCGCTGCGCCCAATAATCTGGCAATGATCGAACATCACGTTCGCGTTGTTCGCCACATTGGTGCGGCTGACAGCGGTGTCACCATCCAAAGTGAAATTGGCGAACATGAGGCCGAAAGCCGTTGGCATACTCTGCGCGAGCAACGCGGTGGCGCAATTGCTCACCACGCCGGAATAAAAGGCGGCACCCGGCTCGCCATTGGTGGCGGCATTGGCCTCGATGCCAACTTTGTAACCGTTGATGAATGTGTCCATGCACATTTCTCCGTCCACCCGCAGCAACCGCATCGCCGTTCCATTTGCGCGCATCCACGTCGCATGTGCGCCGCCGAGGACAGGCGCATTGGACAAACCGGATGAAGACCAGATGTCCGGAGAAAACCGGACATCCTCCGCATGGCACACATCAAAAATCTGGTCCAAACTAATCCCCTGGTAGAGCGGAGAACCAATCACCGTGCGCAGGATATGCTTGGAGCCGCCGTTGAATGTCTCGATGCCCTGATACGAATTGACCAACGCCACGTTTTGCACCACGCAATCACTATCGAGACCGATGGAAAAGGGATAGCCCGCAATACTGGAAGCATTTTGGTTTGGATACCAAATATTCACGTCTCGCAATGCTGTGGAACCGCTCAAAGTGATGAACGGTGTGCCGTTCGTCTGGCCCACACCGTGATATACTTTGAAAGTAGTTCCGACCAATCCGCCGCCACTTTTCCCCCAATCCTTCCAATCGCCATGCAACGTCACGCCCGTGGGAATGGTGATATTGTTGCTGAAGGCATAATTGCCCGCCGGCACGAATACCACACCGCCACCGGAACCGCCCGAATTATAGACCGCATTCATTGCCGCCTGAAACGCGCTGCTGTCGTCCGTGATGCCATCGCCCACCGCGCCGTATTGTTGCGGTGTTGCAACAGCAACCACGATCTCGTTCGTGTTCAGCGTAGGAATGATGACGCGCGGGTAATTGGACGGAATATAAACCAGCGAGACACGCTTGTTTGCCGTGTCATCAACGATGGTCGCACCGGAGGGAATCGTGCCCGTGACAAAACTGCCGGCACCGCTGCGTGTGCCGCTGTATTGCAACAAGGTGGTTGTGCCGGCCTGCACCGCATTGAGCACATTCACCGTGACGTTTCCGTTCATGACCAGGTTGCCACTGTCACTGATGATTGAAACGGAAAAGTTGCGCAAGCCAGCCAGATTGAAAGTCAGCGTCGGCGTGCCGCTGCCCAGCGTCAAAGTGGTCATTGATAGTGAAGTGGTTGCATTGGCGGCAGTTACGCTCAAAGTGCCGCCTGTTGTATTTGTATAGGCCATCGCGATATTCACCGCCGTCGTCAACGCCACGGTGCCGCTACTGATTGTCGTGCCGCCCGTGTATGAGTTCGTGCCGGACAAAGTCAATGTCCCCGTGCCTGACTTGACCAATCCCAGTTTTGCGCCCACGCCGCTATTTTGCAGGGAGCCACCGAAAGTCGAACTGCCGTTGCCAAGCATCAGCGTGGCCGAAGTGCCCGCAGCCGTATTGTCCACCCCGCCAGCACCGGTGAGATTTGCTATCGTTTCATTGTTTCCGTTCAGGTCAAGTGTTCCCCCTGAATTCAGCGCAACGGTCGCGCCATCATAAATCTGGTCGCCGCCTGTGCCGGTGATTTTCACCAACCCGCCGTTGCTGACCGTTAACCCCGGCCCGCCAATGGCATGTGCGCCGCTGCTGCTGGATTTGTTGAGGTTTACGGTGCCCTGGTTCACGGCGATTCCCGTGCTGCCATTATCACCGTTGCCGCTGGTCGTCCAAACACCCGCGCCGGTTTTGGTGACGATAAAATTGCCGTTGTTGAGCGAATTGACCGCGCCGGAACGCCCTGATGCCCCCGTCGTCAATCCACGCCCTGAAGCCACTGCCCATGTTTGATTCGCGCCGAGATTAAGTGTGGAGCAATCCACCGTCAGGTTGGCTGTCGCGTTGGCAAGACTGATACCATTGCTTAAGGTCAGCGTCGTGTTGCCGCTGATGTAAACTGGCGCAGATGGATTGCTGACCACAATGCCTCCCCACGTCACTGTGCTACCGAGAGTGTTGGTACAATTCACCGGCGTCGCCACAGTGGCATTCCAGATCGCATTCTCAGTTCCCGTTGGCGTGATCCCACTGGTCCAACTGCCGCCCAGTTCAAGATTGCTAAGATTGTTCGCTTTGATTTGATCAGCTTGCGCCGACAAGACAGCGAAACCGAACACACCGCCCAGCAACAACCCATGCGTCGAAACAAACATGGCGGCGGGTAATTTCTTCATGCCCGCAAAAAAAACATTGAACGAATGTAGTGGCATGATTGGGGTGAATAATTGCTATGGCCCATAACTAACCCGTGTTCAGCAATTGAGCCATCCCCCTTTTAGGGGATGTAAGTGGAGTTGCGCGAAAATATGGCGTTATCACGTTTTCGTTGAGTTCTTTTAAGTAGGATATTTATGCCGTTAAATGGATGTGAAAACAATACCAAGAATACTTCTGCGGTTAAGCTTTGCTACGCCAGCGCTCGCTTTAGCTGCGGCTGCTTAAAGTATCGGACAGGATTCGTTTGAAACTTCCCACTTCTCCCAGTTGTGGAACCATACGCAAGCGGTGACCTCCCAAAGGCGAAATATCCATAACCTTCGATCACCTGCCTGCTTGTAAAGAAGTGGCAAAAGTTTGGCGGAAGGGGTGGGATTCGAACCCACGGTAGGGTTGCCCCTACTCCTGATTTCGAGTCAGGTGCCTTTAACCACTCAGCCACCCTTCCCGCCGTGGGAAATATGTCGCATGAGACCACGTGCGGGCAAGCCAATAGTCTTTGGCTGCTGCAGCGGACCGCGATCGGTAATTCCCATCCAGTATAAACGACTTCCCGGTTGTCGTGTTGTTTGAGGGTTGCACAAGGTGGCGTTTGGCGACCACTAAACTGGGCAGGTTTTTCCAGAACCAAGCGCGGTCCTACCGGAATAATGCCTCCCTTGACAAGTTCACTTCGAAGCCCGAGTTTCTCTATTATGTCGGCAGAAAAGTATTCTGTCCTGATCGCTGACGATTCGGATGATGATCGATTCTTCTTGAGACGAGCAATTGCCACCGCCGCACCGCGTCTCCACGTGGTCGGCGAACTGCATAATGGCGATGAGATAGTGGCCTATCTCACCGGCTCGGGCGCTTATGCCAACCGGCAACAATACCCGTTCCCCAATCTCTTGCTGATGGATTGGCGGATGCCCCGCAAGGATGGCTTTGAAGTGCTGGCCTGGTTGCAGGAAAATCCCTTCCCCGATCTGAAAGTGGCGGTGCTGGCCGATTCCTCCGGCACAACTTATCGCTCCAAAGCCATCGACATGGGTGCTGCCTGGTTTTTTTCCAAATTGGTTGGCAATGGAGAATTAATCCACACCGTAAAAATGTTGCAGGACGAATTGGTGCAGGGCGGCCGGAAGAACGGTTAAACGCCCATCGCTGACCCTTGGATAATCTCCTGGCGGCTAAAACAGAAGAGCCGGACTTTCGTCCGGCTCTTCTGACTGAGAACACAGCGCTTAAACTTTTGCTCGTAGCCGCGCTTACTACGAATAAGTGTCAATCGATGCGGCGCCGCAGACATACGCCTTTACTTCACACACACACACGGAACACTGCGTTTTGGCATCACCAACGATGTCACCTTACCTTATCCGTGACAGCTCACCAGTCACCATTACTGGTTACAAGCGTCCCCAGCGTGAAAACCGGGCTTTTTGACGTGAAATGAGGGGATCTGAGATTTCCGCCAAAAGCAGGATTAGCATCAGCCAGCCTCCTTTATACGCCATAAGCGGTTGCATATGTGCTACTTACTTGAAAACACCCACATTTATCCCACTTATGATCCTGCTTAACCAGCAGATTACTAACGTCGGAGAACTTTTGCCACAGCCTCAGTCCGGGTGCGAACTTGGAGCTTTTCATAGATACGACGCACGTAAGTGTGGACAGTTTCGTAGCTAATACCCAATTTTTCAGCAATTTCTTTGTAGAGAAACCCTTGGGTGAGGCAGTCCAGAACCTCCTGTTCGCGGGGGGACAAATTGCTTTCAACCGGTTGCGGGGCAACACTTTGCTTTTGAAAAGATTGCACCACCTTGCGAGCGATATGCGCCGTCATTGGTGACCCCCCCAGGCAAACATCGCGAATGGCCTCCAGCAACTCGGCGCGCGGGGCGCGTTTAAGCAGATAACCACTGGCACCGGCCGCTAAGGCATTGAAAATATTCTCCGTATCTTCGTAAGCCGTGAGCATCATTACCTGGGTTTCCGGCAGGAGTTGTTTCAACCGCCGGACACATTCCACCCCATTCATCCCTGGCAAATTAATATCCATCAAGACCACATTGGGGCGGTCCTTCGGCAGCGCCTCGAGTGCTGCCTCCGCGTTGCCGTATTGACTGGCGCACTGGAATCCCTCCGCCCGGTTGATCAGGCGGACCAGTGTGCCGCGCAACTCCTCGTTGTCTTCAACAATGGAAACGGTGGTGGCCATGATCGTTTAATGATTCTTGAACGGCACAATCAAACGCACCAGCGTACCGCCTTCCGGCGCCGGGCTGATTGAAAAACTACCGCCCACATCTTCCATCCGTTTGGACATGTTGCGCAATCCATTTCTCGATTGCGCCGCCTTCTGCTCCATGCCGGCAGGCCCCCGGCCATTATCTTCAATCTCCAGCGTGAATGTGGCGGCATCCAGTCGCAGCCGAATCCGGACAGCGGACGCCTGCGCATGGCGCACAACATTGGTCACCGCTTCCTTGGCCGCCAGGAATACATTATGGCGCACCTCCGGGGAAATCACCGCGTCAGGCAATTGCGCCGGCACGTCCAGGCGATATCGCAATCCTGCCACCGCGAGATATTCCTGCGAGTATTTGCAAATATAATTCACCAATCCTTCAACGGTATCGTTCGAAGGATTCACCGTCCAGACGATCTCATCCAGCGCGCGGGTGGTGTCACGCGCGGTCCGAGAAATCTGCCGCGCATGGGCTTCCACTTCCGCAGGCGAATCCTTATCACTCTCCACCATTTCACCCAGCAGCGAAACTTGCGTGAGACTGGCCCCCAATTGATCGTGGATGTCGCGCGCAATCCGCGAACGTTCGTGTTCCAGCGCCTCTTGTTGTCGGAGACCTTGCACCTGCCGTTGCAGCTTCTGCGTGGAAAGATAATAGACAACCGCGATGATGGTTCCAAAAAGCATGGCTGTTGCCAACGTGAGAAACCACCACTTCTGCCAAAACGGCGGCAGCACGATAATCGCCAGGCTGCTGCCCACCTTATTCCATACTTCGTCCTCATTGCAGGCTGTCACCTGGAAATGGTAATGACCCGGCGGCAGCTTGGGATAAATCACGCTCGTGGCGGCGCGCGCATCGGTCCAGTCCGTCTCATACCCTTCCATGCGATACCGGAAACGCGCCTGGTCGCGAGCGGCCAGATTCAAGCTGGTGTATTGAATCTCGATGCGTCCCTTGCCGGCCGGAACCGTGATTGATTGCGGCACCGGCACGCGAAAACCGTTGGTGTTTTGCCTCCTGCCTTCCACCAAAATTGACTCGATCACCACCGGCGGCGGATTGGTATTAAGATGAAGCTGGGCGGGATCCACAGAGGACATGCCACTGATGGTGGGAAACCACAACTTTCCATCGCGGGTGCGACAAGCCGCAGGTTGCGAGCCCAGTGTACATTCGCTCGCCGGCAATCCGTCCTGCACGCCATAGGCGCGGCAAGGAATGAAGTTGGTCAAGCCCCGGGCAAAATCATTCAGTGCTTTTTTGGGCATGCGCATCAGCCCCTGGTTCGATCCGACCCACAAAAAGCCCTGGCCATCCTCGATCAAATAATCAACGCCATTGCTGAGCAAGCCATCCTGCACGGAATAACTGGTCCATTTGCGGCCGTCAAAACGGGCCAGACCGCTGCCAAAAGTTCCAATCCACAAGACGTCGTCGTCGTCCACATAAAGCGAGGAAATATTCTCGCTCGGCAGGCCGTCGCTTTTATGATATTCTTTGAACTGGCCGTCCTTCAAACGGCTTAAGCCAGCACCTACAGTCCCAATCCACAGGTTGCCCGCCGCATCTCCAGCCAGTGCCCGCACCGCAATGGCGGATGATTTATCGGCTGCCGCAAACGCTTTCCAATTGTGACCATCCCAGCAGGCCAACCCAGTCTGTGTGCCGATCCAAATTTGACCGGCATGGTCCTCATATATGGCTGAAATTTCCTTATTGATTGGTTCGGCGGCAGTCGCTGGCCGAAATAGACCGTTGTCCAATTGGAACAAGCCGCCGCCAAATGTAGCAGCCCAAACTTTTTGATTGTGATCGATGAACATGGTCCGCAAGTTCAACGCATTCATCGGTCCCTCCAGGGTGCCGAATTGTTTCAGTTCACCCCCCTGCCAATAATCAACCCCGCGCCCCTGGGAACTGAACCACAAACCTCCTTGCGCGTCTTCACAGATGGATTGCACCGTCAGACCGGCGGATTCGTCAAGCAGGTTGAACACCTGGCGCTTCAGACGGTTCAAGCCGCCGCCGTCGGTTCCCACCCACAGGCTGCCTTCGTGATCCATGTGCAGCGAAAGAATATAATTGTTCGACAAACCCTCATTCGTGGAAATGCAAGTGGCTTTGCCCTGCGTGTCAAACCGGAAAAGTCCCTGGCCCAAGGTGCCCACCACTGGATTTCCATCCTGATCTTCGCACGCGGCACTTATCGTCGTGCTGGTCTTCCAGGGGTAAGGCCCCAAGTCGCGTTCCAGACGGCTCGCCGTCCATTTTTGGACATGGCCATCAACGAAACGCCAATGCCCACCGCGGGAACTGGCCAGAAGAAAATCGAGCTTTCCGTTTATCGGCACCACCTGCTCCACCGGCAGCACTATCGGGCTGAGCGATGCATTTGGGCCAATGCCGAACAGGCCCCGGTCTGTGCCTAACCATAACGGTCCTCCCTGCTCCGCAATAAGCGCGCGGCACCCGCTGAAACTGTCGGTGCCGGCATTCCAAACATCAATTTTTCCCTCCCAATAACGGCACAAGTGACCATCCGCCGTGTAAAGCCATACTGCTCCGTTGGCATCCTCACATGCCGCCACCAAGCGCCCTTCGCGACTGCCCCGGCCTATATCGAGACTCTTGATCTGGCCATCCTTGATTAACATCACCCCGGCCATTTCAGTGCCCACCCAAAGATTTTTCCGGCTGTCTTCAAACAAATAAACAATCCGGCTGGTGTTCAACCCCTCAGTATTGCTTTCGTCAAAAACGGTGAAGCGGATGCCATCGAAGCGCACCAACCCATTCAGTGTCCCCAGCCAAAGATAACCGTCCCGCGTCTGGAGCATTGTAATGACCGACCCTTGGGGCAGCATCCCGGGCTGAGCTTTCCAGTGATCAACACTGTAACGCGCGTTAGCCGCCGCTGGCAGGTCGCCGCAAAAACCGCAGAGCAAAAGCCAGGCGGCCATCAGGATGCTTCCTGTATGAGTCCAATGGTTCTTCGGCATATCCATTTATTCAAATGGCCCGGCATGCCGGTAACGGCCTTGTTGCCCAAGCCAACGCAGTTTGGCTGGGGCATCACGGTGAAGCAAGCGCGTTTGCCGGTTAAAATGGCCGGTTAAGCCAATTCAGTGGACGCGCCTTGCCAAGCCTTGGACAGCGCTTGTCCAACCCCCATGTTAAACTGTCCGTGTGAAATTAAATTTGGATTCGAACGTTCAAAAAATGATGGCTCAAATCTCCGGTTTACCCGAAAAACCCATCAAAGAAAATGTGAACCTGACGTTGACTAAACCGGCAAGCTCGTGAATGATATTACGACCGACTCGGTCCAAGAGATTTTCCACCGAATTGACAATTAACCATAATTTTATGCCACCAAAAACAGCTGAAAAAACCTCAGAAAAGGCCACTAAATCCGCCGTCGCTGAAACGCGTTCGACAACCGCAGTCGACGGCGTGCGGACTGTTTCCGCCACCCGGCAGCGCGATCTGGACGCCGCGATTTCCTCCATCCAAAAAGCCTATGGGGACGGAAGCATTATGCGCTTGGGCGATGCGCGAGCCAAAGTAGGCATTGAAGTGATTCCCACCGGCGCGCTGGGTTTGGACCTCGCGCTGGGCGTCGGCGGTTTGCCACGCGGACGCGTAGTTGAAATCTTCGGCCCGGAATCATCCGGCAAAACCACCTTGATGTTGCACGTCATTGCCAACGCCCAAAAGGTGGGTGGCTTGGCGGCCTTCATTGACGCGGAGCACGCGCTGGATCCCGGTTACGCCAAGAAATTGGGAGTGAACCTGGACGATCTACTGGTCTCCCAACCGGACAGTGGTGAAGAAGCGTTGACCATTTGCGAAACTCTCGCCCGCTCGAATGCGCTCGATGTGATCGTAATCGACTCCGTTGCCGCGCTGGTGCCCAAGGCTGAATTGGAAGGCGAAATGGGCATGGCTACCATGGGCATGCAAGCGCGCCTCATGAGCCAGGCCTTGCGCAAGCTCACGGCCATTTTGAACAAGTCCAAGACGACCTGCATTTTCACCAACCAATTGCGCGAAAAGGTCGGCGTCATGTTCGGCAATCCTGAAACCACACCGGGCGGCAAGGCGTTGAAGTTTTACGCCAGCGTCCGCCTGGACATCCGGCGCAAGGATACCCTCAAGGATGCGGCCGGCAATGCCATCGGCAATCACGTCAAGGTAAAGGTGGTCAAGAACAAGGTCGCGCCTCCCTTCGCCGAGGCGGAATTCGACATCATCTATAATCACGGGATCAACAAGGAAGGCAGCATTCTTGATACGGGCATCGCGGTTGGCGCAGTGGACAAGAAGGGCGCCTGGTTGCAATTCGAGGGCGAACTCATTGGTCAGGGCAAGGATGCCGCGCAAAAGGCCATGGTGGAAAAGCCGGAGTTGGCCATGAAAATCATCGCAGCCATTCTTGCCAAGCGGAATGGGGTGGCGGTGGTGCCTGTCGAAAAATAAGGGCTTTTACCCATCTTTTGGCTCCCATTGGACCCCGCCGTTGAATGCGGCAGGGGTCGATGGCACCTGCTGGCGGGGGGTCAAAACAGTATAACTATTTTGCTTGTTTTTTTAGGCAGCATGGGCTTACTTACTACTGCTACGAGTAGCCAGGCAAGGTGCCTGTCAGATTGTCCGATAATTGCATTGCATGAATAAGTTTCAACCGACGAGGGTGTCTTGAGCCGCCCATTTCCTCCACGCGCTTCTTCTTCTTCCGCTTCGTTTGTAAGGGTCAACGGGAAGATTCGCGCCCGCGAAGTGCGGGTCATCGGAGTCGATGGTAAACAATTGGGCGTACTGTCATTGGGCGAGGCCATTAATCTGGCACGGGCCAATGGAGTTGATCTGGTGGAAATTGCCGCCACGGCCACGCCGCCGGTCTGCCGGTTGGTGGATTTCGGCAAGTTCCGCTACGAACAGGCCAAGAAGGACAAGGAATCCAAGAAGCATCAACACGCCAACAAGGTCAAGGAAATCCAGTTAAGCACGAAAATTGACCCCCATGACCTCGGCGTCAAGCTGACCCACGCCATTGATTTCCTCTGCGAGGACATGAAGGTCAAGGTCGTGCTCAAGTTCCGCGGCCGTGAAATGGCCCACACGGAATACGGCTTCCAGTTGATCCAGAAATTTCTCACCGACATCACCCCCTTCGGCCATCCCGATGCCCCGCCCAAGATGCTCGGTCGCGCCATCAACGTGATGATCAGTCCCCTGCCCCGCGCCAAACGCGCCAAGAACCCGAACGAGAAGGCGCGCGAGGAAGAGGAAGTGGACGAGGAGGATTCAGCGCCCGCCCCGGCTTCCAAAAAGAATTCCAACCATCAATCGGAAAACGGCGCCCCCCACCCCGAACACGAGAATTCCCAGCCTGAAGCCAAGGAAGAAGCGCCCTCACCCGACGCCGCGTAATGGACTCGGAAATCGTTCTTTGATATTGAC
>JAQGPA010000037.1 GCA_028293325.1 Pedosphaera sp. | reverse complement strand
CTCGCTGGCAGTCTCATTTGTGGTCGGCGCCTTCGATATTAATTTTGTCGGCCGCTTTAATTTCCGCTGCCGGCGCGTTGGTGGCCTTCGCCTTTTCCTGCTCGTCCAGATTCCGCGTCAGCCGCTTCTTGAGATCAAAGTAAAATTCGTTTGTCACGGAGTTGAGCAGCCGGCGCGACTCGGCAAACTGCTCCGCATGGAGCTTGATCCGCGCAAAGTGAACATACACACCCTCTCTTTCAATCTCCGTCTCCGCCACCTTCAGCGCGTTGGTCCAGGCGTTAAGCGCCTCCTCTGTCCGAAACGGCTTGATGCCGTAGTAGGTCTGGGCTACATCCGAAGCCAGCGCAAAATCGTCCGGATCATATTTCACCGCCTGTTGATACAATTCCAGCGCCTTGTTGAAAACCTGCTGCTCGTCGATTTTGTAATACTCCATCGCATCCTTGCGAAAAAGAAAGACGGTCGTGGCCAGATTTTGGTAGTAAATCGATTCCGTGGGATTCAACTCAATCGCCTTGGCGTAATATTCAAACGCCTTGCTGACCGGTCCGTCATGACCGTAATGGTTGGCCAGATTGTTCCACGCCGCCGGGTTTTTTGGATTAAGCTCGCGGCCCTTTTCCCATTGGGCTTCCGCTCCATCCTCATCCCGGATGTCATTCAGGAAGCTCCCGAAAGCAATGTGGGCATTGGCATGATCCGGATGGCGCTGCAGAAAGTCCTCATACTCTTTGCGCACCAACGCGAGCCGCTCGTTGATGCGCCGGTTAAGCACATCGTTCGGCGCGCCACCCCCTTTTTCGACGAACGCCCGGTTTTCCCGAATCCATGTGTCCACCTCCGCCTGCGCCGCGTCATCATCGGTCATTACCTTTTGATATTCCTTTTCCACCGGATCGTTCGGGTCAGGAATATTAACGTGGATTCCGGTGGTATCGGTGATTAGATTGCTGACGGCGACCGGTTGATTTGTCGCCACCAACGCACTCAGCAGACCTGCAAGCAGATTACTCACTCGGCCAACTTACCATCCCTTCCTCTTGAGTCGAGCAGGGAAAACCCCACCGGCACAAATTCAATCCCTCGCTCACGAACTCAAACTTCCTTCACGATTCCCCAATACACATCCAATCGTTTGCTCAGGTAGAGCTTGACCGCCTTCACCAGTACTTTGGATTCCAACTTCTGTCCCGCCAGCACAATATCCTTGAGCGACATCGTGGGCCGCACCGCAAAACCGCCTTGTGCAATAATCGGTCCTTCATCCAGGTGCATGGTCACAAAATGCGCTGTCACTCCAATAATCTTCACCCCGCGCTCATAAGCCTGGCGATACGCCTGCGGCCCCGGGAAACTCGGCAGCAGCGAGGGATGAATATTGATGATCTTGTTTTTGTAGCGACACACAAAGTTCGGCGACAAAATCTTCATGAATCGCGCCAGCACCACAAAATCAATCTCGTGTTGTTCCAACACGCGCAATACCTGTTCCTCGGCTTTGGCCCGGTCATTCCACGGCACCAGTACGAACGGCAGCCGATGCTTGCGCGCCAGCGGTTCGAGATCCCGTCGGTTGGAAACCACCAACGTCGGTGTCGCCTTGAATTGGCCGCCGCGGTTGGCCGCCAGCAATGCCTCCAGCGCATGCGTTTCCTTGGTCACCATGATGGCGAAGCGTTGTTGGTGATCTCGTGCGGTAAAACGCACCTTGATCTCCATGCCCAAAGACGCGCCCAGCTTTTGCAGCCCGTCACGCACCTGGCCCGGCTGCCACCCCCTGGTTTTCCATGAAGCCTGGATGGCCATGCTGAATTGCCCGCGCGTGACCTGTTCCTCCAGCGCTTCGATGTTCGCCCCTTGCTCAAATAGATAGCCCGTCACACGCGCAACGACGCCCGTTTTGTCCCGTCCGATGACAGTTATGGTCACATGCTGCTTCATGACACCCGTTATAGGCGGCCAATCGGAGGCGGGAGGCAAGTTAATTTGTTTGAAAACTCCATTGTGTATTGCGCTCAGGCTTAATATGTTTGACCCGACGCGCAACTTTTTAGGGTTTCCGTTGTTAAGCACAGTAGAAAAGAAGAAAATTGATGGGTTTTGCATCGATAAAAGATTTTTTTGCCCAGGTGGCTTTGGTCACTCCCGATCAGTTCGACGAGTGGAACAAAGCTTGGCGCGTGGCTGTGGAAAGCGGTTCGCAGGAATCGCTCCTGGCCTTTATTTGCCGTGAACGGGGCATTGCCGAGGACCTTTTTCTGCAACAACTTGCCGAAGCGCTCGGCTGGCCTTTTCTGGATTTGTCCAAACTGGAAGTGCCGCCGGAAGCGCGCCAGAAAGTCCCCACCAAGGTCGCTTTCCAATATTCCGTGTTGCCCACCCATTTTGAAAATGGCCAGTTGCAGGTCGTAGTCAGCAATCCTTTCGAGGCCGCCATGCTCAATGCCGTGCGCTTCAACGCCGGCAGTCCGGTCCAGTTTGCCCTCGCCCCCAAGGTGGAAATCGAGAAGGCGCTCAAAAAATACTACGGCGTCGGCGCCGAGACACTCGATGAAATGTCCAAGGATGAGCCGCTCGAATTGCTCGTCGGCGAGGACAAGGAAATCACCGAAGGCGATCAGGAGGCGAGTGTCATCAAGTTCGTCAACCAGATCATCTGGGAAGCCTACAAAGACCGCGCCACGGACATCCATTTTGAACCGGCCGAGGATGAGTTGCGGATCCGCTATCGTATTGACGGCATCCTGCACCAGACCCCCATGCCGCCGCAGCTCAAGCGTTATCAGGCCGCCCTCATCTCCCGCATCAAGGTCATGTCCGGCATGAACATCGCGGAAAAACGTCTGCCGCAGGACGGTCGTATCAATGTCCGCATCAAAGGCGAGGAAATCGATATCCGCGTTTCCACCGTGCCGACCGTTTACGGCGAGAGCGTTTCCTTGCGCTTGCTCACCCGTGGCAAGATTTTCCTGAGCCTCGACAAGCTGGGCTTCTCTGCGCTCGAAGAGCATGCCATCCGTGAAATCATTCTCAAACCCCACGGCATTTTCCTTGTTACCGGCCCCACCGGTTCGGGCAAATCAACCTCTCTCTACGCTTTCCTCAGCAGCATCAATTCCGTCCACAAGCGCATCATTACGATTGAGGAGCCCGTGGAATATGAATTGAAGGGGATCAACCAGATCGCCGTTCGTTCGGATATCGGCCTCACTTTCGCCATGGGCCTGCGCCACATTTTGCGCCAGGACCCGAACGTCATCATGGTCGGGGAAATTCGCGATTTGGAAACTGCGGAAATTGCCATTCGCGCCGCGCTCACCGGGCATCTTGTGTTCAGCACCCTGCACACCAACGATGCGCCCAGCGCCTTCACCCGCTTGATTGACATGGGCATTGAACCGTTCCTCGTTGCCTCCTCCGTCGAAGCCGTCATGGCCCAACGCCTCGTCCGCAATATCTGCCCCCATTGCAAGGTGGAACAGAAGGTGGAACGCGATTATCTCCGCAAAGTGGGCTTTCCCGCGAACGAAATTGAAACGGCCAAATTCTGGCATGGCGCCGGCTGCGAGGAATGCCGTCAACTCGGTTATCAGGGACGGCAGGGCATCTATGAATTGCTCCTGTTGAACGAATCAATCCGTCCCCTGATCCTCAACCGCTCCGCGGCAACCACCATCGCCGCCAAGGCCATGCAGCAGGGGATGCGCACGCTTCGCACCGATGGTTGGAACAAGGTGAAGGCCGGCCGCACCACGCTCGAAGAAGTGTTGCGCGTGACGCAAATTGAAGAGCACATGGACGCGCTCGCGGACGACAGCAAATCTGAACTGAGGTTGAATCGTTGAAAAAAACCCGCTGGCAATCCTGTAATGTTCTGCAACTCGGTGCGGATTCCCGCCAACTCTGGGAATTTGCCGCGAGCAAGACCGGCTTTACGCTGGACCGCGAGCAATCGCTGCCCGTTTCGGGACCGCTGCCGTTGAAGGCTGTCGCCAAAGATTGGAAGGTTCTTTTCCAGCCCAAGCTCAATGTCGCCCTGCTGCCCATCGACAAGGCTTTCCTCCGCGTGGCACATCTGCCCGTGAGCACTTTTGAGGAAACGCTCGCCATGGTCGAACTGCAGATGGAAAAGCTTTCCCCGCTGCCGGTCACCCAGGTCGTTTGGAATATCCAGGTGCTCCCGCATCACGTCGATAATTTGCAAACCGTGATTGTCATCATCGCGGCGCGTGATCTGGTTGAGGAATTGCTCGGCCAGTTGGAAGGGCAGGGTTACCAGGCCGACCGCTTGGAAATTCCTTTCATTGATCAATTGCAGGCCACGCCCATCACCGGGGATGGCGCCTGGATTTATCCCGGCAGCGATACCGGCAAATTCACCGCCGTGGTGGCCTGGTGGTATGGCGGCGTTTTGCGCAACCTTGGCTTGTTGCATGTCGCCGCCGTGCAAAACCGCGGCGAGTTGCTTGAGGAACAACTCAAGCAAATGACCTGGGCCGGGGAAATGGAAGGCTGGCTGACCTCACCGCCCCGCTGGCATCTGGTCGCCGATGAAGCCACCGCCCGGCTCTGGCAGCCGATGTTTTTTTCCTGGCTCGGCCAAGCGGTCGAGGTCGAAGCTCCGCTGACTGCCGTCGATCTGGCCACCTTGACGGCCAATCGCTCCGCCCGGGCCGACCTCAAGGCGGGCATCCTGCCGACGGAATACTTCGACCGCTACCATCAGCAATTTGTGAATCGCCTCTGGATTCGCGGCCTTGGCGCGGTGCTCAGCGTCTATGTTTTCGGCGTGCTGGTTTACTTCAGCATGCTCAGTGTCCAGACTTACCAAACTCAAAAAGTTGACACGGAAATGCGGGGCATGAGTCTTAATTACACCAATACACTCAAGCTCAAGGCGCAACGGAATATTCTCCAGGAGCGGGCGGCCTTGAAATTTGCCTCGCTGGATTGCTGGAAAAAAACCGCGGAGCTGCTGCCGGAAAGCCTCACCATCGCGCAATTCGATTTTAGAAACGGCAAGACGCTGAGCTTGCACGGTACCGCCCCGGCGGATGGGTCCAAACTGATCCTGGACTTCAACGAAGCCTTGCGCAAGGCCACGACCGAGGACGGTCAGCCGATGTTTGAGCAAATTGAATCGCCCCTTTCCAGCCTGGGTCCGGGCGGCGGTTCCTGGACCTGGAGTTTCAGCGGCGAACTCAAACGCGGGGTGGCCCAATGAAAAAGTATTTCGACCAGCTCACCCAGTCGGAGCGCCGCGTTGTCGTGATCGTTGCTCTGGTCACGTTCATCGTGCTGAATGTCTGGCTTGTCTGGCCGCATTTCTCAGACCTGAAACGGGAGCGCGACCGCATGACGTCGGCGCAAATCACCATCGAGATGTACCGGAAGGAATTGGCCCATAAACGCGAGTATGAAGCCGCCATTGCCAAATTCCAAACGGAAGGGGCGGAAGTGCAGCCCGAAGATCAAGTGATTCATTTTGAGCGCGAGTATCGTGATCGGGCCAACCAAAACGGGGTCATCATTTTGTCCAATTCCCGCGCTCTGACCCACACGAACGAATTTTTCCTGGAGCAGGATGTCGGCTTGACCATTCAGGCCGGCGAAAAGCAACTCGTCAATTATCTCTTTAGCCTCGGTTCCGGCGATTCCATGATTCGCGTGCAGGCCATGAGTTTGCGGCCCGATCCGAGCCACCAGCAGCTAAGCGCCAATATCACCATTAAGGCCAGTTATCAGAAAAAAGCCCCCGCGCCGCGTTCCACCACCCCGGCTAAAACCGTGGCGGCCGCCGCCGCAACCAAGCCCGGCCCGCCCGCAGTTCCCGGCGCTAAACTCACTCCTGTAAGTAATAAACCGGCACTCCCAATCGTTAAATGACCGTGAAAACCATCCTACTGACCTTGCTTTTAACCGGCTTCGGCTTGGGGGCCCAAACCCCTCCCACCGTCGATCCCAACGACGCAGCCAGCCGCGATGCCATCCTGCGACGCGCGATGCGCGAGGCCAGTGCCTCCCTCGTTGTGCCGGCCACCACCACGAATAATGTTGCGCGTGCTGCTACCACCAATACGACCGCTGCGTCCGGTGGTGCCGTACCGGCTGTGACTCCCGTCGTCCTCGCTGCCGCTGATCCGGTTGTCACGCCAGAAAAGCCAATTGCGTCAGTCGCGCCCGGCAAAACCACCAACAAGATCTCCCGTCGCAAGACTCAAAGCTCGACCGCGACCAATGCGCCGACAGCCACCGTTGCTGCGGCAACGATGGCCACCACCGGTTCGGCCACGGTGACCACTACCAATGGCGCTGCACTTGGCCCTTTGGGTACGCCAGCGGTTCCCATGGAACCCATTCCCGTCGTCCCCACATTTTCAACCACTCCGGCTGCGACAGCTACCACCACCCCGGTTCCAGCGCCACAAGCCGTGCCGCCGCCGCAGTCGGCTCCAGCCATCCCTTCGTTTTCAGCAGTGCCAACTGCCGTTCCGGTCGTCCCGCCTCCTCCCGCCAAGCCAGCCGAACCGGTTATTCCAGCGGGTAATATTGATTTCCCTGCCGCGCCGCTCGAACAGGTCCTGACGGTTTATGGCGATTTGGTGGGACGCACCATCCTCCGTCCGGCGGCATTGCCCGCGCAGACCATTACCTTGAAGACGCAAACCCCGTTGACCCGAACCGAAGCGATCCAGGCACTGGACAGCGTACTGGCGATGAATGGCATCACCATGATGAATGTGGGGGATAAATTTGTTAAAGCCGTGCCCATGGCTACGGCATTTCAAGAAGCGAATAGACCTAATATGTCGGACAAGGACCAATTGCCCGAAGCGGCTCAGTATATGACGCGCATTGTCCCCATCAAATATGCCAAGCCCAGCGAACTGGTGCAAACCTTGCAGGGCTTCGCAAAAATTCCCAATGCCGTCCTGGCCGTGGACAGCAGCCAGATTCTCGTGATCCGGGATTATGCCGAAAACGTCAAGCGCATGCTCGAACTCATTGAGCAGATCGATGTGACCGTGCCGCTGGATTACGAATCGGAAGTCATCCCCATTAAATATGCCTTGGCTTCGGATATTGCCAGCGCTCTTGGCAGTCTCGGCGGTGGGACGGGAACAACCGTCGGTCACAACAGCAACAACGGTGCAGCGGGCGGCCCCGCTGGCAGTCGCCTCGGTTCGGGCGGCGGTATGGGTTCGTCCGGCGGTATCGGTTCGCCCGGGACATTTGGCAGTACCGGAAACAACGGTTATCAGCCGGGCGGCATGGGGTCTCAAGGCGGTGTGAGCGGCGTCGGCGGCGGCGGCACTGCGGGCGGATCCCGTACCACCAGCTTTTCCGATCGCTTGCGTCAAATTGTCAACAAGGCGGCCACGGCCGGTGATTTTCAAGTCCTGGGCCAAACCAAGATTATTGCCGATGAACGCACCAATTCCCTGCTCGTCTTCGCCAGCAAGCAGGATATGGAGATGATCAAAAACATCATCGGCAAATTGGATGTCGTCCTCGCGCAGGTGCTCATTGAAGCCATTATCATGGAAGTCAAGCTGACGGATGCGAAGAGCATCGGCATCAGTTATCTGCAAAAAAACCCAAGCCAGGTTGGCTCGTTCAATGGCGTCGGAGCCATTAACAATGGTGCTTTCCTGAATCCGGGTACTTTCCAGTCGGTGGGGACGAATTTGACCTCGGGCTTGACGAGCGGCCTCAATTATTTTGCCCGCTTCGGTGGCGATTTTGAGGCAACGTTAACGGCCGCCGCCAATGATGATAGGGTTAATATTCTCTCCAACCCGAGCATCCAAACCTCCCATGCCGTCACGGCTTCGCTCCAGATCGGTGAAACTGTGCCCTACGTCACCGGAACTTATTTCAATGGTATCAATGGCTCGCCCAGCTCGCAGTACCAGCAGGTCTTCGTCGGCATCAACCTGCAGGTCACTCCGCTCATCAATCCAGATGGCCTGGTGGTCATGGACATTGTTCAGGACATCCAGGACATCGACGGCGCCACTCAAATTGATGCAAACCTGGTGCCCAATACTTCCAAGCGCACGGCTTCTGCCAAGGTCTCGGTCCGGGACCGCGACACCATCATCCTCGGAGGCTTTATCAGCACGCATAAGGAAAAGGCCAAGTCCGGCGTTCCCTTCCTGAAGGACATTCCTGTCCTGGGTTACTTGTTCAATAGCAGTTCGGCCAAAAATACCCGCCAGGAATTGGTTGTTTTGATCCGGCCCACCGTTTTGCCCACGCCGGAGGCGGCGGCCCTGGTCGCCACCAGCCGGCGCAACAACTCGCCCGCCATCAAATCCGCTGAAGCCGAATATCGCGCTGACGAAATCAAGGGGCGCAAGCAGGCCGATAAAATAAAAATGCCGAAGGAATGATAGGAACCCTGTCCCGCTGATCGGGCACGAATGGGCGCAAACAAAAGCGGCTGAATAAATCGGTCGCGTTGATAAATCAGAAGGCCGTACATGTTTAAAATGCCGGATCATATCAGGCGAGATAGGGCGCGCGCCCTGTCCTCGCGAGTCTTGGCGCTCCTGCTGTTCCTCGGCTGTCATGGATCAGCTTGGGCCGCCGGACCCGTTACCAACGCCTCGTTGGCTTCCTTCACCACCGCCCTGGCAGGCGGCGGAAATGTGACCTTAAGCTTTGATAACGGCACCATTGTTACGAGCAATACCTTCTTGATTACCACGGACACGGTAATCGATGCCTCCGGGCGTCTTAACGTGGCAATCAGCGGTAGTGGCAGCACCAATCGATTATTTGACGTGGCTGCCGGCGTTACTTTCACCATCAATAATGTGACGCTGACCGGCGGCAAGAGCTTTGGTAACAACGGCGTCAGCGGCGCCAACGGGGCCAATGATCCGAACGTTGGCAATCCCGGCGCCAATGGCGGTAACGGTGCCAACGGTCTGGGCGGTGCCATTCGCAATCTGGGCACCAGTATTCTGATCAATTGCACTTTTACGAACAATAGCGCCGTAGGTGGCGCGGGAGGCAACGGCGGCAATGGTGGCACCGGTGACTTTCGCGGAGGCGATGGTGGTAGCGGCGGAAATGGCGGAGCCGGTAATGGTGGTGCAATTTATAACTCGGGAACCATCCTCCTCACCAATTGTACTTTCGCAGCCAATAATGCAACCGGTGGCAGTGCGGGTCTGGGTGGCACCAATGGCAGTGCGGGGGCGCTTAAAGGCAATGGCGGTGCTGGTAACATCGGTGCTGGGGCCGGCCTTTACAACCTGGGCGCTGCTACCGTGATTAATTGCGTGTTTTACAACCACGCGGCTTTGGGTGGCAGTGGCACCCAGGCTGGCAATCGTAATGGCGCTTCAAACGGCAATGATGGCCAGAAGGGTGCCGATGCCTTGGGTGGCGGTATCTGCAATTTCGGCACTGATACCGTCATCAACTGCACGTTTTTTGGCAACCAGGTGAAAGGTGGTAACGGTGGTAATGGCGGCAATGGTGATTTTACCGCGGGCAAAGGCGGCAACGGTGGCAACGGTTTTGGCGGCGGTTTATATAGTACTGTTTTCGTGGGTGTGACCAACTGCACTTTCTCCGGCAACGGAGCCAATGGCGGGACCAATGGTGTCACCGGTACCGTCGGTAATCCTTCGGCTAATGGCAGTCCGGGTCTCAGCCGGGGTGACAATATCTCAAACAATGGCGGCACTTTTAGATTCAAGAATTCCATCCTTGCCCAAGGCTCCAACGGCGTCAGCTCCTTTGGCACCATCATCGATCAAGGCAACAATATCAGTTCCGATGGCAGCCCCATCTTTACTCAAATGGGCAGCGCCCTCGGCAGCTTCAATAATCTTGGCCCGAAACTTGCCGCCCTGGCCAATAACGGCGGTCCCACTCTGACCATGGCGTTATTGACGAACAGTCCCGCCATCAATGCGGGCGATGATGCGGCTGCCCTGCCTTTCGATCAACGTGGCGCAGCCCGGCTGGGGCGCAGTGACATCGGGGCCTTTGAATCGGCGCCCCTCCTTTTCACCATCAGCGGCCAGATTACTGCCGGCACCGCACCGTTGGCTGGCGTGACCATCGCCACCGACTCCTCCTCCACTCTATCGGATGCGAATGGCAATTATACGTTGGTGAATTTAGTCGCCGGCAGCCACACGGTGACCCCGCAGCCCGTCGGTTTCTTTAACCCCACCAACCGCATCATCACGGTGCCGGCGAATGCAACGGGGATAAATTTCACCGCCATCACAAATATCGGCACGCAGACTGTCGTAACCACCACCAATCAAACCTTCCAGATCGCTTTCCAAACCTTGCCCAATTTGACCAACTTGATTCAGGCCTCCACCGACCTGACCAACTGGCAAACGATTGCCACCAACGTCGCCGGCACTAACGGCATCTGGCTGTTTACCGATCCTTCCACTAATTTTCCGGCAAGGTTTTTCCGGGCGGTTGTCCCTTAGACTCAGTCGCGGTCGCAGCAATCCTTGCCGGAAACAAGACCCTCAAAAAGGGCAGCGTGCTACTCTGCTAAGGTTTGTGATGAGGCGATTTGTCTGGCTGGTTTGCGAGGCACGAGCAAAGCGGGCAGTCAAAGCATCGAAAGGAGTCTTCCATTCCGTATATTACATACACCCCCGCCTCGCCGTTTTTTGACAAACTGGCGGGCATGAATGAACTCGACATTCTGGTCGTGATGACGGGTGGACCCGGGGATTAGCCGATTGTGCAACCCATTGCACAAAACCCTTCTGGAAACCTGATTGTCTGGCCTCGTATGTTTACCGTCGTCGCGCAAAAAATCTGGCCGATGCTGAGAAATATTTCGACGAACATCTGGAGCCGAACGATTACTACACGATCTGCTCATTGCTATATCGTCTCTGTTTCATTTTCGGGTCCTCGCTTCCAGGACCCCCCTCAGTGAAACCTTTCTACCTCCCACCTGTCCAGTTTTTTGGGGGGGGCAGGTTGCCAGCGCAGCTACCCGCTCAATCAGCACCGGCTTAGTTTTGGCTTTCACACCTTTTATGACATTCCCAACTCGAAAAAGGTTGCTACAAAGCAACAGCCAGTCTCCTCCACGTAAATCTACGTTTTGCTCAGGCGGTAAAGTTGAGGTGTGGTGCGAAACTGCTGGCGAAAACAAGTTGCAAAATACTGGCTGGTATTGAAGCCGCATTCAACCGCAATGTCTGTAACGGAAAGTTTAGGATTGGTCTTTAATAAATGTGCGGCATGGTTAAGCCGGCAATAATTCAAAAATTCCATCGGTCCGCAATTCACAAGTTCGCGACAGTATTTTAAAAGCGTCGTCGTGCCTATTCCGCAGTGTTCAGCCATACCGGCCTTGCTCCATTCATCGCTACTGACCGTCATGTTCGATTTTAGTTCGTTTAGGAACAACTCTACAGTACGACGAGTAGATGTTAAATGAGGGCTTTCCTCCTTCTGCTGCGTGGATAAAGCTTCCAGTATCAGGATGAAAAGGCGATTTAAATGCGCGGCCAAATGAGAAACTGAGCGCGGGTTTTTCCAGGCATCTATTGTTTTGCCAATTTCGCGATATGAATCAGTGATGGCAGTGGTGGAGTTCCAAATCGGATTTTCATTATGACGTAATTTTGTCGTAAAATCAGAAAGGTCATCCTTGGTTAATATTATCCAATTTGGCCAACGCCAACTTTGGTTTGGCCGACGCACTCCTACGTCTAGGATTAACCAATACAAGATCCCGGGGCCAATATTCGGGCCACCGAGGTTGTGTAGCTGCCAAGGGCGGGTAATGGTGAATTGTCCAGCCCGAAGATCGCAACGTTTTCCGTCCACAGTGAATGCCAATGCACCTGTTTCAAGAAACAGTAACTCAATTCCTTCATTGCGGTGTGGTACTTCGCCCCAATCAGGTGTGCCGCCGGCATCCCAATAGCCAATGGCGCTTAAACCGGGCAAAATATTTTGCGGGATCAAAGCGCCAGGATAGTGTCCTTTCGTCAAGCCATGCCACTGGACCTTCCCGGACACAATGGCTCGATTCTGAGGCTCACAGCTATCGATTTCATAGCGAACCTCATTTGATTTGAACGTCGGTTTTGAATTCATACTGTAATCAACAATAGTTGTCCAATTGGCATCATTGTCCATTGGGAAATCAATCTCGGGGAGGATTTGGTGGCGCTGGTGTGTTCAAAATCAAACGCTGTTCCAATTTGAAAGACGCACGGGCTTCTGGATGGTAGCTTACTTTTGAACCCAGCAATCATTCAGGCACCACCATAGCAAACTTTGGAAAAATATCAATCCGTCAAAGCCCCCAAAGTGTTTCGTCAACCAAATTAACCATGGCGCACGTGATGTTAGCAACAAATTCAGCGAACCAGACGCTTTGAACGACGAAAACCAAGTCCGAACCCATCTTTGATCAGTAGCGTAACAACGAGACAAATACCAAGCAACCGACCCAACGAAATATGAAACTATTACCAGAACATCTAGACATGAGAATCCGGCGTTCCGGGCTCAGTAAGCTAATCCTGCCTCGCCTGCTCCAAGGCAGTTTGGTTGCGCTGACGATGTTGGCCTGTGCCAGCCTTTCCTCCGCGCAAACGCTGCAATCAGCCGGTGATCTGATTCTGAATCTTCAATCAATAGATTTGAACGGCACGTCGGTGTGGACTAACCGAACGCTCAATGTCAACAGTGTTGGGGACATGACCACGCGGAATGCCAGCCCATTGAACGTGGTGAGCCAACCTTATGGCGTCGGATCTATAAACGCACTTTACGTCAACGGAACTGTTGGCAATGCTGTTCAATCATTTAACCAAGCGCCATCCGAAATTCTCGGAAATGCCCCGTTTTCCGGTGAAGCGTGGGTTTATGCCGACAGTATCGCGGGACAAGACGTCATGAGTTATGGCTTTGAGGGCGGACAGCAAGCCCCAGCCGAAGTCCGTGACATGGGATTTTTTAACGCCGGTTACGGCGCTTTTACCGGTAATTGGGGTAATTCGGATAGCGGTTGGAACCCCCCAGCCACTGCCGGGGTTTGGCACTATTTGGCATGGACTTATGACGGCACAACTGTGCGAGTATATCAAGACGCTGTGCCGAGTGGAACTGGAGGCAGCCCGCTTAACACCCAGCCGTCACTTTTGAATGTTGGGTGCAACGTTGATGGAGGAAGTCCGTTTCAAGGATACATTGCAGCGGCTCGACTTGTAAGCGGTGTCTTAAGCGCCAGTCAGATCACAAATAACTATCTCGCTGGTCCTTTGGCTACGTTTGGAATTATTGCAAACAAGCCAATTGTTTCACCTGGCACCAATGTTTTCGTGGGGGATATTGTTACGTTTACCGAGGTGGCGCAAGCGGGCGGGGCGCTTACCTATCAATGGTATTCCGATAACGGCACTGGAGGGGCAACATTTACTGCGATCGGCGGGCAAACCGCAACCAATTATGTGTTGAATACCTCTACGTTGCCTGGAACCGGAACCTATCAATATGAAGTGGTGGTGACCGGTGGGACTACGGTTACCAGTCCGCCGGCGATTTTGGTGGTTAATGCTGCATCCGCGCCGGTGCTCAGCCAAAACACAACACCGCTGTCGCCAAGCAACATATATGTTGGCGCCGACCTCAGTTTTTCCGCAGCATTTGTTGGGAATCAGACCATCAGCTATCAATGGCAGAAGAGCACGGACAATGGCGTTACATTTCAAGGCGTCTCGGGTGCCACCACTGCGACATTATCACTCACAAATTTGCAAGTTTCTGATTCCGGCCAATACCGTCTCCATGCGAGCAACGGCCTTGGATCCGGCAACAGCACACCTGCAATTTTGACAGTTTTGGCGACGCGTCCCCCGATTCAGGTAGCCGGTCAACTGTTGGTGAACCTTCAGGCTTCGGATTTGAATCCCAATGGAAATACATGGCCAAATGAAATCAATGGCATGGGTGACTTTGTAAGCGTCAATAGCGCTAATCTGTCGATAAGCAATCTGCTTTATAACCACCAGCCGATTCAAGCTCTTGCCGTAAATCAAACCCAAGGCAATTCTGTGCAGTCGCTTAACAACGTGCCGGATGTAATCCTTGGAAATTCACCATATTCAGTGGAGGCTTGGGTTTATGCCACAGCAATCGGGAACGTTTATTTTGCTGGTTACGGAGTTGATGGTGGTGGCGGAGCTCCGCATCAGGCTCGTGAAGTGGGCTACGGAACACAAGGTTACCAGGGTTTTACTGGCAACTATGGTCCAGACTTGGGCTGGTCCACAACGCCCACGGTTGGATGGCATTATCTGGTAGCCACCTTTGATGGTTTCACCGTGCAGCTCTATCAGGATGGTCAGCCGAACGGTTCCACCAGCGGCACTTTGAATACTCCTCAAACGCCTATGTGGATTGGCTCATCGGTTAATGCGAATTCTCCGTTTGCGGGTTATGTTGCCGCTGCCCGCGTTGAAAGCGGCGTGCTAACGGCCAGTCAGGTGGTAAATAATTATATCTCAGGTCCAAATCAAACCATTCAGATTGTAGTAAGCCCTGCGACCGTTTCCCCAACCAACGTGGTTTTTGTGGGCGATTCGGTTACGCTATCTATCGCTAATGTTCAATCATTTCAGTCGCTTACATATCAATGGCAAACAGACAATGGGACTGGCGGAGCGACGTGGATCAATATTGGAGGCGCGACAAGCACCAATTATAGTTTCACTGCCTCAGTGGCGGCGACCAATGAGTATCGGCTATTCGTAACCGGCACCAGCACCACTGCTTCCAGCGCGCCTGTCACGCTGCAAGTTAAGTCAGCAGCCCCCCCGACTGTGTTGTCGGACACGTCGCCCAGTTCCGCGAGCTTGTATGCCGGCCAACAAGTCATATTTACGGCTTCATTTACGGGCAATCAGCCAATTAACTACCAATGGCAAGTCAGCACTGATGGCGGCACTACTTTCCAAAATATTAACAGTGCCATTAATACGAGCCTGACGATTACCAATCTACAGACCAGCAATTCCGGAAAATATCGTCTCCATGCGAGCAATACCTTTGGCTCAGGCAATAGCACTCCGGCAACGCTGACCGTGCAGCCTGCCTCTGCCAGGCCGCAGGCTCAGCTTGCTGGTGATTTGATTGTTAATCTTCAGTCGCAAGACTTGATCCAGGGCAGTAGCCAGTCATGGGTTAACCGCACTTATAGCACAAATAGTGTTGGTGACTTTATCGGCCTTGGCACTACTACGGCCAATTTGAACATCACAAACATCATGTATGGATTCCAACCGATTCAAGTTCTCGCCGTCAACGGAACCTTCGGCAATGCCGTGGTGTCGGGTAACAATGTGCCGAATGAAATCATTGGGAATAATCCGTTTTCCGGTGAGCTATGGGTTTATGCCACAAGCATTCCGGGACAAAACCCAGGGAATACCCCTATGAGTTATGGTGTTCAGGGTGGAGGGGCGGCTCCAGCCGAAGCCCGTAACATGAACTATTTTCCTGCCGGTTTCGGTGGTTTTTCGGCTAATTGGGGCAGTTCGGATGTCCAATTTAACCCCGCACCTACAACCGGGTGGCATTATTTGGTGTGGACCTATGATGGCACTAACATAAGGATCTA
Organism: Pedosphaera sp.; assembly: GCA_028293325.1. Classification (GTDB taxonomy): domain Bacteria; phylum Verrucomicrobiota; class Verrucomicrobiia; order Limisphaerales; family Pedosphaeraceae; genus JAQGOT01. The sequence continues at coordinate 5,761 of JAQGPA010000037.1, read as the reverse complement.
CCAAGACGGTGTCATCAATGCAACTGGAGGTGGCCCTATGAACACTCAATCATCGCTTTTGACTGTTGGGTGCCAAGATGATGAGAATGCTCCGTTTGCGGGCTATATTGCCTCCGCCCGCGTTCAAAGTGGCGTGTTGACTGACAGTCAGATCGCTCAAAATTACACCACTGGACCGGATGCGACCATATCGCCAAGCACACTGGTGCCGTTGAGTTTCACGTACGTGAGCGGAGTGCTGACCTTGAATTGGACACCGAGCAGTGCCGCGATGTTGCTCCAATCACCCAATGTGCAAGGACCTTGGGTTACAAATAGCAGTGCCTCTTCACCTTATAGTGTGGTGCCTTCAGCTGGCGTTCCAAAAATGTTTTATCGGTTGCAATATCAGCAATAGAAACAATTTTTGACACGAGTGGGTCTACAGCGAGACGGCTGTAGACCCACTTAAACTAGCGTAATAAGCGACCTGTGGAGCGCAGTATATGAAATGGATATTCCAAAGAAAGGATCGGCGTACAATACGGAGTCATGCTTTTACGTTAATCGAATTATTAGTGGTAATCGCGATTATCGCCATTTTGGCAGCAATGCTATTACCGGCTTTGAGTCGCGCCAAATTGAAGGCCACGCAAGCGGCTTGCCTAAGCAATCAGCGGCAATTGGCCTTGGCTAACCAGATGTATGCAGATGATAATAACGATCAAGTAGTGTCAATGGTTGACAATAATGGCACTATTATAAATTACATAGGAGGTTTTTGGGGTGGGGGTGGAACAACCCTAACTGGTCCATCAGAAAGCGGCTGGATAAATCAACTGCAATCCTTGCTGAAATCAGCAAATCCTCTTTATAAATATGCCCCAAATCCTGCCGTTGATCAGTGTCCTGGTGACGTGAGAATAAAAAAGCCAAATCCACCTGCTGGCTGGGCATACGGCAGCTATTCTAAGACGCAAAACACCGGCGGAGAACCGTTTGGAAACGGTGGTCCTCCATATTTTGGGTGTCGCGATACTTACCGCAAACTATCAAGCATTCAAAGCGCGTCTTCAACATTTGCTTTTATCGAAGACGCGGCCACGGGAGGCCGAGGATTCAATTTGGGAACATGGGCCGTGCAATGGAATCTTGGCGCACCCCTTGCCGGACATTCACAATCGTTTACCGGAATAGATCCAGTCCCGATGTATCATGGGAATGTCAGCACGTTTAGTTTTGCTGATGGCCATGTTGAAGCTCATAAGTGGTTGGATGGAGCGGTAATTAGGGCCGGCATTCAAGCTGCCAACGGGGCTGGTGGTGGTGTGACATTTACTCCAGGGACGTCGGATTATAACTACGTATATCTTGGATTTCGCTTTCCCGGTTGGGAGTAATAAAGTCAAGGACATTTAGCTTGTAGAAATGTAGTTACTTGAGTTGCGCAATAATTTGTAAGTTGTATCACAAAATGAAAAAACACCTCCGCAGAATGCCGCTGAGAACGATTTTATTGTTCGGGATTCTAATTACTAATGTTGATTCCAGCCTCGCTGCGGACTTGCCGGCAGATGTTCTGTCGCAGTTGAACAGCTACAACGAAGTCTGGACTTCCCTAAGCACCAACGGATCGCCGGGTTCCATGCCCATCGGCAACGGCGATATCACCGCGAATGTCTGGGTCGAAAACGGCGGCGATCTGATGATGTACATTGGCAAGTCGGACACGTGGAGTGAAGGGACAAGGCTTTTGAAAGTCGGCAGAACGCGGATTCATTTTTCTCCAAATCCGTTCACGATCGGCGCGCCATTCAGCCAGACACTTGATTTCTATCACGGCGAAATTGATATTGCCGCCGGACCAGCCGGTTCGCGAGTGAACGTTCGAGTTTGGATCGATGCCAATCAACCGGTAATCCGGGTTGAGGCCAGCGGCCCGCAGAATTTCACGATGACGTGCTCGAACGAGGTCTGGCGGAGCGCTCCCTACACACCGCCGAACGGCGCGCCCGACCCGCCGTCCGGCGGTTGGCGTGGCGTGAACACGGGTTGGACGGAGAGCGCGGACTCGGTCTTATCCTTGTCCGACCGGCTGGTTTCGTATCATCGCAATACCAGTTCACTCTATCAGACGATCTTGACCGGGGAAAACCTGAATGGTTACTGGACGAACTTCGCTGATCCTTACATCAACCGGACGTTTGGCCTGACCATTAAAGCCCCTGGCTTCAGCAAGGTGAGCGATTACACGTTGCAATCCGGCTCCGGAACCAATTTCACTGCCTCCATCTATGCTTACACCGCGCAAACGAGCACCGCGACCGATTGGCAGAACCAGATGAGCAATGTGGTCACGCAAGTGGACACGACGAACATCGAAGTCGCGAGGACCAATCACTATAACTGGTGGGATGCATTTTGGAACCGGAGCTGGATTTTTATCAGCGGCGATTCCAACGCCACTCTCGTCACTCGCGGCTACCTTGAACAACGTTTCATGGAGGCCTGTCAGGGCCGCGGAAAGCATCCGATGAAGTTCAACGGAGGCACATTGACCTTCGATTACGAAGGACAGAATGGCGATTATCGCAGATGGGGTCCGGGATACTGGCACCAGAATACCCGGCACCTCTATTGGCCGCTGCTGGCCTCCGGGGATTTCGACCTGATGCGGCCATGGTTTGATTGCTACACCAACATGTTGAGTCTGCAGACCGCGGCGACGTCCAAGTATTACGGGCACGGCGGCGCGTTCTTTCCCGAGACCTATAACCTTTTTGGCCTTTTCTTACTCACGGACTGGGGCGGCAGCAGCACGGCGGCGTATGCCAACAACCAATATATCCGCTATCACTATCAGGGGGCGCTCGAAACATTGACGATGATGCTGGATTACTATGACTACACGAGAGACAATGCGTTCGCCACGAACTATATTATTCCGTTTGCGACCCAGACGATCCGCTTTTTCGACCAGCACTGGCCGCGGGTGGGCGGGAAAATCAAGTTCTATCCCGCCAACGCGATCGAGATGTATTGGGACTGCACCAACTCCACCGATTACATTTCCGGTTTGATGCACACCATTCCGAGACTCGTGGCGCTGCCCACGAACTTCACCAGTCCGGCGTTGATCCACGAATGGACCAATTGCTACGCCGCCCTGCCGCCGCTTCCGATGAACGCGGGCGGCACTTATGTGCTGCCGGCGCAAACCTACGGCGCAGCGCATAATTTCGAAAACCCCGAGTGCTATTGCATTTTTCCCTACCGAATTTTTGGAATCGGCAAATCGAACTTCAACGTCGGTTTGGCCACGTTCACAAGTCGCGTGATCAAGAACAACAAAGGCTGCTGGAGCCAGGACGTGATTCAGGAGCCGCTGGTCGGATTAACCGGCAATGCTCAGTCGGACGTGATCTTCAACTTTTCCCAGACGGACAGCCAATGCCGGTTTCCCGCTTTTTGGACATCGCACAACGATTATCTGCCGGACCTCGACAACGGCGGAGCGGCCATGATGGGTTTGCAGTACATGCTGATGCAATGCAACGGAAATGAAATCCGGGCCCTTCCCTCCTGGCCTTCAGCCTGGAACGTTGACTTTAAACTTTGTGCGCCCAGCAACACGACGATCAGGCTCGTGTTTCAAAATCGAAGCATCACTCAATTGACAGCGACTCCTGCTTTTCGGACTAATGATTTAGTATTGGCCGTTCCGGCTGCTCCGGCGGGCTTAAGTGCAAGTGGAGGGAATATGCAGGTTGGGCTGACTTGGTCGGCATCAGCTGGTGCGGACAGTTACAATATTAAAAGGTCCACGAACAATGGAGTGACGTATTACATCATTGCCACGGGTGTTACCAATCTAAGTTATCTGGATAGCGGCCTGCTCAATGGCACTAATTATTATTATGTTGTGTCTGCGACTAACATCTGGGGCGAAAGTGCGAATTCATTGCCGGCGAACATGACTCCTGGATCCTCATTTACCGTGCGTGTGGAGGGAGATCTCATAGTCAACCTGCAGTCCAGCGATCTCTACTCGGGCAGTGCGATTTGGACAAACAGGACCGCCAATGGCAACAGTGTTGGTAATTTCACAGCCGTTGGGGGCGGTAATTTGAATGTGGCCAATATTGCCTATGGGGCCAGTTCCATAAATGCTGTTTATGTGCACGGCGTGAGTGGCAATGCTGTACAGTCGGCCAACCCTGTGCCAGGTGAAATCATTGGGAATGCCCCATACTCGGTAGAGGCTTGGGTTTATGCCACATCCGGAACCGTGAACGGTTTTGTTGTGGGTTACGGAGTTGATGGTGGTGGCGCAAATCCGAGTCAGGCCCGTGAAATGGGCTATTTCAACCAAGGTTATGGTGGTTTCACGGGTAATTTTGGTCCAGACGTGGGCTGGTCCACAACGCCTTCGGTTGGATGGCATTATCTGGCCTGCACTTTTGACGGTTCCACCGTGCGGCTCTATCAGGATGGCCACCCGGACGGTTCGGTCAATGGTACTCTTAATACCCAACCAACGCCTCTGTGGGTCGGCTCATCTGTCTTGGGCGGTGCTCCATTTGCGGGTTATGTTGCCTCTGCTCGCGTTCAAAGCGGCGTGTTAACGGATGGAGATATTGCTGCGAACTACGCCGTAGGACCACTGGCAACGGTATTGGCTGTTCCGACTGCCCCAACCGTGTTGGTAGACACCATGCCTGGTTCTGCGAGTTTGTATATCGGCCAGCAAATCATATTTACGGCTTCATTTTCCGGCAATCAGCCCATTACCAATCAATGGCAAGTTAGTACTGACAGCGGCACTACGTTCCAAGATATTAGCGGTGCCACCGGTACGAGCCTGACGATAACAAATCTGCAGACCACCAATTCGGGGCAATACCGTCTCAAAGCGAGCAACGGTGTCGGTTCGGGCTTTAGCACTCCGGCATTATTGACCGTGCAGCCTGCCTCTGCCAGGTCGCAAGTTCAGGTTGCTGGTGATTTGATCGCTAATCTTCAGTCACAAGACTTGATACCGGGCAGCCAGTCATGGATGAACCGCACCTACAGCTCAAATAGTGTTGGCGACTTTACCGGCCTTAGCACCGTTTCGGCTGATTTGAACATTACAAACGTGATGTATGGTTTTCAACCTATTCAAGTTCTCACCGTAAATCAAACTCAAGCCAATGCTGTACAGTCGGCCAACCCTGTGCCAAGTGAAATCATTGGGAATGCCCCATACTCGGTAGAGGCTTGGGTTTATGCCACATCCGGAACCGTGAACAGTTTTGTTGTGGGTTACGGAGTTGATGGTGGTGGCGCAAATCCGCATGAGGCCCGTGAAATGGGCTATTTCAACCAAGGTTACGGCGGTTTCACGGGCAACTTTGGTCCAGACGTGGGCTGGTCCACAACGCCTTCGGTTGGATGGCATTATCTGGCATGCACTTTTGACGGTTCCACCGTGCGGCTCTATCAGGATGGCCACCCGGACGGTGCGGTCAATGGTACTCTTAATACCCAACAAACGCCTCTGTGGGTCGGCTCATCTGTCTTGGGAGGTGCTCCATTTGCGGGTTATGTTGCCTCTGCTCGCGTTCAAAGCGGCGTGTTAACGGATGGAAATATTGCTCAAAATTACATGACTGGGCCGGATGGCACGATATCACCAAGTTCACTGGTGCCGTTGAGTTTCACATATGTGAACGGAACGTTGACCTTGAATTGGACACCGAGCAGTGCTGCCATGTTGCTCGAATCAACCAATTTGCAAGAA
>JAQGPA010000033.1 GCA_028293325.1 Pedosphaera sp. | reverse complement strand
GGTTGCGGGGTTTGTCAACGTCGCAGCCGCGGGCGACGGCGATGTGGTAGGCGAGGAGTTGCAAGGGGAGAACGGCGAGGAGGGGAAAGATGGGTTCCAGGGCGGCGGGGACATAGATGATGTCGTCCACCTGGCTGGCGAGGGCGGTGTTGCCTTCAGTGGCGATGGCGATGACGGGGCCTTTGCGCGCCTTGACGACTTCGAGGTTGCTCAAGGTTTTGTCATACATGGCATCTGAGGGAATGACGAAGACGCTGGGGGTGTGTTCGTCCACCAAGGCAATGGGGCCGTGTTTCATTTCGGCGGCGGGGTAGCCTTCGGCGTGGATGTAGGAAATTTCCTTCAACTTTAATGCGCCTTCGAGGGCGACGGGGAAGTTGTATTGACGGCCGAGGAAGAAAAAGTTTTTGGCGGTGGCATATTTGCGGGCCAATTTCTCGATAGCGGCGTTCTGCTGGAGGATTTGCTCCATCTGGGCGGGAACGGCCTCCAACGCTTGCAGAATTTGTCGACCGCGATTCAGGGACAACATGCGGATGCGTCCCATCAACAAGGCGAACAGGGTCAGGACGGTGACCTGGGAGGTGAAGGCCTTGGTGGAGGCGACGCCGATTTCCGGGCCGGCGTGGAGGTAGATGCCGCCATCGGCTTCGCGGGCGATGGTGCTGCCGACGACGTTGCAGAGGGCGAGGACTTTGTGGCCGCGGCGGCGGGTTTCGCGGAGGCTGGCGAGGGTGTCGGCGGTTTCGCCGGATTGGGTGATGGCGAGGACGAGGGTGTTTTTTTCGATGGGGGCGTTGCGATAGCGAAATTCGCTGGCGTATTCGACTTCCACGGGGATGTGGGCGAATTCCTCGAAGAGATATTCGCCGACGAGGGCGGCGTGCCAACTGGTGCCGCAGGCGGTGATGACGATTTGATCGACGGCGCGGAGTTCCGCGGTGGAGAGGTTGAGGCCGCCGAACTTGACGGTGCCGTCGTCGAGGTCGATGCGTCCGCGGAGGGCGTTTTCGACGGTGCGGGGTTGCTCAAAGATTTCCTTGAGCATGAAATGGGCGAAGGTCCCTCGCTCTGCCGCTTCGGCGCTGAATTCCAACTGGCTGATCTGGACCTGGGCGGTATCGGAGCCGAGGCTGGTGACGGTGAAACGGTCGGCCCAGAGCGTGACGACGTCGTAATCGTTGAGATAGACGACCTGTCGGGTGTGGGGGGCGATGGCATTGGCATCGCTGGCGAGGAAATGTTCACCTTCGCCAATGCCGACGATTAATGGGGAGCCGCGCCGGGCGCCGATGATGACGCCCGGGTGATCGGAGCAAATAACGGCGATGCCATAGGTGCCGATGACTTCACGGAGCGCCTGGCTGACGGCCTGGGTAAGCGGGTGGAGTCCGTTGGCGCCGTCGGCGCTGAGTTTTTGGTAATATTCGCCGATGAGATGGGCGAGGACCTCGGTATCGGTGGCGGAAAGAAATTTGTGGCCGGACTTGAGGAGACGTTGCTTGAGGCGGTCGTAGTTTTCAATGACGCCGTTGTGGACGACGGAGATTTTGCCGGTGTGATCGAGATGGGGATGGGAATTTTCGTCCGAGGGCTGGCCGTGGGTGGCCCAGCGGGTGTGGCCGATGCCTATACAACCGGTCAGGGGCTGGGTCTTGAGCAATTTGGCGAGGCCTTCCTCGATCTTGCCCTTTTTTTTACGCAGTTGGAGTCCATCGCCGTTGAGGACCGAAATGCCGGCGCTGTCATAGCCACGATATTCCAGCCGGCGCAAGCCCTCCAGAATGATGGGCGCAGCCGATTGTTTCCCGACGTATCCAACAATTCCGCACATATGGTATATTAAGATTAGCCGCCGTGAGGCGTCAGACTCAAAGTCACTTGCTCTTTGACTGTAACACAGGTTATAAAGACTGTATAACAGGTCGCAAGAATAGATTTCCATATGCCACACTCCGCTCGACAATCATTGAATACCAGCAATGTCCTTTCCATCATCATGGGAGGGGGACAGGGCAAGCGTTTATTTCCTTTGACCAAGGAACGGGCCAAGCCGGCGGTGCCGCTGGCGGGCAAGTACCGGCTGGTGGATATTCCGATCTCCAACTGCATCAATTCCGGGCTGCGGCGGATTTACCTGCTGACGCAGTTCAACTCCGCGTCGCTGCATCGCCATATCTCGCAATCGTATAAGTTCGATCATTTTTCCGGCGGGCTGGTGGAAATCCTGGCGGCGGAGCAGACGTTGTCGGATGCCTCGTGGTATCAGGGCACGGCGGATGCGGTGCGCAAGAACCTGGTGCATATCCTGAATCATTCGTTTGAGTATTTGCTGATTCTGAGTGGGGACCAACTCTACCGGATGGATTTCCGGTCCATTATCGAGCAGCACGCGGAGACGGATGCGGACCTGACCGTTGCGACCATACCGGTGGGACGATCGGAAGCGAGCTCGTTGGGGATATTGCAGATGAATGCTGACAAGCGCATTACCCGGTTCGAGGAAAAGCCGAAGGAGAAAGCTTTGCAGGATACGCTGCTGTTGGACAAGAAGTCGTATTCCAGTTTTGGGATCACGGAGGACCGTGATTTGTTTCTGGCTTCGATGGGTATTTATGTTTTCAAGCGGGATGTGCTGGTCAAACTTTTGGACAATACGCTGACGGACTTCGGCAAGCATATCATTCCGAGCGCGATTGAGACGCACCGGGTCTTTTCGTATGTGTATCAGGGATACTGGGAGGACATCGGAACGATTCGTTCGTTTTTCGAGGCGAACCTGGATGTGACGAGTGAATTGCCGCGCTTCAACTTTTTTGACATGGCCGCGCCGGTGTTCTCACGGCCGCGCTTTTTGCCGGGGTCCAAAATTAACGGGGCGCAAATCGACCATGCGATTGTCTCGGACGGATGTATCATCAATCACGCGAAGATTTCACAGAGCATCGTTGGCATTCGCAGCCTGGTGGGCTCGGGGAGCGAGTTGAAGCGGGTGGTGCTGATGGGTTGCGATTATTACGAGGCGCAGACGTCCATCGTAGAAAGCAATCAAATTGGGCGGCCCCGCGTGGGGATTGGCCAGAATACGCGGATCGAGAATGCAATTATCGATAAGAATGCGCGGATTGGCGATAATGTGGTGATTTCGCCGGAAGGCAAGCCGGATAATGTGGATCACCCGCTTTATTTTATTCGCGATGGGATTGTGGTGATTCCGAAGAACGGGATTATTCCACATGGGACGGTGATTTAGAGGCCAAGAATTTCACCACGAAGTTCACGAAGCACACGAAGGATGAGGAGCGCGATAAAGTCTGACAGGGTTAGCCTAAGTTTATTGCTCATACTTGGTTTGGGGTTGTTGATGGCGGGGAGTGCTTTTGGGCAACGGGGGCTGCAAACGGCGGAGGGGATCACCAATTTTCATAGGGTGAATGAGCTGCTTTATCGCGGCGCGCAACCGGATGAGGCGGGCCTGGAGGTGCTCAAGCGGCTGGGTGTAAAAACGATTGTGGATCTGCAGATGCCGAAGGAGATATGGCCGGCGGAAGCAGCGAAGGCGCAAACGGCGGGCATTACTTATACCAATGTGCCGCTGCGCGGCCTAAGCCGGCCCACGAAGGAACAAATCGCGACGGTGCTGGCGATCATTAAATCCGGGCCGGCCCCGGTGTACATCCATTGCGAACATGGTTGTGACCGGACGGGCACGGTCATTGCGTGTTATCGCATCCAGCAGGAGCAATGGCCCATGACGAAGGCGCTGGCGGAGGCGAAGCAATATGGGATGTCCCGATGGGAAATTGGAATGAAGCGATTTGTGAAGGCGTTTGGGCAGGTTCAGGAAAAGCGGTAATCAGGCCACTTCCGGCAACGCGTCCGCCCGGGTTCAGTGATGGTGTTCGGGTTCGGGTTCCAGTTCGGGTTTGGCGCATTCCAAGCCCCAGTAGTGGGTGATGGATTGAAAGAGGTTTTCCACGGAACGGAAGTCCACGGGCTTGATCATGTACGCGTTGGCACCAAGTTCGTAGGCGCGGTTGATGTCCTCCGGTTGGTCGGAGGAGGAAACGATGATGACCGGGATACGCTTGAGGAGGCCGTCGTGCTTGATCCAATCGAGGACTTCGAAGCCGGTTTTGCGCGGCATTTTGATGTCCATGACGATGAGATGGGGCAAGGGATGGAGCTGGCGGTCGGCGTATTTGTCATCGCCTTGAAGATAATGAATGGCGTCGACGCCATCCGTGACGACCTGGAGGGGGTTGGGAATGTGGGCCTTTTTAAAGGCCCGTTTCACCAGAAAGATGTCGTTCAGGTCATCCTCGACGAGCAAGACAGTGAAATCGTTATTAGTGTTGTCCATAAATACATCGTGATTAAACCACACTAGAATTTACTTTAGGCGGGGGAAAAATCCAACGGGTGGAGCGGTTTCGTTGTCGGGCAAAACCCTACCCGGAAGGAGGGGTCAGGGATGTGAATTTTTGATTTGTGATTGCGATTTTTGGTTGGAAAAAGATGGGGAATTTGGAAATCGGGAGGTTGAGATGCGTAAAGAGGCTGCAAACAAAGGGGAGGGTTGGGGTTTTCTTGGGAAAAAGCTGAGCGACACGAGCGACACGAGCGACATCCAGCGGTTTAGGGAATGTGATTAAATCGCCACGATGAAAGTAAGAAGAATAGAAGTTCAGCGTTTAGAGTTCGGAATTCCGAGTTTTCGGAAAAGGAGAACAGCCACCCTCGCCCCGTCCCTCTCCCGTCCGAGTGCTTCCGCACTGGCAATGGGAGGCGCGGAGAATGCAAATTTGGAGTGCGGAATGCGCCGCCGTCGCCCAGCTATGGCGCGCCAAGGGAGTGCGGAATTTTCCGAAAGGGGAATTTTGACAGGATTTACAGGATTGGGAGTGGATTGGGGACAGGCACGGACGGAGAGGGACGAAAAGGACCACAAGGACGGAAAGGATGGCGGACTAGCGAGCGCGGTCGGTGAAGCACGGTGGATGCCTGGCGGCCTTAAGGGTGGTCAAGGTAAATTAAGGCAAATTAAGGATTAATTTTTGTCCTGGCGGACAGCCAATATGGGATCGACGACGAGGACGATACGGAAACACAACAAACTAAGAAACCAACAAAAACAAACCAAATAAGGAGAGCTGTTATGGGACATATCGGAAAGATTGCGCGGTTGCCGTTGGCGGTGCGGGAGGCGTTGAATCGGCGGTTGCGGGACGGCAGTTCGCGGAAGGAGCTGGTGGCCTGGCTTAATACCTTGCCGGCGGTGCAGGAGGTACTGGCACGACAGTTCGGCGGGCGGCCGATCCTCAAGCAAAACCTCTCGGCCTGGCGGCACAGGGGTTATGAGGAGTGGGCGCTGCGTCGGGAGCTAATAGACGATGCTTATATATGGACACGGGCACAAGAGGCCCTCCGGACGGGGCACCCGGGGGACAGCAGCACCGATCACAACCCGGCTGGTCAGGGGGGTGAATTTAAGGATAGTCAAGGCAGCCTTAAGGATGGACAAGGCGGGTCAAGGTAATTTAAGAATGAATTTTTTATGGTCCTAACGGACGTCCTTCCGGACGGGTCACTATGGGGACAAATACAAGGTTCGGAATGCGGAGTGCGGAGTGCGAAATTGGGGATTCCCGGACCCTCACCCCGTCCCTCTCCCGTCCGAGTGCTTCCGCACGGGTCATCAAGGGAGTGGATTGCGGCGGGGTATTTTTATGGTGCGAAACCGGCTTATGTGCGTGTCGTTCACATATTGCAAATCCGCCGGGGTCCTTCCGGACGGGTCACCATGCGGTGCTGGCGAGCGGGTGTGGCCGCCGTTTCATTTCTGGACCATGCGGGCTGCCAGCCCGCGATACAGCCGACTGCCAGTCGGTGCTATAATCGGGAGGAAGGTGCGTCCGCACGGGTGTCCTGGCGGACAGCCATCATGGGAAGGGCGTGTTCGCGCCATTTACATTCCTAGGGGGCGCTGTTAAAACCATTGTGTGTTAAACGATTCCGCAATCTGGAAGTCTCTGAATGCGTCCAGCCGCCTGAGTTTGATTGGCGGACCGTGCGCGATTGAGAGTGAGAAGCTGTGCCTGCAGGTGGCCGGGTCATTGAAAAAGGCCTGCCAGAAGCTGGGCGTAACCTACGTTTTCAAAGCCAGTTATGACAAGGCCAACCGGACGTCCAACCAGTCGTTCCGAGGGCTGGGGTTGGAGGCCGGGATGAAAATCCTGGCGCGGGTGCGCGAGGAAATCGGCGTGCCGATCCTGACGGACGTGCATACGGAAGCGCAGGTGGCGGCAGCGGCGCAAGTGGCGGACATTTTGCAGATACCGGCGTTTCTTTGCCGTCAGACCGACCTGATTGTGGCGGCGGCGCGGACAGGGAAGATCGTGAACGTGAAGAAGGGGCAATTTTTGTCGCCCCAGGAAATGAGCCAGGTGGTGAAGAAGGCGGAGAGCGCGGGGGGCAAGAAAATCATGCTGACGGAACGAGGCACGACGTTCGGCTACAATAACCTGGTGGCGGACATGCGTTCGATTCCGATTATGCGGCGGTTTGGGTATCCGGTGATTTTTGACGCGACGCATTCGGTGCAATTGCCCGGCGGCGGGGGCGATAAATCGAGCGGGCAACGGGAATTTGCGCCGGTGCTGGCGCGGTGCGCGGTGGTGGCGGGGGCGACCGGGGTATTTATCGAGACGCATCCGCAACCGGAGCGGGCGTTGAGCGATGGTCCGAACATGATACCACTGGCCGAGATGCCAAGATTGTTGGGCAGCCTGGTGCGGGTCCATGCCGCAGTGCGGGCAGAAAACGCGAGGTTAGGCTGATGCAAACTGAAGTTACAGCCGCTCTGAACAGCCGGTTCGCAAAGGTAAAGATTTTGCTGTGCGATGTGGATGGAATTTTGACTGACTCCTCGATTTTTATCGGCTTGGACCATGAGATAAAGCGGTTTCATATCCGCGATGGGCTGGGACTGGTGATGTTGCGCAAGGAAGGGATAAAGGTGGGGTGGGTTTCCAATCGTCCCTCCACGGCGACCAAACTGCGCGCGGAGGAATTGAAGATAGATTTTCTGGTGCAGGACAAAGGCAACAAGGTGGAGAAGGTGGAAGCCATCCTGGCGGAGACGGGGTTCAAGTGGGATGAGGTTTGTTACATGGGGGATGACGTGGTGGACTTGGGAGTGTTGAAACGGGCGGGAGTGGCGGCGACCGTGGCTGATGCGATTACGGAGGCGAAGGCAGCAGCCCATTATATCACCCAAGCCAAAGGCGGACAGGGGGCGGTGCGCGAGGTGGTGGAACTGATTTTAAAGGCGCAAAACCACTGGGAGCGATTGGTGGCGGAACACTCGGCTTAAGCATGCAGCACAAACCCACCCAGACCCTTGTGCGCGCGTTGCGACTGCTGGCGGTGGGCGCGGCGTGCGCGCTATTGGGCACGACAGGATACGCGCAGGTGCGCGCAACGGGATTTCGCGCACCGGAATTTTACGATGCGCCGCACCAAACCCAGGTAAAAACACTGTCCACGGGCGAGGAGGCGCTGCCGCAGAGCGATGGAACCATTTTGATCAAGGGATTTAAGATCGAAACCTTTCGCGAAAGCGGCGAGGCGGAAATGATAATGACGGCGCCGCAATGCGTGCTCAACCGGAACAACCGCACGGCCGGTTCGCCGGGACCGATCCAGATTCATTCCGGCGACGGGAAACTGCAAATCGCAGGGGAAGGTTTCTTGTGGGGTCAAACCGGCACCAATTCGACCCTGGCCATTTCCAACAAAGTGCATACGACGGTGCTCAGGGAATTGCTGGCCCAATCTTCCGGGGCAAAGACAAATGCGGCGTCGGGAACGAGCCAACCACTGCAAATCGATGCCGACCATTTTACCTTTGACCGGGAAGCGAACTTGATTACGTACAACCAGAATGTGCGCGCGGAAGACAACAAGATGAATCTGGCTTGCGACGTGATGACCATCCAGGGTTCCACCAACCGGACGGTAAATAATATCGTGGCGGACCGGAATGTGGTGATCACGGACAAAGCGACGGGAGGCCAGGCGACGGGCGAGCGAGCCGTTTACAGCGGGACTGAAGGAAAACAGGTGATGGAACTGACCGGCAATCCGCACTGGCAGGAAGGCTTGCGGGAAGGAACGGGCAAGGTATTCGTTTTTGACCGGGCGCATAATACCTTGCGCGCAGAGGGGGACGCCTATTGGAAATTGCCGAGGGAATCGGTCAGCCAATCCGGCCTGACGTTATTTTCGCAGTCGAACGGGGAAACGAATGCAGCGGCGACTACGGGAACCAATTTCGTGGAGATTTACGCCGATGACATCATGCTGCAGTTGCCACCGACGAACGGTCCGGTGCAGAGCGTGACTGCGGAGAAGCGGGTGGTGATAGTGGATCGGCTGAAAAACAGCCGGGCGACGGGCGGGCGGGCTTATTATGCGGAGAGCAGCGGGATTCTGGAACTGACGGAAAATGCGTTGTGGCAGGCGGACCAACGTATCGCCAAGGGGGACGCGCTGATCTTTGACCGGAACAACAAAATTTTTTCGGCGCGCACCAATGCGTATATGAAGTTTCCCGTGGCGGCATTGGGGCGGTCGAGTCCTTTGGGCGACACGACTGCCGGAGGCACGAGCGCAACGACCAACCAATTTATTGAAGTCGCGGCGAATGCTTATGATTACCAGGGTGACAGGTTGACTTTCCGTGACCAGGTTCAGGCCGGGTTTGCGGAGGGAGAAGTCATCCGGGGCACATTGGAATGCGCCACCTTGAAGGTGGGTTTCAGCAGCAATCAATTACAGACCATCGAAGCCAAAACGGAAGTGTATGCCCGGCAACTGCCGATCATGGATGTCCGAGGCCGGACGGTGGAGAAGGAATTGAAATGCGAGCAATTGAATGTCCGGATGCGAACCAATGGCTTGGTGGAGGAAATTGTGGCCGAGCGGAACGTGATGACGAGCCAAACCGAAACACGGACCAATCGTCCCCTGCCCGTTCGCCTGACGCTCAATTCCGAAACGATGACGGCGAAGTTTCTTACTTATACCAACCAGGTTGAGACGGTCGTCGCGGACCGGCAGGTGGTGATTACCAGCGCTGAAAAGACGGCGCATGGGGAAAAAGCGGTTTACACCGGAACAAATGACATTGCGGAATTGAGCGGGCACCCTATGTTGGAAGGGACTAATTTTACGATGACGGCGGAGACAATCGTCCTGGATCACGGCAAAGGAAAATATTATGGGCGCAAAAACGTCAAAATCACAACCGAACTCCATGCCGGTAACATGAGCAAGACCAACCTCTTCGGCAAGCCGAAGGTCAAAGCGCCATGAACGAAACGCAATCAAGCACGCAACACGCAAAAGAAAATCCCGCCACCGCCACCGCGGTGAGGGTGCCGGATCAAATGTTGACGACTGAAAAGCTGGTCAAGGAATACAAACAGCGGCGTGTAGTCAACGGGGTGGCCATTCATGTTGCGGCGGGAGAAATTGTGGGATTGCTCGGGCCCAACGGCGCGGGGAAGACGACCACCTTTAACATGGTGGTGGGCCTGGTGAAGCCGGATGAGGGGAGCGTCAATTTTCAGGGTCGCGAGATTACGAAGCTGCCGATGCATTTGCGCGCGCGGTTGGGCATTGGTTATTTGACGCAGGAGCCATCGGTTTTCCGCAAATTGACGGTGGAACAGAACATCCTGGCCATTTTAGAGACCTGTAAGATGAGCGCGGCCGAGCGCCAGGTACGGTTGAAGTATCTGCTCGATGAACTGGACATGGCGCGGCTGGCCAAGAGCAAGGCCTACACGCTGAGTGGCGGAGAGAAACGTCGATTGGAGATCACCCGCGCGCTGGTGACCAGCCCGAAGCTGCTGTTGCTGGACGAGCCGTTCAGCGGAATCGATCCCATTGCAGTGTATGAGGTTCAAAGGATTGTGCGGCGGCTGAAGGAACGCGGTTTGGGGATATTAATCACGGATCATAACGTCCGGGAGACGTTGAAGCTGGTGGATCGCGCCTATCTGATTTATAAGGGAGAGGTGGTTTACGAAGGCGGCGCGGAGCAACTGGCGAATGATCCGAAAGCACGGGAACTTTATCTGGGGCCGGAATTCAACATGTGAGGCCAAAAAACAATCTGGTGATGAGGACAGGATTAAGATTAAGATTGGGACTAAGGTAATGATCAGGCGAAGGGGCGGTGAGTTTGTCAGGATCCTGCCCAGTGCCAAGGTCGTAAGCCGGGTGCCAGTCTCCAAACAATATGCAACGCGACGTTGTAACAGTTGAGCGGTTTTATACCGCGCAGGCGGGACCACTGGAATTAAAACTGGTGGCGGGCGCCAACGGATTGAAGCGGATCATCCGTGAGCCAACCGTGAACCGGCCGGGGCTGGTGCTGACAGGGTTCACCCGTTATTTTGCCAACAAGCGGGTGCAAGCCATCGGCAACGCGGAGGCTTTTTACCTGAAATCCCTTTCGCATGAAGAGCGGGAGAAGCGTTACTCTACGCTGTTTTCGTATAAGATTCCGTGCCTGGTGTTCAGCCGCAATTTGCATCCGGACCGGCTTTTTCTCAAAGCAGCGGAGCAGGCGGATGTGCCGATTTTCCAATGTCCGTTGATTACGATGAAGTTCATCAATCTGGCGACGTTGGCGCTGGAGATGATGTTCGCGCCGCATGGCACGGAGATGGGGAGCATGATCGATATCCTAGGTGTGGGAGTGATCATCAAGGGCGAAAGCGGCATCGGCAAAAGCGAGAGCGTGCTGGCGTTGATCGAGCGGGGTTACAGCCTGGTGGCGGATGATATTACCAAGGTGACTTTGGTGGACGGACGGGATGTCATCGGGACCAGCGCGGAATTGACGCGCAACCATATGGAAGTGCGGGGCATTGGAATCATCAATGTTGCGGCGATGTTCGGGGTGCGCAGCATTCGCCGGGAGAAACAGGTGGATTTGGTGGTATCGCTCAAAGCGTGGAATGAGGTGCCGGACGTGGATCGGGTGGGTATGGACGAGGAATATGTAAAGATTTTGGACACAGACATTCCGCATATAACGATTCCAGTGAGGCCGGGGCGGGATTTGGCGCGGTTGATTGAGGTGGCGGCGTTCCAGACCAAACTGAAGGCGTCGGGCTACAATCCGGCGAAGGAATTGAATGACCGATTGATATCGAAGATGACCGGGGGGAGCAAACTGTAGAATTGGTTGGCATAAAGCCATGACATCAAGTAAGTATTAAGCAAGGGTTCATGAGTGCAAAAAAATTGGCGGATGGCAGTTGGCTAATGACAAAAGAATTCCTGGTTTCAAACAAGCTGGGCATTCATGCGCGTCCTGCTGCCATGTTTGTCAAGGTGGCCAATCGGTTCAGTTGCAATATCTTCGTGGAGAAAGACGGAGAGAAAGTGAACGGCAAGAGCATCATGGGCCTGATGATGTTGGCGGCGGGACCGGGTAGCAAGCTGACGATTCACGCTGAAGGCAATGATGCCTCGCAGGCGTTGACGGAAATAGAGACGCTGCTTAACCGCAAATTTGACGAGGAATAAGGGGCGGACTTTTCGGCTTTTCCTCCGCCGGCATTGACCGGTTTCGCGGGCAGGACATTCCCCCACCCCACCACATTGAACCTTGAACTTTAGACCTTGAACTTTAGTCTCTGTTTATGGCTGCTACTGACATTGATGTTAAATACGTTGCCCACCTCGCCCGCATCACACTTTCGCCGGCGGAGGAACAAAAGATCGGCGCGCAACTGGGCAATATCCTGGGTTACATTGAAAAGCTGCGGGAACTTGATGTCAGCCAGGTGGAGCCGACAGCCCACGCAGTACCGTTGATCAATGTGATGCGACCGGATGAAGTCCGGCCATCCCTATCCAATGAAGAAGCGTTGCGTAATGCGCCGGCCAAGGCCAACGGCCTGTTCCTGGTGCCGAAGATTGTCGAGTAAGGGCACCATTCACAAGGGCATCGTTACCATTTCTCATGCTTAACCAACTTACCATTTCAGAGCTGACGGCCAAGCTGGTCAAACGCGAGGCTTCCGCCCGCGAGGCAACGCAGGCGTGTCTGGATCAAATCCAGCGCGTGGACGGCCAAATCCATGCTTTCCTGAGCCATGATGCCGCCGATGCTTTGGCACAGGCGGATGCGATCGACAAGGCCATTGCCGGAGGAGCTTCCCTGACAGAGCATCCGCTATTGGGTGTGCCGATTGGGATCAAGGACGTGCTGGCAGTCAAGGGTCAGCCACTGAATTGCGCATCGAAAATTCTCGGCAAATTTATTTCGCCCTACGACGCCACGGTGATTCAGAAATTAAGGGCGGCCGGAGCGGTGGTTTTTGGGCGTTTGAACATGGACGAGTTTGCGATGGGAAGTTCCACGGAGAATTCCGCGTTTGGTGTCACCCGCAATCCATGGGACACCGCACGCATTCCCGGTGGGTCCTCGGGTGGCTCGGCTGCGGCCGTGGCGGCGGACGAGTGCATTGCCACTTTGGGGACGGATACGGGAGGGTCGATTCGCCAACCGGCGGCGTTGTGCGGCTGTGTGGGCCTGAAGCCAACGTATGGGCGTGTTTCACGATATGGATTGGTGGCGTTTGCGTCGTCGCTGGATCAAATTGGTCCGTTTACAAAAGACGTTCGCGACACGGCGACTTTGCTCGAAGTTATGAGCGGGGTAGATCACCGGGATTCCACGAGCGTGCCGCAACCCGTGCCACATTACGCGGCGGGACTTACGGGAGGCATCAAAGGGTTGAAGATTGGATTGCCCAAGGAATACATGGTCGGCGGACTAGCCCCCGAGGTAAACCAAGCCGTGCAGGAAGCCGTGAAACAACTGCAGAAGCTGGGCGCCGAGGTGGTGGAAATCTCGCTGCCGCATACGGACTACGCGGTGGCGACTTATTATATTATCGCCACAGCCGAGGCGAGCGCGAATCTGGCGCGCTTTGATGGAATTCGTTATGGAGCACGCGTGGATGGGGATGACCCGATTTCGCTTTACGGCAATACGCGCGGCGCGGGTTTCGGTCCGGAGGTAAAGCGACGAATCATTTTAGGCACCTATGTTTTGAGCAGCGGTTATTATGATGCCTATTATTTGCGTGCTCAAAAGGTGCGCACCTTGATTCGCCAGGACTTTTTGAAGGCATTTGAAAAGGTGGATGTGATTGTCACGCCCACCACGCCCACGCCGGCATTCAAGATTGGCGAGAAATCGGATGACCCGCTGCAAATGTATCTGTCCGACATTTTCACAATTTCCTGCAATCTGGCGGGGATCTGCGGACTGAGCCTGCCGTGCGGGTTCACGGCGGACCCGAAATTGCCCATTGGCCTGCAACTGCTCGGCAAGCCGTTTGGCGAGGAAACTTTGCTAAAGGTTGCCCATGCCTACGAGCAGAGCACACCATGGCACCAGGAAAAGCCCGCGATTAAAACCTAGATTTTATCATGGAATACGAAGTTGTCATCGGGCTGGAAACGCACGTTCAGCTCAAAACAAAATCGAAGATGTGGTGCGGGTGCGCGAATGAATTTGGCGCGCCGCCGAACACGAATGTCTGCCCGGTCTGCCTGGGCATGCCGGGCGTGTTGCCGGTGGCGAATGAAGAAGGACTGCGGCTGACGACGCTCACCGGTTACCTGCTCAATTGCAGCATCCCGCGTTTTGCCAAGTTTGATCGCAAGAATTATTTTTATCCCGACGCATCAAAGAATTATCAAATCACGCAATACGACAAGCCTTCCACGGCCAACGGCTATGTGGACTTTGAATTTAATGGCAGCATTTCGCGGGTGCGCATCACCCGGGCGCATTTGGAAGAAGATGTGGGCAAGAATTTTCATTTCGACCGGAACAGCGGCGTGGATTTCAACCGCGCCGGCGTGCCGTTGTTGGAGATTGTTTCCGAGCCGGACATCACCAGCCCCGACATGGCCTATGAATATCTGAACGCGCTGGTGGACATCCTGGTTTACGGCGGCATCAGTGATTGCGACATGGAAAAGGGAATGGTGCGTTGCGACGTGAACGTGAGCGTGCGGCCGAAGGGGCAAAAGGAGTTGGGCGCGAAGATTGAAATCAAGAACATGAACAGCTTCAGCGGCGTCCGGAAAGCACTGGAGTATGAAATCCCGCGCCAGATTGAAGTGGTCACGAAAGGCGGCAAGCTTTCCCAGGAAACCCGGCGCTGGGATGACGTCGCCAACATCACTGAGACCATGCGCAGCAAGGAACAGGCGCATGATTACCGTTATTTTCCGGAGCCTGACCTGATGCCATTCGAGCCGACCGAAGCGTGGCTGGAAACGGTCAGCAAGAGCGTGGTGGAACTGCCGCTTGCGCGCAAGCAACGTTTCATGACGGATTATCAGTTGCCCGAACCGGATGCGGAAACGTTTGTGAATGATGTGCCACTGGGAAATTATTTTGAAGCAGCGGTAAAGGGATCGAAGAACCAAAAGGCGGTGGCCAATTGGGTGATTAACAATCTGCGGGCCAAGATTACTGAAGCCCAGATTCCGCTGGCAGACGTAAAGGTGAAACCGACGGACATTCCCGAATTAATCGCGCTGGTGGACGGCGGCAAGATCAACGGCAAGATAGCGCAGGACGTGTTTGCCGAAATGTTTGCAACGGGTGAGGCTCCCGCCAGAATCGTTGAGCAAAAGGGACTGGCCCAGGTGAGTGATACCGGGGCCATCGAGAAATTCTGCGATGAGGCCATCGCCGCCAATCCGAAGAGCGTGGAGGATTATAAAAGCGGAAAGATTGCGGCCTTGAACTCCTTGAAAGGCCAGGTGATGAAGTTGAGCAAGGGCAAGGCGAATCCCAATCTGGTGGGGGAAATTTTGGAGCGGAAATTAAAAGCGTGACCGGAACAACTGCCCGCCAATCGGTGCGCCT
>JAQGPA010000183.1 GCA_028293325.1 Pedosphaera sp. | reverse complement strand
CTCAGCGCGCCGATGTCCTCAAAGAACCCTTCGAAACCTGCTGGTGTGATGATGCACATGAGACGGCCCGGTGTCTGGCCGAGGTAACGATAGGTGTGCGGGATGCCGCGCGGGGCGAAAATCGTGGCACCTTTTTGCGCGATGAATGTTTTTTCGCCGACGGTCCATTCGTAGTCACCTTCGAGGACCTGAAAGGTCTCGTCCTCTCGGTGGTGGATGTGAGGCGGCGGGCCAGGAGAACGTTTTGTTCAGCATTGAAAATCTACATACTTATCCCGCGGTGGCGCGACGGCTGGCGGAAGGGACAATTCGCCTGCATGCATGGTTCTTTAATATCGCGAACGCGGAACTTTCCGCCTACAATCCGGTGGCGGGACAATTTACACCGCTGACGTCGGACTCGGGGCAAATGAGTTTTACCGGGAGCGGGGTTTAAGAGAATCAGATTTGCGGCGGGGGCGTCAGTTCCGGCATGAGGTAACCAGCCAGTAATGTCAACAGGCACAGCAGGCATTTGCCGCTCGATACCATTTATTGAAGGGAATGGCTGAGGCACGAGATTTTTCACTCGTGCCTCAGGTTTTTCCCGCAGGCTGTGGTTAGCGAACAACGTTTGTCAGTTACCGTAGATGCCACATTCGTAGAACGAGGCCCAGCCAGCACTGGAGCCCGTCACTGTGACTCTAACATATCGGCCTGTGGCGGAAAAGGTGTCCGTGGTGTCCCCATTGGTGGTGTTGCCCGTCCGATCCACAACCGTGGTGTAATTCACATCATTGCTGCTGACTTCGATTTTATATTTATAGGCGCGTGAATTGCTGCTATACCAGTTGATCGTCGCCTTAGTCAGCGTGTGGCTGGCCCCCAAATCCACCCGCCACCAATCCGGAAAAGTGCTGACGTTCGCGCTCCACCGGGTGGCGAGACTGCCATCATTGCCATTGGCCGCACCATTGCCGGATTGCGAACTGCTGGCGGTGACCGGCTTGGCCTGCGACAACAACACTGCGGTTCCCCCCGTGGTCGTGGCGTTTGCTTCTGAGGAGTTTGGAGTTTCACCATTCGCGTTCACTGCCGAGACGACGTAGAAATAGGTCTGGCTTGCGGTCAGACCGGTGTCGCTATAACTGGTCGAGGTGACGCCAGGGGCGACGGTGGAGTAGGGGCCGCCGCTAACGGTTGCTCGTTTCACGTTATAGCTGGTCGCACCGGAACTGGCGGTCCAGGCCAGGTTAATCTGGCTGGAGGAAACCGCGTTTGCCGTCAAGCCCGTTGGGGTTGCCGGCAGCCCGGGAGTGGGCTGATACATTCGCACCCAGGAGACATACATATATTGGGGAAATACCGTGGAAGCATCCGGGTTACCCGGCCAGGTGCCGCCGACGGCAAGATTCAAGAGAAAATAGAATGGCTTCTGAAATGCCGCACGGTTGGGATAGTTTACGGAATCGATGGGGATGCTCGCATATTGCACGCTGTCCATTCTAAAAATGATCTTTTGGCTGTTCCATTCAGTTTCAAAGACATGATAGTCCTGGTAAAAAAACTGCCCGGCGGCCAGTGGCGCATAAGCTCCGCTGCCCTGCGACTGGTGCCCGTTATCGTACCAGTGCAAGGTGCTGTAGATGGTGTCATCGAAACCCAGCCCGCCGCCCACCATTTCCATGATGTCAATCTCGCCACATTGAGGCCAGCTTACCTGGTCGATATTAGTGCCCAACATCCACCAACCCGGCCACATGCCCTTGCCGTACGGCAGGCGAATGCGGGCGGCTATCTTGCCGAATTGCTGTGAATAAAGACCCTTGGTCTTTATTCTGGCTGAGTGATAGGTGGTGCTGTCTTTGGTAGCCGCGATGACCAGTTCGCCATTGGCAATGTAGGAGTTTGTCTGAGTGTAGTGCTCCAGTTCGTTGTTGCCCCAACCACCGCCGCCGAGATCCCAGACCCATTTATTAGTGTCGATAGCGGGTCCAACAAATTCATCAGACCATTTCAACGTCCACCCCGGGCCGGGCGTCCAAGTGTCCGGAGAAAAGGCTTTCACAGACGGCAAGCCGAGCGTTAGAAAAAATAAAACAATGACGAGGGAGCTTAATTTGTTATTTTTCATGGCATAGACTAGTTGTGGTTGAAGTTAATGCTGAATCGACGCAGGCAACCATGACTGGCACAAAACATTCTTGTTCTGTTCCGGATTAGTTCAATCAGTGCTGATAAAATTTAATTATACGGATTTTTAAAGGTCTGCCATCCCCATTTAGAGGGAGAAGCTGACTATTTTTTCAGCTCGCTCTTTTTTTGTTCACGTGGGTATTCAATTCGAAATGGAACAGCAGGTTTTTTACCGCAGATGGATGCGAATTAACGCAGGTGTTGGCAGGTATTGGGAGGTTGGCTGTCATGCGACACTCGCTCTATCGGTTGTTCAGCAGTCGCAGAAGCTCGATTGAATCTTGGATTATTCCGAGCGGGTAAATCCACCGTCTTGCCTTGCGCTATGGCGGGACAGGGGAATCGAATGCTCGTGACTGTGGTGGTAGGAAGTGGTGAAAACCGCCCGAGAACTTATGGAAGTTCCGGCGACGTGATCAGCGAAGGCTGCGCGATCCGAACCAACTGCTCCGTGAAGAAAACTGGTGGTGAGGCCTTAGCTTCACGCGCCGGGTGGCGGTGGGAATTCCAGACCGTATTTTTTTCCGATTTCAATCACGCGCGGAATATCCTGCTGTTGCTGCGGACTCAGCGCACCGATTTCCTCAAAGAACCCTTCAAAACCCGATGGCGTGATGACGCACATGAGCCGGCCCGGTGTCTGGCCGAGGTAACGGTAAGTGTGCGGTAAGCCGCGCGAGGCGAAAATCGTGGCACCCTTTTGCGCGATGAATGTTTTTTCGCCGACGGTCCATTCGTATTCGCCTTCGAGGACCTGAAAGGTCTCGTCCTCCCGGTGATGGATGTGTGGCGGCGGGCCGCCGCCGGTGACGTCGTGCGACTCGACTGCGCTCACCACGCCGCCGGTGTCACTGCCATGGATGCGAATGACCATGGGAATGCCGAGGATGTTTACTTTTTTGCCGCCGTCTTGGGAAACCTGGATCGGGTTCATTTTGGAAACGGGATTGCGTGGTGGTTGGAAATGATTATTTGTAGGCCACGGCTGCGCTGGACGGACCGGCGAGGTGGATGACTTCAAAGCGTTTGAAGCCGACTTCGCCGCACCACTGACGGAAGTCCGCGCCGGAATAATCGAACGCATCGCCGAATTCGATGAGCATGTTCAGCGACATGAGGAGGCCCTGGACATTCTCGCGACGGGCGTCGTCAATCAGCGCCTCGATGGCCACGAGCGCGCCGCCGGGCGGGAGGGCGTCGTAGGCCGCGCGGATGAGGTGCATTTTTTTCTCGAGATTCCAGTCGTGCAGAATCATGCCCATGGTGATGACGTCGGCCTTGGGGAGTGGGTCTTTGAAGAAATCGCCGGACGCTGTGCGGACGCGGTTTTCCAATCCAGCGGCGGCGATGTGTTTCTTCGCAATGGGCTCGACAGGCGGCAGGTCAAAGGAGGTGCATTGCAGGTGTGGATGACGCCGGGCGGCTTCAATGGAGAGCAGGCCGGTGGCGCCGCCGACGTCGCAAAGGGTCCGGAATTTCGAGAAATCAAACTTTTCGGCGAACACCTCGAAATTGATGCGGGAGATGCCGGTCATGGCGCCCAGGAATTGCTCAAGGCTCTGCGGGTTCGCGTAGAGTTCTTCGAAGATTCCTTTTCCGCCGTGCTTGGTTTCATTCTGTGGTTTGCCGGTGCGGAGCGCCTCGGGCAGGTCGTGCCAGTATTTGAAGAGTCGCGCGTTGAGCATGACGAGGAC
>JAQGPA010000182.1 GCA_028293325.1 Pedosphaera sp. | reverse complement strand
CTTTTTGACATTTGGCTTCGTTTCGGCTCGGTCACAGGCCACCTTGGGCATGCTCCCTCGCCAAAGCCTCGCCCAAAGTCAAAAATCCTCGCTCCGCCGCGCTACATCATTTCTGTCAATGCTCTAGTGTGCGGCGGGTGCGGCGTTCACGATTACGAGATACATATTGCAGGACTTCATGCTGATGTTTTCCGTGTTCGCGCCGAGCGTCAGGCTTTCTTCGTGGTCGGCGCGATGTTGGAACACTTTCATCGGCTTGCCATTGATTACGAAACTGAGATTGGTGGGTTTGAATTGGCGGGTCAGCCAGTCAGGGCGGGCGAGACGGTCATCATGCGCCACTGAGATAATCGTGTTGGCGTTCACCGCAACTTCCATCAAGTCAACCGCGTTATACAGGCTGTCGTTGTTCGCGCCTTGGACCCAGTCGGCGCCAGTGAATTCGGCGGGAAGACTGGCGAACGGAAAGTCGCGGTCCACATAGATATTTTTGCCATCCTGGGCATTCTGTTCGACGTGAACGATGCCGGTCGGGCCGGAATAGGAAAATGCCTTGGTGAATTTGCCCGCGGTGGGTGGGCCTTTGGGCGCGGTTGGATTGGCTTCGTTCGCAGCGTTTTCAACGATGCGTTGTCGCGCCAAGGCCACCACGGGCAGGGTGGGCAGTTCGGTCGAGAATCCACTTTCCAGTTTTACCGGCGAGGATTTAATTTTGATGACGGCGGGTTTGAGCCCGGCGCACTTGGCGCGGACGGTAACGGCGCCGGGATTGAGAGTGGAGCGAACCGAAACGCGATTGATGCCACATTCCAAGTCGAGGAAGAGATTGTTGATGGACTTAATCTTGCCGCTGTTATAGCCGCCGCGCCAGATGGCGGGGCCGTCGATTTGAAAGTCCACGCGTTGTTGGAAGGTGGGGCAACGCTCGCCATTGGCATCGAGCGCCTCGACATCGATCAAAGCCACATCGGAGCCATTCGCGTGGAGACCGCCGGGGCCGGTGATGCGGGTGAGATGCAGGGTGACGGGAGCACCAACGGTATGCTTGGTGTTTGTGGCAACCGGTTTGCCGCCGGTGTAAGCCACGGCTTTGATCTCGCCGGGTTGCCAGGCAACGTTGGGGAACGTGAACAAGTAACGGTCGGAGACAGTGCCGCGACCCAAGGATTTGCCATTCACGAATAATTCGACGCTTTCACCATTGGAAGCGACGTAAATGGTCTTGTTGGTGCCGGCGGCATAATTCCAATGGCCGATGATGTGGACCTGGGGATCGGTGCGGAACATGGTTTGGCAGACATAATAGGCTTCCTTGGGCAGGCGGGCGCCATCGACTTCGCCGCCGGCGCGGGCGACTTCGCAGGCCACGCGGCCGCCGCTGGTGGAGTCGGAGAAGAGCCAGTTGGCACCGCCACTGTGATTGGCCGCGCCGAGTTTGCGGACGAATTGGCCAACTTCGTTCACGGCATATTGCTCGGAGGTCAATTGATAGGTCTGGCCCTTGGCTTCCGGGTAGCCGTAGTTCGGGGGCGAGAAATCATCCCAAACGCGGCGGGGAGATTCTTCGCGGTCGTATTCGCCTTCGACAACGGGCAGGCGGCCAATTTCGCGGCCACCTTCGGTGCCAATGCCAATATCCATGAACTCGGAGGTGGTCTGGTCAGCGCGGCGATGCGCGTAAACACGGCCGCCATGCGGGTCATATTTATCCATGTAACCGCGCAGTTCCCTGGCATGTTCGCGCGTGACTTTTTGATTGCCGCCTTCGTAAATGAGGAGTGAGGGATTATTGCGGTAGTAAATGATCATGTCACGGAAACCGGCGGCACGGATTTTCCAGGCGGCGCCACGGGTGTCGGACTCGCCGTCCAGACCCGGTTGTTCGGCGATGATGCCGAGGCGATCACCGGCGGCGATGAGGGCGGGACCGGCGGCGCAATGGCCCCAACGAACGAAATTACCGCCGGCTTCCTTCATGAGATCGAGCGTGAAGAAATGCAGCCAGTCGGGTTGCGCAGCGCCGAGGCCGGGCCATTCATCGGTGGGTTTTTGGCCCCAGCCATGCAGCTTGACGTGCTGGCCGTTGATGTAGAAACCGGTTTGAGCATCCCAGCGCACCGAGCGGATGCCGAGCGGGATTTCCTGGGTATCCACCGACTTGCCGTTCACCGACACAGAGCAGACGACACGATAGAGATAGGGGTAGCCAGGTTCCCAGAGTTGCGGTTGGGCAAGGTCACCAGACAAATTTAATTGGGCGCGCGCGCCGGCGGCGATTTGGCTGCTCTGATTCAGGGTCAGCACCGGCTTGCCATCGCGGTCAATGACTTCGGCTTTCAACTCCACATTTTCGGAGGATTTGCGATCATTCTGGAGGGGCACTTCCAGGTTTACCTTGGCGGACTTGTCTGAAATGTCCGTGGCATAAACGTAAGGCCCTTCGGTCTGAAGAAAGCTATAGAGAGGTAGCGTCATGTGCAGCGGATCGACAACGTGGAGATAGACGTTCCGGTAGATGCCGCCGTGAGCGGGATGCCAGTGGGGATTGTTCCAAGGAATCTGGTTGGCCTGAATCTCGTCAATCTCCTCAGGGATGGTGGCGTTCACTTTGGCGGAAAGCTCGCCTAAATTTGGATTGGCGGCAGGGGCGGGGACGGAATCAGCCGCGCTCTTTTTTTTGCCTTTGGGAGCAGGATTGGCGGGATCCGCGGCGGCTTCGTTGGCCAGCGGGTCCTTCATGAAGCGGTTATCGCACATCACGGCGAGGACATTCTCAGCGCCGAAGCGCAGGTTCGGAGTCAGGTCGAACCCGAACGGAATAAAACCAGTTTTGCTGACGCCGAGGAGCTGGCCGTTGAGATAAACTTCGGCAATCTGCCGCACGCCCTCGAATTCGATATAAACCTGTTTGCCTTTGAAGGATTTTGGGACGGTAAAAGTTTTACGGTACCAGGTGCGTCCGCCCCATTGGATTTGCTCGCCGCGATGGCCCGGTGTGGACCAATCGTCAAAGGTGTCCGTATCATTATATGTATGCGGAGCGGAGACGGTGGTCCAGTTGTGATCATTCAAGCCGGGCGAGAGGGCATTGGTCGGGTCGGCCTTGATGAATTTCCAGTCGGGATCAAAATTCAGACGTTCGCCAGCGAGCGCATTGACGGAGAGCAGCGCGGCCAGAGAGCAGGCACCGACGGCGACAGAGGTGTGGTGGAAAAGCCGGGCGCGGATTGATTTCAGATTCTTTACGAGACTCATAGGTATGGTTTTTTCAGAAAATTAAGGGCGGCCTTTGAGATGCAAGTCAACGAAGTCAAAATAGCAGTTCCAATCGGATGGGGTGATTTCGTGCCAGGTTCGGGAATTGAGAACCGGCTTGCCGTTTTGGAGCACGAGCGGATCGGGCAGGGTGTAGGCGCCGACTTTGGCTTCGTCAACGTTTTGCGCTGCATTGGTAACGTGGCAGAGGAGACAGGCAGCAACGACCGTGGAAACGATGAAGCGACGGGCCAGCGATTGGCCAAGCGTCACGAAATCGATCCAGAGGGTATTCATGGGAATCTGGACGGTTTTAACAGAACTTTGGTTACACCGCCAATATTTAACGAGGAAATGTCGCAAACCGGTCAAGTGCGCGTCCGGGAAACCGGTCAAGTTGGCGGATGAAAAATGTTGATAGTTGCCGCACGGTACACCACTTTGCCCCATGCGAATTGTCAAGTCGGTCGCCGCAATGCAGCGGTTGGCCAAGCGGTGGCAAAATCAGAAGGTCCGCGTCGGCTTCGTGCCGACCATGGGATATCTGCATGCGGGGCATTTAAGCCTGGTGCGGGAAGCGCGGCGGGTGGTCGGGCCGCGCGGCGTAGTGGTGGTAAGTATTTACGTGAACCCCACTCAATTTGGTCCCAAGGAAGATCTCTCCCGGTATCCGCGTGATTTTGCGCGGGATAAAATGCTTTGTCGCAAGGAGGGAGCGGACGTGATCTTTGCGCCGGAGGACAGGGAGATGTATCCACCGAACCATGGCGGGGCGTTCAGCACCTATGTGGTCGAGGAAGCGCTTTCGCGCGGCATGGAGGGGGCATCGCGGCCGACGCATTTTCGCGGGGTGACGACCGTGGTGGCCAAGCTGTTCAACATTGTGCTGCCCGAGGTCGCGGTATTTGGCGCGAAAGATTTCCAACAAGCGGCCGTGATCCGGCGCATGGTGCGTGACTTGAATTTTCCTGTAAAAATTGTGGTCGCGGCCACGCATCGCGAACCGGATGGTTTGGCCATGAGTTCGCGGAATAAGTATCTCTCACCGGTGGAACGGGAACAGGCCACAGTTTTGTCGCAAGCGTTGCGCATGGCGAAGCAATCGGTGAAGCGCAAGGGAGTTTCCGCCGTCAAGCTGAAGGCGCAAATAAAGCAGTTTATTGGGAGTCGTCCGGCAGCGCGTTTGGATTATATTGAATTGTTCGACCCGCAGACGTTGCAGCCGGTGACGAAAGCGGGCCGGGGCACGCGCATGGCTTTGGCGGTGTATTTGGGCAAGACGAGATTGATTGATAATGCGGTGTTGTAGCCACAAGCTTTAGGTGGGTTCGAAAAATGCAAAATCAGATCAAACCATTTGATTACATCGTGCTGGGCAGCGGGATTGCCGGATTGACGTTTGCGCTGAAGGTGGCGCCGCGCGGGCGGGTGGCGATCATCACCAAGAAGAATCGCGCCGAATCCAACACGAACTATGCCCAGGGGGGCATCGCGGCGGTGACCAGCAAAGAGGACTCGGTGGAGATGCATGTGCGCGACACGCTGGAGGCCGGGGCGGGGTTGTGCAAGGAAAGCGTGGTGCGGACCATCGTCCAGGAAGGGCCGGCGCGCATTGCGGAGTTGATTGAACTGGGGATGAAATTTTCCGAGCGGGAAATGACCACGTCCAGCGGCGCCCGCGAACTGGATTTGGGCAAGGAAGGGGGCCATTCCAAGCGGCGCATTCTGCACGCCAAGGATGTCACCGGCCGGGAGATTGAGAAGGCATTGCTGGCGGCGGTCGCGGCGCAACCGCACATTGAGATTTTCGAGGATCACCTGGCGATTGACCTGATCACCACGCAGAAGCTGGGCCAGCCGGGGCCGAATCGATGCGTGGGGGTTTATGTGCTCGACAAAAAAACCGAGGCGGTGGAGACATTTTCCGCCGGCGCGGTGCTGCTGGCGACTGGTGGTTGCGGCAAGGTTTATCTGTACACGACCAACCCGGACATCGCGACGGGCGACGGCGTGGCCATGGCGTATCGCGCCGGAGCCGCAGTGGCGGACATGGAGTTCATCCAGTTTCATCCCACGTGTTTGTATCATCCCAAGGCCAAGTCCTTTTTGATCAGCGAGGCAGTGCGTGGCGAGGGTGGGGTGCTCAAGAGCGTGGAGGGTGTGGAGTTCATGAACAAGGCGCATCCGCTCAAATCACTCGCGCCGCGCGATGTGGTGGCACGCGCCATCGATAGTGAAATGAAACGGAGCGGCGCGGATTTTGTGCTGCTGGACATCACCCATAAACCGGCCCAGTTTGTGATGGATCGTTTTCCGAACATCTACAAGACCTGTTTGCAATACGGCATCGACATCACGAAGGAACCGATTCCCGTGGTGCCGGCGGCGCATTATCAATGCGGCGGGGTGCTGACCAATGTGGAGGGAGAAACGGACATTGCGGGCCTTTACGCGGTGGGGGAAGTGGCGTGCACCGGGTTGCACGGAGCGAACCGGCTGGCGAGCAATTCGCTTTTGGAAGCGCTGGTGTGCGCACATCGCGCGGCACAATGCGTGTTGAGCCGGACGTTGTTGCCGGAGCAGACAAAGATTCCCGGCTGGCAATCCGGCAATGCCACCAATCCCGACGAGCAGGTGGTCATCTCGCATAACTGGGATGAAATCCGCCGGTTGATGTGGGATTACGTGGGGATTGTCCGCACCAACAAGCGACTCCAGCGCGCGCGCGCGCGCATTGCCAATTTGCAGGAGGAGATTCGGGAATATTACTGGGACTTTATTGTGACGAGCGATTTGCTGGAATTGCGCAATATTGCCACAGTGGCGGAATTGATCGTAGCCAGCGCGTTGCAACGTCCGGAGAGCCGCGGCTTGAATTTCAACCTGGATTATCCCAATGCCAATCCCGCCTGGGCGCAGCGCGACACTGTTTTAAGAAAATCTTGAATTGTTTGGCAGGAACGCTACCTTTTCCTCGGTTGCGCGCTTAGCTCAGTGGTAGAGCATTACCTTCACACGGTAGGGGTCGCAGGTTCGAAACCTGCAGCGCGCACCATCCCCAATGAAATCAAGGTCTTTGTGGCCATTTAAGGCTCAAAAAACAGCAAAGTCATAACAAAATGTCCACGCCTGCCCATGACGCTGATGACGTAGAGCAATATCGGAAGTGAACTTGGACTGATTCTGGAGTTCCCCCGACCCACGTGGAGATTGCGTTTATTGACCGCGCGATTTGAGTAAACCAAATATTGTCTCTTGCCTCGCGAATACCTCGTCCAGCTTGCTCTCAAGCGCATCGAGCCGCTGCGACAAGTACACGGTTGATACATCCACCGGCTCCCACTTTCCACGGATCAGGTCGAACCAACCGTCCTCCGCTTCGGGTGGGAAGTCCTCTTCTAGGCACGAGATAAGCCGGGTTCTACAGAAGCGAATCAGGAAATTTCTGGCACTGTAAGCCGTGTTCGGGATTGTTATCACCGCTCATGCAAAATTGAACCATCTGTGATCATCAAGATTTGATCCAGGGGCCAGGCAAATGGTTTGACTTGAAGGCGGAGGATTGCAATGCCGAGAATCTGCCGGTGATCCATGACGCCACCGCTTGCCGCCAAATATACCGAGAACGGCAGTGTAATGTGGCGAGGCATGTCCCGCCACCTGGATGACATCCAACTGTGATTCTCGATCGCTCACGAACTTGTGGGAAATTGAAAACTACGCATGGCGTTTTCAAAAAGTCTGACCGCGAAATCGAAGACAGGCCCAGCCTCCCCCATTTGGGGGATACCGCAATGATTCTGGCTTCGGTATAAACCTTCCCATTGCCCTAACAGTTGTACCGAGCGTCTCGCTAGTTTCCATGCCCGGAAGTCATAAGTGATGCTGATAGCAAGTTTACAAAAAGTAATCCGAACTAAACCATGAACGCTCGTCACCGCACGCCATCGGCGAGAGTTCCCAGCGGAAGGGCAGTAATTTTCGAGCCAGACAACACAGCAACCAAAAACTAAGCCGATGAAAACAAAAACTAAATCAATCCGAACACCCATTTGTTGGCTTATCTCGCTGGTAGTTCCAATAACGCTGCTTAGTAGCAACCACGCCTTTGGCGTTGGCGCGGTGACTCCCTTCACAAGTTATGAGGCGGAGGCAGGAGCGCTGGGTGGAGGCGCTACAGCAATCTCTTTGACATCCGCGCCCACGACGCAGTATTCAAGCCCGGAGCTTGAATCATCCGGCCATGCTTATGTTCGGCTCAATGTCACCGGTCAATACGTGGAATGGGTGAATAACACCGGCCAGAATATCACCGCGCTCAATGTGCGCGCGTGTATTCCAGATGCCTCGGGGGGCGGAGGAATTACAGCAACTTTGGATTTGTATGTGAATGGAACCTTCCGCCAAACCCTCACCCTGAGTTCCGCGCAGACGTGGGGCTATGAAGGCAACAACCACTATAACAACGAAAGCTCGAATCCTGCAGACGGCAATCCGCGCACCTTCTTTGACGATGTGCACACATTTGTCACGGGTGCCGCCATCGCTCCGGGAAATACGTTTCGGCTGCAAAAAAATTCGGCGAACACCGCAACATTTTACTACATTGACGTGATTGACGTGGAAAATCCCCCCGCAGCTTTAAGCCAGCCGGCTAACTCACTTTCTATCACCACTTACGGCGCGGTAGCCAATGATAGCAATGCGGACAACACCACCGCCATCCAGAATTGCATCAACGCGGCCCAGTCTCAGGGGAAGAGCATGTGGATCCCTTCAGGCACCTTCTATATCAAGTCCTTGGGCGGACTTACCGCGAATGGAATCACGATCCAAGGCGCGGGCATGTGGTATAGCAAGATTTATCGCAGCGTGCCGCTTCCCAATTCAACGCCTTTAGGAGCCATCTTTAATGTCACTTCCTGCACCGTGCGAAACTTCGCTCTGGACGCGAACGCCAAGAGCCGGTTGTCCGCTGACGGCTGCGGTGGCGGCATGGATACAGGCGGCAACAATTGGGTGGCCGACAGCATCTGGACGCAGCATACCATGTCAGGCTTTTGGGCTTCCGGCACCGGCGGCACGGTGCAGAATTGCCGGCTGACAAGCATCTGGGCCGATGGATGCAACCTCAACAATGTGAGCCTTGGCGGACCCGTTGGGAACAACCTGACCGCCTCGAATAACTTTGTCAGAGGCACCGGAGATGACGCGATCGCCATTAACTCGGTGAACTATAACGGCACCACAACCTACACGCCGATGCAGACCATCAAAATAGTCAACAACACCTCGATCGCCATGTGGGGCGGCAAAGGCGTAGGGATTTACGGCGGCGGCAACCATACGGTGCAGAACAATTACATGAGCGATACCGCGAGGTATTTGGGCTTGGGTGTCGGGAAATTCGGCGCGAATGGATCGGATCTAACTTCCGCGACGGTGTCTGGAAACACCGTCGTGCGCTGCGGCGGCAATGCCTATTCTCAGCAGCAACCGGCATTGCATATTGGCAACGGCGGCGACGGCCAAAGCACGGGAAATGTCGGAGGCGCTACCGTCTCCGGGAATACCATTAATAATTCGCTGTATAACGCCGTTGGTTTTTCAACGTGTAATAACATCAACTTCCAAAACAACACCATCAATTCGCCGGGACTAAATGGAATTGTGATCTCGCCCAATTTCTATCCAGCCCCGACGGGTTCCGCGTCAATCACCGGCAACACGGTGAATGGCTTGGCCACCGGCATGTCGGCCTTCCTAAATCTTTCGGGCGGTTTCAGTGCGACGGTTACCGGCAATAGCTGGCAAACCGGTGGTGGTGGACCTGTAAATGGTTCGACTTATCATCTTATTTGCCGACAAAGCGGCAAAGCGATGGATAACGGTGGTTCAACCGTGGATGGGGGACAGGTCAATCAGTGGGCCAACCAAGCAGGTAATGTCAATCAGGAGTGGAAGCTGGTGGATGTCGGCAGCGGCTATTTCAATCTGATTTGCCAAAAGAGCGGCAAGGCATTGGATAACAGCGGTTCCTCTTCGGATGGAACAATAATGAAGCAATGGACTGTTCAGGGAGGCAACCAAAATCAACACTGGCAGTTTGTTAGTGTTGGTGGCGGATATTACAATGTGATTTGCCGGGTTGGCGGCAAGACATTGGACAATGGCGGATCGACTACGGATGGAACTGCGGTCAAGCAATGGACTGTTAATGGGGGCAACCTCAATCAGCAGTGGAGCTTGCAGTTCATTCGGTAACTCGGTTGAAGAGTATTTCACGGCCCGGCCCCTTTCGAGGGCCGGGCCTGAAATAGGTTCAACGCAAAAGAATAGAGCCCCACAGCAAACAACCAAATCAAAACAAATGAAACTTAATCTCATCATACAATCAAGCCGAGCGCTACTCATTGCGGGTATAGCGAGTGTTCTCTTATGCGCTGACAAACAGGTGATGGCCGCCAGTGGTGTCGGAGATGTAGTTGGCAAAGTAACCGTTGGTTACCAAGGCTGGTTTGCCTGCAACGGCGATAATTCGCCGATGAACAATTGGTGGCATTGGGCTAATAATTGGGGGGCGCAGCCCTCATCGGGTAATAACGCCATCAAGTCCTGGCCCGATACGGCGGAGTATGCCACGACCTATGGCACGGCTTGGGCTAATCTTGGCAACGGACAGCCAGCGAAGCTGTTCTCCTCCTATGATCAGTCAACGGTGAACACCCACGCTCTTTGGTTGCAGCAGAATGGGATCGATACCATGGCCCTGCAGCGGTTCAATCCCAATGGCGGCGAAGCCAACCGCGATGGGATGGCGACAAGAGTAAGGACCGCAGCGGAGAGCTACGGACGAAAGTTTTACATCATGTATGACGTCTCGAACTGGACCGCGATGCAAACGGAGATCAAGACCGATTGGACCAGCAAGATGTCGGCTTTAACCTCGTCTTCCGCGTATGCCAAACAGAATGGCAAGCCGGTCGTGTGCATTTGGGGATTCGGTTTCAATGATGGCGGTCATCCGTGGAGCGCCGCCGTTTGCCTCGATGTCATCAATTGGTTTAAGGGACAAGGTTGCTACGTCATTGGAGGCGTGCCGCGCGAATGGCGCACCGGAGTCGGTGGCTCCCGAGCCGGTTATATCGGCGTATATCACGCCTTTAATATGCTCTCTCCGTGGTTGATTGGAGCCGTCGGCAACGTCGGTGATGCGGATAATATTTACAATAACTACATGGTGTCGGATCAGTCGGATTGCAATGCCAACGGTATTGATTACCAGCCGTGTGTTTTGCCCGGAGATCTGTCAGCCCACCAGAGATTTCATGGTGACCTCATGTGGCGGATGTTCTACAATGCGAAAAGAGTCGGCTGCCAGGGTATTTATATTTCCATGTTTGATGAGTATAACGAAGGAAATCAGATTGCCAAGACGGCGGAAAACGCTTCCATGATCCCGCTCGGTTCTACATTTCCCAGTTTGAATGAAGATGGCACGGATTGTTCTTCGGACTACTATCTGAGACTCACCGGCGACGGAGGCAAGATGCTCAAGGGAACCCTCGGGTTGACGGCGACGCGTCCGACGGATCCCTACGGCTCTCGTCCCCAAAACGGTTCGGTCTTTCACCTTATTTGCAAGCAAAGCGGCAAAGCAATGGATAATGGTGGTTCCACCGTGGATGGAGGACAGGTGAATCAATGGGCCGATCAATCCGGCAATGTTAATCAAGAATGGAAGCTAGTGGACGTCGGCAGCGGCTATTACAATCTGATTTGCCAAAAGAGCGGCAAGGCATTGGATAACAGCGGTTCCTCTTCGGATGGAACGATAATGAAGCAATGGACTGTTCAGGGAGGCAACCAAAATCAACACTGGCAGTTTGTTAGTTCTTTCGGATATTACAATGTGATTTGCCGGGTTGGCGGCAAGACATTGGATAATGGCGGATCGACTACGGATGGAACTGCGGTCAAGCAATGGACTGTTAATGGGGGCAACGTCAATCAACAGTGGCGGTTGAAATTTGTTCGTTAAATCATTGAGCGCATTTTCATGGCCCGGCCCCTATCGAGGGGGCGGGGCCTGAAATAGGTTGTATATATTTGCTATGTCTAAACGTGTTTTTCATTTTCTGATACCAATGCTGTTGGGTATTGTCATCGGATTTTACCTGCATGATTTTAGATCTAAGCCGCCCGTTTTGCCCAACCAGACAGCTCCTGAAGCAGACCGGGGCCAATCACCAAGACCCTCCGATGTTGTTACAGATCAGCGCGGCCCGATCAATAGTTCGCAGCTTGTCGGCGCCGATTTTTCGGTATCCGAAACTCTAACAGCCTTGGGACGTTTGAAGGATATCTCCGATATGCACGAGAGGATGAGCCAGTTTGGCGTGCTTATGCGGCGCTGGCTGGAGAGGGACGGACGAGGCGCTTTTGCATACGTCAATGCGATGGAGGAGGGAGAAATGAAAATGCAGGGCATGACATTGGTGGTGGAGGTTTTGGCCCACTCCGATCCACAGTTTCTGGCGCAGCAGACCTTGGCGATGCCCAGCAGCCGATCAAGCAGGGAACTGATCCGCGGACTGGCCGGTATTTGGTCTCAAACCGATGTGCAAAGAGCGCTCGCTTGGGCGGGACAATTGCCTGAAGGTATGGATAAGAATGACGCCCTACTCAGTATTCGTTCCCAGTGGGCAACTCAAGATCCGGAAGCAGTCTCGGCGCAAATCAGCCAGCTTCCAGAAAATTCTTCCACGGCAGGTTTGATTACCACTGTGGCTGAGCGCTGGGGATCAAGTAATCCGACCAAGGCACTCGAATGGGCGAAGACATTGCCCGAAACGGAAAAAACCCTGGCCATGTCAAGCTTGGTCGGCGTCTGGGCGCAGCGCGATCCTTGGGCGGCGGGAAATTTTGCCGCGCAATTGCCACCGGGGGAAACGCAAAACGAAGCGATCAAATCCGTCATTTCAAGCTGGGCTGGTCAAAGTCCGGCACAGACTGCCGCGTGGGTGCTTCAATTCCCTGCCGGTGCCTTGCAAGACCAGGGGATTCGTCAGGTGGTCAGCGCCTGGAACAACCTTGATCCCGAAGGGGTTCAAAACTGGGCGATGAATCTGCCCGCCGGAAAGACACGAGATGCCGCCTTGAAAAACTTCGCGCAAACGATTGCTTATTGGACACCGGAGAAAGCCGCAGGAATCGTCGGGCTGATCAACGACCCATCGGAGCAGGAACAATCCATGAACGACATCATGCGGTCCTGGTCGGAAATGGATCCGACATCCGCGCGAAACTGGCTGGCTGGCTTGAATATGCCTGAAGAATTGAAAGCCCGAGTGCAGTCGGCTTTGCCCATGAAATGAGGCTTTTGCATGGCAATTGCGATCCGACGGTCTCCCTGATTTAGGGGGATGGCGCTTAAAGACCGGTGTCTGAGAATTCTCCAGATTGTGGTCAGCAAGGCCGTTTGTCCCTCCCGCAAAACCTCTCTGAAAAATCAAGGTAAACGTTGACTCTAGTGTAGTGTCTCGCAAACGACTGGAGTTAATATTCCTTATTTTTGCGGGTTCGCGGTCGAGTGCAGCCGGGGCAGTAACAAGATGCGCCGGGAGCGAGTTCGTAACCTTTTCGTAACTTGACTCGGTTTGGGGTGGACTTAATCTCGGGGGACGTGGGTGTGCCCACGGTATCAAAAAAGTATAGAATATGAATCCAGCCGAACTTTTCCGTCAGGACAACGATGCGGTGAATGTATCGCCGGGGGAGGTGTTGTTTCGGGAGGGGGAACTGGGGAACCATATGTTCGTGGTGTTGGAGGGGATGCTGGATATTATGGTGGGCACGAAGGTGGTGGAGACGGCGATGTCGGGGGCGTTGATTGGCGAGATGGCGTTGATTGACAATGCCCCACGGTCGGCGACGGTGACGGCCCGGACACAATGCCGGTTGGCGAAGATTGATTTGCGGCGGTTTCATTTTATGGTGCAGCAGAATCCGTATTTTGCGTCGCATGTGATGAAGGTGCTGGTGGAGCGGATACGCAAGATGGATCAGCTTTTGCAGCAGAGTTAGGGTGCTTCCGCACGGGGCATTTAAATTCGGAGTGTGGATTTCGGAGTGCGGAATTGGGGAGATGGGATGAGTTCAAGCTAAAGCTTGAACTCCGAACTCGGAGTGGATTGGTGCGGGGTGGTAAAACAGGGCTTGCGAGTTTCTGCTTGTCGGTTGTGATTGAGGTGAAGCGGAATTTATTCCGCGCTCCACTGATGCAGGAGGCGGTGGTTGGCACATGGGATTTTCTTAGGTCTTCTTTGGCTGATGGAGGTGGTTGGAAATGGAGGCGGATTCTGAGAAGGAAAATCGAATAGCAATTTTTCCGGGTTTTCGCTAGGCTTCGTGCGTTCAAGCATTGGGTAAATACCAAACCAACAGAGATAGGAATTTCATGAAAGCCAGCAATGTTCTTTTCGCCATTTTTTGTTCAGCGGTCCTGGGCAGCAATGTGAATGCCGTAGCGGCGGCGGGTGTGTCGGGGACGCGCATGCCGCCAATGGGTGTGGAGATATCGCCGGAGACCCGGGAGGAGTTGGAGAAGGAGGTTTCGGACTTCCAATGGGAGATGGTGAATCTGAAGATTGCGCTGCAGGGCAAGCCGGCCTTGCTGGCGTTGGTGCCGGATGCGCAGATTTATGGCAACGCCGTTCGCTATGCGCTGGAAGATAATATTTTCTATAAGACGAATGAGATTGCGACGGCGCGGCAGTTTCTGGCGGAGGGGCGGGAGCGCGCGCGGTTGTTGCGCGAAGGGCAGGCGCCCTGGACGACGGCCACGGGTCTGGTGGTGCGCGGGTATGTCTCGAAGATTGATGATTCGGTGCAGCCTTATGGACTGGTGGTACCGGAGTCTTACAAGCCCGGCGCGGCGCATCGGCAGCGGTTGGACTTTTGGTTTCATGGACGCAATGAGAAATTGAGCGAGATGGCTTTCATCGGCGAGCGGGAGAGTAAAATGGGGGAGTTTACGCCGGACGATACTTTTGTGCTGCATCCGTACGGGCGTTATTGCAATGCGAGTAAATTTGCCGGGGAGGTGGATGCGTTCGAGGCGTTGGAAAATGTTCGGAAACATTATCCGATTGATGAGAACCGCATTGCGGTGCGGGGGTTTTCGATGGGCGGCGCTTCAGCGTGGCATTTGGCGGCGCATCATGCGGGGTTGTGGGTGGCGGCGTCGCCGGGCGCGGGTTTCGCGGAGACGGCGATTTTTCAGAAGATATTTGAGCGGACGAATTCGCCAGCGCCGGCCTGGTATGAACAGCGTTTGTGGCATCTTTACGATGCCTCGGATTACGCAGTTAATTTGTTTAATTGTCCGGTGGTGGCGTATAGCGGAGAGATTGATCCGCAACGGCAGTCGGCGGAGTTGATGGGTAAGGTGATGGCGGCGGAGGGGCTCAAGTTGGAGCGGGTCATTGGGCCAAAGACGGGGCATAAATTTGAGCCCAAAGCCAAGGAAGAAGTGGCGCGGCGCATGGATACCTTGTCGGTGCAAGGGCGCAATCCTGTGCCCAAGGAGGTGCGGTTCACGACCTGGACGCTGCGGTATAACCAGATGGATTGGGTGACGGTGGATGGGTTGGAGAAGCATTGGAATCGCGCACGGGTGGGGGCGGAGATTTTGGGCGCGGATAAAATTAAGGTGACGACGACCAATGTCTCGGCGCTGACACTGGCGATGCCGGCGGGGGTGTGTCCGCTGGATCCGGCGCTACGGCCGAAGGTGGTGATCGATAGGCAGGAATTGGCGGGGCCGGAAGTGGGGGCGGATCATTCCTGGACTGCGCATTTTCAGAAACAGGGGACGCGATGGAAATTGGCGCAGGCGACCGATGATGGCAAGTTAAGGAAGCAGCATGGTTTGCAAGGGCCGATTGATGACGCTTTCATGGACGCGTTTATCATGGTGCGCCCGACCGGCCAGCCGATGAATGAAAAGGTTGGGGCGTGGACCACGAATGCGATGGCGCATGCGATGGAAGCGTGGCGGCTGCAATTCCGCGGGGAACCGAAGGTGGAGGATGACCGGGAGTTGTCTGACGCGGAGATCGCGGCGAATAATCTGGTGCTGTGGGGCGACCCGCGCAGCAATCGGGTGTTGGCGCGGCTGGCGTCGAAATTACCGATACGTTGGGACGGAGGCAGCGTGCGGTTTCTAGGTAAGAATTATACAGGCGACCGGCATGTGCTGGTTTTGATTTACCCCAATCCGCTGAATCCGAAGCGCTACGTGGTGGTGAACTCGGGTTTCACGTTTGCGGATGCGGCGGCGAAGAGCAATGCGTTGCAGGTGCCGATGCTGCCGGATTTTGCGGTGTTCGATATCAGCGCCGGAAGTGTGGTGGATGCCGGATTTTTTGATGAGGAGTGGAAGCTGCCGATATTGCAGTGAGCGGGCAGTTGGCCATGCTTATGTTCCGAACTGATCTTCCTTGTTCTTGAAGAGGATGTTGAAGGTGGTCAGGGAGCCGTAGCTGCGGGTGATGTATTGCTGCATTTCCACTTTTTCGCCGTCGCTGAGTTTTTCGTGGGCGTTGATCTTCTGTTCGAGCACGCGCAGGTTGTTGCGGACCATTACAATTTTGTGGAAGAAGGCTTCCAAGGGGACTTCCTTGGGTTGAAGGGAGGAGTCGGCGGGGTGCATCACGACGCGGCCGTTGTGCCAGCGAGCGCCGAGTTGTTGGACTTCAGCGTCCGGGTTTTCCAGGCCGAGTTCACGGATGGCGGCGCTGACGGTTTGGTCAATGAGCTGGGCGAGCGGGAAATCGAGGCCGCTCACCAAGGCATGGGCTTCGGCGGGCTCGAGGCCGCTGGGTTCGGGAGCGATGGTGCGTTTGGCGTCTTCAAACGAAATATCCGCGGTGTGTTCCGCGATGGTTTTGACTGTACCCACGCCGTATTGGGGGTGCTTGACTTTCATGCCGATGTGCAACGCTTCGATCTTCATAAGGAAATTGTAACGGGCATCCGGTATTGAGCAATACTGAATCGGGCGGGAATTTTTTGGTTGCCTGCGATGGTTG
This sequence comes from Pedosphaera sp., assembly GCA_028293325.1. GTDB lineage: Bacteria > Verrucomicrobiota > Verrucomicrobiia > Limisphaerales > Pedosphaeraceae > JAQGOT01. The sequence continues at coordinate 4,981 of JAQGPA010000182.1, read as the reverse complement.
CATGGATAGGTTGGTACGGAATTAATGGCGATTGGCACAAAGCATTGGAATCGGCTGGGGTATGAGCGCGAACTTTGGCAACAGGGAATGACCCTGGTGGCCGGGGTGGATGAGGCTGGGTGCGGGCCGTTGGCGGGGCCGGTGGTGGCGGCAGCGGTGTTGTTTCCGCATAGCTGGCTTGAGACGGGGTTGTATTCCAAATTGCGGGGGTTGAACGATTCCAAGCAACTCACCGAGGAGCAACGGGAGAAATTTTACGCGGTGATTACGTCGCATGGGGAGATTCGATTTGGGATTGCGGTGGTGGAGGTGGAGGTCATTGACCGGATCAATATTTTGCAGGCGGCGCATCGGGCGATGAACCTGGCGTTGGAACAATTGCAACCGGCGCCGCAACATGTGCTGGTGGATGGGCGGGCTGTGAAGTCGCTGCGCTTTCCGAATACGCCGCTGGTGAAGGGAGATGCGCGGAGTTATTCCATTGCCGCGGCGAGCGTGCTGGCCAAGGTGACGCGCGACCGGCTGATGTTGGAATATGACAAGGCGTATCCGGGTTATGGTTTTGCCGAGCATAAAGGCTACGGAACGCCGCAACATCTGGCAGCGATTACGGCGCAGGGGCCGTGTCCGATTCATCGGCGGAGTTTTTCACCGTTTCGACCGGTGGCGGTGGAGTTGGAGCTTTTTGATCTGGCGGCTTTGGAGCGTGCGCCGGAGACGGACGGGGCATCGCCTGCATGAGCTTCTGGGAGAAAATCCGGGTGTGGCGCAAGCGCGAGGAGAAACCGATCAGCGAGGTGCGGGGTCAATTGGGCGAAACGGCGGCGAAGAAGCATCTGAGCCGGCTGGGGTTGAAGTTTCTCACGGCGAATTTCAAATCAGAGCGAGGCGAAATTGATTTGGTGTTTCGCGATGAAGATTGTTTGGTGTTCGTGGAGGTGAAGACGCGTACCGCGGGTGGCTGGGTGCGGCCGGCGGCTTATGTGAATGCGCGCAAACGTCGGTTGCTCTCCCAGACGGCGCTGGATTATCTAAAGTTGCTCAAGCAGCCGCCGGTGAAGATTCGGTTTGATATCGTGGAAGTGCTGCTAAAAGAGGGAGTGGTAACGGAGATAAGGCACTTGCCAAATACGTTCGTGATGGCAAAGCCTTATCGGTATGGTTGACATGATTTCTTTCGGAACACAGATTTATTATCCAATAAATGAAGCGAGTTAACCATGAGCTTTGATGAGGACAAACGGCAAGTGGATGCATGGCTGCGGGATAAAGGAATTCCACATGGCATAGCTTACCTTTGCGATGATCCCGGTTTATGCCCAGACTGCGTGCCGGACTTGTTAGCATTATTGCGGCTTCCTTTTTCGCCCAATATGCGTGCGATTGTGGCGTGGGCCCTGTTCAGACGCAAACCAGGCATGGAAGAGAAACAAGAGGCGGTTGAGATTCTTTTGACAATCATCAGACAGGGTAGAGGGCAAAATGATGTCTCTCTTGAGACATTGGTTTTGAATGAACTGGCCCAAAATGTTGAGGCGGACAAGGTGCATGAAATCGGGCGAATGCTGCTGGACGAGGGGTATGGAGAATTGCGCGGGTGTTTCACGGAGCCTTTGCGCAGGATTGGAAACGGGGAGGCAATTAATTACTTGTGCCAGGCGACGAAAATTCCCGTGGCGGCATCGTTAGCATTGAGTGCGTTGATGCGGTTGCGAGTGGAGGGGACGCTGGAATTGTGCGAGGAGGCGCTGAAGCAGCCGGGGATGCTTTACAAGGATGCGGTCAAGGAAACATACAGGAAACTGCAACGCAAGCTGGCCAAAAAGAGGGGGACAGTTTCGCATGTGACCAACGAGCCGATGCCAGAGGGATTGGAAGAATGGAGCGCCAATCTGGATTGTCCGGACCTGGCGAAGGTGCTTCGGGGCATTCAGAAATGTGTCGAGGGAGGTTTTGGGAAGGCAGAGATTGCGGAAGTAAGAGCGGCGGCAGATGAATTGTCCCCGGAGTTTGAGGAGTCGCCAGAGAGCCAGACGGTACGGCTCAAATTTGAGGTGAAGTTTAATGGCGGGGATAGAGAGCTTTGGTTGGAAGTGTTCTGCGATGATGAGGACGCATATGATCTTTACGTCTTTGGTCATCCCACGTTAATCAAGGAAGTCGAAGGCGTTCTCAAAAAAATCCTGCCGGGATAGAGTTTAACAGTGTTCGCCAGCCATCACATCGCCCGCTTTTAGGCCGAGATTAAATGGTTCGAGGGGCATGGGGCGGTCGTGGCTCAAATATTCTTCGCAGATTTTGAAGAAGTCCACTTCGGTGGAGACGCGGCGGATTTGATGGAGGAATTGGCCGGTGGGTTCGATGCCGAGACCGATGTAGTTCACATATTTCTTCATCTTCTGGACGTGCGCGAGTTCGGCGATGTCCGGCGGGCGGACGGTTTCGTAGAGGGTGCGGAGGTATTGCAAGACGTCGTGGCCGGTGGGGACGAAGAGCGGTTCGCCGCGGCGATGCTGGCGGATTTGGTGGAAGAGCCAGGGATTGCGGATGACGCCGCGACCGATCATCAGACCGCGCGCGCTGGTGAGGTTCAGGACTTCCTGGGCTTTGCGGGCGCTGTAGACGTTGCCGTTGGCGAGCACGGGGCAGGGAACTGCCTGCACGGCGCGGGCGATGTAATCGTAGTGGACCTCGGTGCGATACATCTCCTGCACGGTGCGGCCGTGCACGGTCAATAGATCGATGGAATGGCGGGCGAAGATGGGGAGGAGTTCGTCGAAGACTTGCGGCGAATCAAAGCCGATGCGGGTTTTGACGGTGAACTTGATGGAGATGGCGTCGCGCAACGCGCCGAGAATGGCATCGACGCGCTTGGGTTCGCGGAGGAGACCGCCGCCGGCGCATTTGCGGTAAACGACGGGTGCGGGGCAGCCGAGATTGAGGTCCACGGCGGCGATGGGATATTGCTGCAATTCCCTGACGGTGCGAACGAGCGATGGAATATCATTGCCGATCATCTGGGCGATGACCGGTTTGCCGGTGGGATTTTTGGTGATGGATTCGAGAATCCATTTTTCCAGATTCGAAGTGGCGTGGACGCGGAAATATTCGGTGTAATAGAGGTCCGCGCCGCCGTAGGCCGTCATGACTTTCCAGAAGGGGAGGTCGGTGACGTCCTGCATGGGCGCGAGCGCGAGGATGGGCTCGGGACTGGTCAGGAGTTGTTGGAATTGGCTTTTATGTGGCATGTGACACTTTATTTAAACTGGGGATGTTGCTGCAATTTTTCCCAGGTGTCGCTGGACAAGGGGGACTGGCGATAGAGCGGATCCCACATCGGTTCGGCGCTGGTGGATTTGTGGGCGCGTTGGAGCCATTTTTTGTCCAGGGGTTCGGAGATTAAATCCAAGGTGTTGGCGGCGATGGTGGTTTCTTCTTTTTCGCCGGTAGCGTGGCCGGCGCCGACGAAGAAACCGGCGAGCAACAAGGAGACGCGAAGCATGGTGCTGCGGGAATAAGTGGGCAGAGCGCAGGGACGCGCGGGGTCGAGGAGGCGGAACAGATTGGCAAAAAGTGGTTGCGTCCACATGGCCGGGTTTTTGGCGGGGGAGAAGGCGTCAAAAAGAATGGCGTGGGGAGCGGGGAGCGAATGGGCCGTTGAACTGGTGAGCAGGGTGGGGAAGTCACCGAGGTGGAGTTCCCAATTCACGGAGCGCGAGGCATCGGTGAAGGTGGCGCGGTGATCGCGGATAAATGTTTCCACGGCTGGTTCATAATCGGTGAAATAACCGAGGGCGGCGGCGTTTTGGAGGGCAAATTCGAGCGGCTCCATCGTATGGTCAAAGCTGATGATGCGGAGCGGGCAATGGGCGTCGCGGGTGGAACGGAGGACGGTGAGGACGTTGGCGGCGGCGCCGAGGCCGACGTCCCAGATGATGAATTCGCCGGAGTGGCCGGCCATGCGTTCCGGCAGGCGTAACTGCTTCACGTACAAGGCTTCGGCTTCCGCCACGGGGCCGATGACGGGATGGAACGTCTCGCGATGGGCCAGCGAATGAACGCTGTGCGTGCCATTGGCGAGTTTGACGAGTTGATAGGCGGCGGTTGACTGCACGGAATCAACTTAACAGAGGAACCGGCTGGGGCGGAACAGGAATTCGCGACTGCTTGCCAAGGCCCCGGGGTTGGTGGAGGGTGAGGAAAGAGGAGTCGATTGTTTCCAAGGAGGGTTATGAATAACGAGACGGAGTATAGATGTTGCGATCCGCGGGCGGCGGCGGTGGCGCTGGGGCGTTGGTGTTTTGGAATCGTGTTTTTGTTCTTCGGCCTGGGCAAATTCATGGGTGGAGTGGGGGCTTTTGCGCAAGGGTTGGCAAGCATGTATGAGAAGACATGGTTGCCGGGGCCGTTGGTGTCGGCTTTCGGTCACATGATGCCATTTCTGGAGGTTACATTGGGAGCATTGCTGATTCTGGGAATTGCCCGGGATGTGGTGCTATTCGTGGCGGGGTTGTTTTTAATTGCGCTGACGTTTGGGCAAATTGTTTTGCAACAAGCACAGTTGATCTTTTTTAACACGGCCTATCTTTTTATGGTGGCGGTGTTGTTGTTCGCCTCGAAGTATGATTGGTGGGTGTTGGGGCCGAGGTGTTGGGGGAGGAGACAAGCGGTTACGGGTGATAAAGTGGAGTGAGAACAAATTGGATGGAGTGCGAATAGGGAGTTTTACCGCGGAGTCGCGGGGATGAGGAGTTGGGAAGCGGAATGAATTCCGCGATCCGTTGAGCGTGCGGTTCCAAGGCTTTGCTCGGTGGAGCTTTTTCCAAGCCAAGCCCGTTGTCTCGAGTGCAGTGCGCTGCCTGCTTAATTATCGAGGTGGGCGGGATGGTGATTCGGGGACACGCTAAAGCGTGAACTCCGAACTTGGAAGCGCTGGTGGACGAATGGGAGGTTCGAGAGAGTTATGTTGATTTTTCCGCAG
>JAQGPA010000176.1 GCA_028293325.1 Pedosphaera sp. | reverse complement strand
GCCGTTTCCTCGCGTCGCCGACGCCGCAATTCTGCCCGGATCCGCGCCTTCCCTTCAAAAATCGCGTTGCGATGCAACCACCCGCCCAGCGTCTCCATCCCGCCCAATCGCGGCGCTTTGCGCGCCAGTGCCATGAAAACATTTTGCGCCACCTCCTCCGCCACCCCGGCATCGCCCACCTGCCGCAACGCCGTCGCATAGACCAGGTCCACATGCCGCGCCACCAGCGCGCGAAAAGCCGCTTCCGACCCTTCCGCCGCATAGGCCTTCACCAATTCGTTATCAGGCGACCCCATCATCATTTCACCCATAAGCTGCCGTATCCCCCCAAAACCGGACAGCCCATTATCATCTTAATAAAATTGCCGGTCGCGCCCCAACTTAAATAGCATCCACCTTGCATGAACCATATCCTGATTATTCTTTCTTTCTGCTCCGTCTTGACACTGACCGGATGTAGCAGCCGCAAGCCTGTTACCGTCGTGGACAATTCCGGCGCACCCATTTCAGGCGCTCGCGTTGTGGTTAAGGCCATGTCCTTTGACGGCGAACCGACGCTTACAGCAACCAATGGGACGGCAAAAGTGGATACTGGGATAGCGGGCGCGCATTGGATCGCAGTGTCTAAACCCGGCTATCAAACAGAGCAGATTGGCCTGCCAACCAATTGGCCGGTCAAGGTGGTTCTACAGAAAGCAACGACAAAGCCACAAGTGCGCGATAACGATACCCCGAAACCATACACGCCCCATCCGACAGCACCTCCGCGACTCCGCGGTTCAATCCCCACTTCCTTTTTTTACCCAAGCACCTTCACCGTCGCCTCCAAGCTCGCCGCATCCGCCACGTTCAACATCTGCGCCATGGGCTCAATTCGCTTCATAAACCCGCTCAATGCCTTGCCCGGCCCCAGTTCAATGAACCGCGTGAAACCTTGCGCCAGCAAATACCGCATCGACTCCTCCCACCGCACCGACGACGTCACCTGCTCCACGAGCCGCGATTGAATTTCCACCGATGTCCCATGCGGTTGCGCCGTGACATTGGAAATCACCGGCACGGTCGCCGTCTGCAATCGCACCGCCGCCAATTCAGCCTGCAACTTCGGCTTCGCGCTCGCCATCAATGCCGAGTGATACGCCCCCGCCACCGTCAGCGGCAGCGCCCGTTTCGCCCCCTTCGCCTTCGCCAATTCACACGCCTTCTCGATCTTGTCCGCCGCGCCGGAAATCACCAGTTGCCCCGGGCAATTCAAATTCGCCAGTTCCACCCCCGCTGCCGCGCACACTTCGCGCGTCGCCGTTTCCTCCAGCCCGATGACCGCCGCCATCCCGCCGCGCGTCACTTCGCAAGCCTCCTGCATGAACCGCCCGCGCTGCCGCACCACTTTCAATCCCTCTTCAAAGCTCAGTACGCCCGCCGCCGTCAATGCCGTGAATTCACCCAGCGACAATCCGGCCGTCGCCTCAAAACTCAGCGACGGCACCCGCTCCTGCAACAATTGCCACGCCACCCAGCTCACCAGAAAAATCCCCGGCTGCGCATTTTCCGTTTTGGTCAACTCGGCCTCCGGCCCCGCAAAACAAATCGACGCCAAATCATAACCGACCGCGGCGTTCGCCCGCTCGAACCACCCCTTCGCCGTCGGAAATTGTTCCGCCAAATCCTTCCCCATGCCCACTGCTTGTGCCCCCTGTCCCGCGAATAATAATGCCGTTTTGCTCATAGAATGCCGCTGACTAAACACAAAATCCCCCGCGCACGAAAGTATAGATTTTACCTTTCCTCTCTCGCCATTGAAAAAAAACTACACGGGACTGGCATTATTTGCGTAACTACGGAACCATTATCACCGTCCTTTTAAGTATCGGCACACAGTCTGCTATTACAAAAGAATGAAGAAGCGCCATTTATTACTCCTGCTGGCCAGCATTGGCCTCGGAGGGATTGCGCCCATTTTCGCCGCTGATAAATCCGCCGCCCCAACCACCAACACCCCCGCCCTCCATCCCCAACCGCGCATCCCTTATCTTTCGCCCGCAGCCGAGGCCGCAAAATTCGTCCTCCCGGAAGGCTACCGCCTCGAACTCGTCCTGAGCGATCCCACCATCCAGGAGCCGGTCGCCGCCGCCTTCGATGGCAATGGCCGCATGTTCGTCGCCGAAATGCGCAGCTACATGCAGGACATCGACGGCACCAATGAGAGCATGACCAACGGCCGCGTCTCCCTCCATTGGTCCAGCAAACATGACGGCGTTTACGACCGCCACACTGTCTTCGTCGATCACCTGCTCCTCCCCCGCATGATCCTGCCGCTGACCGATGGCGTGATCGTCAATGAAACCGACAGCAACGACCTCTGGCTCTATCGCGACCTCAATGGCGATGGCGTGGCTGACAAAAAGGAACTCATCTACGCCGGCGGCACACGCGGCGGCAATCTCGAGCACCAGCAAAGCGGCCTCATCTGGGATCTCGACAACTGGCTTTACATGGCCGTCAACGCCTACCGCCTCCGCCTCCACGGCACCAACGCCATCAAGGAACCCACACCTGCCAACGGCGGCCAATGGGGCATTTCCCAGGATAATTACGGCAAACTTTGGATCGTCAACGCCGGCGGCGAACTCGGTCCCGTGAATTTTCAGGAACCCATCGTTTACGGCGCGTTCACTCTCAAGGATCAATTCCCCGCCGACTTCCGCGAAGTCTGGCCTCTCGTTGGCATCGCCGATGTCGAGGGCGGCCCGCGCCGTTTCCGCCTCGATGACAAAACCCTCAATCACTTCACCGCTACCTGCGGCGGCGAAATCGTCCGTGGCGACCGTCTCCCCGTTGATTTACGTGGCGATCTCCTGTTTGCCGAACCGGTCGGACGCCTCATCCGCCGCGCCAAGGTCGAGGTTCAGGACGGCCTCACCTACCTGCGCAACGCCTACGACAAATCCGAGTTCATCCGCTCCACCGATCCCAATTTCCGCCCCGTCAATATTTTCAACGCCCCCGACGGCACCATTTACATCGTGGACATGTATCGCGGCATCATCCAGGAAGGCAACTGGGTGCGTGAAGGCTCCTATCTCCGCAAGATCGTGCAGCAATATCAACTCGACAAAAACTTCGGCCGCGGCCGCATCTGGCGCCTGGTCCACAAAAATTTCCCGCCCGGCCCCCAACCCCACATGAAGGACGAAACTCCCGCGGAACTCGTCCCGCATCTCGCCCATCCGAATGGTTGGTGGCGCGACACCGCGCAAAAACTCCTCGTCTTGCGCGGCGATCCCTCCGTCACGCCGGCGCTGAACAAAATGGCGCGCACCCATCCCAATCCCCTTGCCCGCATCCACGCGCTCTGGACGCTCGAAGGTCTGAACCTCGTCGATCCCGCGCTGCTCCGTGAAAAACTGAAGGATCGAAATCCCCAAGTCCGCATCGCCGCCATCCGCATCAGCGAATCGTTTTACAAACAGGGCGATAAAACCCTCGTTCACGATGTCCTTGCCCTCCTCAAGGACCGCGACCCCAACGTCGTCATTCAAGTCCTGCTGACCGCCAATCTCCTCAAGTGGCCCGACACCACCAAAACCATCCGCATCAGCATGGCCGCCAATCCTTCGCGTGGCGTCAAGGAAATCGGCCGTCAATTGCTGGAACCACCCGTTACCTTCACCCGGAAATTTACCCCCGCTGAAAAAGCGTTTCTCACGCGTGGCGAGACTTCATTCAAGGAACTTTGCTTTGCCTGCCATGGTCCCGATGGCAAAGGCAGGCCGGTCGAAGGCGCAAAAGAGGGCGTCACCCTCGCCCCGCCGCTCGCCGGTTCCAAAATCGTCAACGGCTACCGCGATGGTATCATCAGCGTCGTCCTCAAAGGTCTCAACGGCCCCGTGAACGATAAAAAATACGATACGCAAATGGTTCCCATGGAAAGTAACAGTGATGACTGGATCGCCGCTGTCACCTCCTACGTCCGCAACAGTTTCGGCAACAGCGCCCCGCTCATCGATTCCAACGACGTCGCCCGCGTCCGCGCCACCATCAAAACCCGCGTCGATCCCTGGACCCTTGATGAACTGCACGACGCTCTGCCCAAACCCATAACCGATCACACGGGGTGGAAAGTCTCCGCCAGCCACAATTCATCCACCGCCCCGCTGGCCATCGATGACGATCCCAAAACCCGCTACACCTCCGAAAAAACCCAAACTCCCGGCATGTGGTTCCAGGTTGAATTACCCGAGCCCACCACCGTCTGCGGCCTGCGCCTCGACACCGTAAAATCCGACCGTGATTACCCGCGCGGTTACCAGGTCAATCTGTCAAATGACGGAATGGATTGGAGCCAACCCGTCGCCAGTGGCGAAGGCACCGAACCGCTCGTCGAAATCGGCTTCCCCGCCGCCAGTGCAAAATTCATCCGCATCACCCAAACGGGCACCGTCCCCGGCCTCTTCTGGTCCATCCACGAATTGCAGATCTTAAAACCCGGCGCCCCCTTCAAACCCAAATCCGCCGCCACCGCCACCAGGCAATCCGCCTCCGACTTCGAATAGCAACATCCCATCCGCTCCGCGTCTCCCATTGCCAGTGCGGAAGCACCGTCTTTCCCAAATCGCAAATCAAAATTCCCACTTCTATTTTTTCCCTGCCGCAACCATCCGCATTAACGGCCGCGGTTCCTTCTCATACGGCTGCCTCATGCCATTAAATCCCCCGCCCATTGATGAACCGCCTCCAAAAATACCTTTGATTCGATCTTGCAGCATCGCAAGTTTAGCCGCGAAATCCGGCACCGGATTCCGGCTGTAGTCAATGCCCCACGTCCAAATCGTGCCGTCCGCCGTCAACCCAATCGCCGTGCCCGACGCACCCCAAATCGATACCCAGTCTGATCGTTTCCCCAGCCGGCGCCACTTTTCGTTTACTGCCACTGACCAGCCAAAGGAATAATCCCGCTCCCATAGAGTCCCATCGGCCCGCACTTCGTATAACTTCGGCGTGTCGCAAAGTGCGGCCGCCAGATGTTCGGAGATGTAATTGGTGGTTTCCAATTGGCCGGTAACGGCCACCGACAGCCCTGCATTAGGCGATGACCTGATCGGTTGCCATACTTCACCGGATTTGGTCAGCGCCCAAATCTCCAAGCCCGGCATCAACCCCGCCCAATTCGTTTCCTGGCAGACCTGGGTCGCCGCAGGATAAACGAGCACGGTTGAAGTCCCCGGTAACTGAACTCGGCCCCAAACCCAAAGGGTCCCATCCCTTCGCACACCCAGAGTGTAAGATCCCTGGGCACTTGCCGCCACCCAATCCGAGTTGGTGCCTACCTGGACAAGATTGGTTGTATTTGAACCTCTCGCGGCTGAGCCATTGCCCAACCGTCCCATCGAATTGTCGCCCCATGCCCAAATTGTTCCGTCGCTCTTCAGTGCCACCGCATATCCCGCTCCGGTGCTGGCGCTAATCCAGTCATGACCCGCGCCCTTTTGTTCCGGAGTGGTCGCCAATTGGTTCGCTCCGTTTTGACCTCTACCCCCGCCCCAGAGCCAGCCCCATTCCCACAATGTCCCGTCTTTGTGCAGCCCCAAAAAACTATCGCCGGAATTCGCGACTTGTGCCCAATCGCTATTGATTTCCAACCGCTCCGGCACCACCGCCCGTGAAATTTGCCTGATGCCCAGCCCGCCCCAGCGCCAGAATGAACCATCCGGCAGAATCATGTGCACATTGACGCCGGGAAAAACCCGCAACGGCGCATTACTCTGCGTCATCGATACCACCAACGGCGGCGGAAACTTGGGCGCTGAGTTCCAACGCACATAAAAACCACCCGCAATCACCACGCCCAGCACCGCCCCCATCGCGAGCTTCTTTTTCCGCCACGAAAATCGCGGCGCCACTGCCTCCGCCTTCTGACCCGCCTTCACCTCACCCCGCCCAAACCATTGCGCGAAGCGCGGCACCGTCGGCGCAAACCGCCGTGTGGCGAGTTGATGAAAGTTCCCCCGCAATTGCCGCCATGCGCTCAAACCAAAAACCAGATTCACCAGCATCCCCGTGCCAAACCAAACTTTCAGGTTGAACCTCCAATCCGGCACCCATCCCGTCACGGAAAACAATTCCGCCCACAAAGTCCCCATGCCCACGCCAATCCCATACAAAACCCACGGCAGCACCAGCATCCGCAACACCGTGGTAATGGTTGCCCGGTTCAAACTCTTCGCCGTCAACGCCACCCGCATCCCCACCAGGCTCAACGTCACCATATCCACCAGCAGCATCACGATGCCCGCCAGCCAAGTCTCCAGAAGCTGCAGCTTGTCACGTGTCGCAAAATTGACCTGCGCCGCCATGAAAATTAATTCCACCGCCACCACCACCAACAGCGGTCCCAGAAACTGCCGGCGCAAAGCCAAAAATTGCCCGCGCAAAATGTCCCGCCCCGTCAATGGTGTCACCAGCAGCAATTCCACCGCATTGGCCCGCTGGTCTTCCGCCAGTTGCTGCCCTGCTTCAATCGCAATCCATACCTTGAGCGTCGAGTTCAGCAGGATCGCCGCCGTCACCGCCACAATGGAATCAAACCAAATGATGCCCGACCCCATCCATCCCCAAACCCACCACACGCACATCAATCCCATGAAGGTCCACACATGCAGCGGTTTCAGCCGCGCCCGGCCCGCCAGCCAGTAATAAGCGTTCACATCCAGCAAGCGCTTCCGAAACGCCCCTCGCTTCGCCGGATGCCCATAACTCCACGCATGCCACAAGTCGCGCCAGCGGATTTTTTTCGTCCGCACCGCTGGCACCGGCTTGTCCTGCCAGGTGCGCGGCACTATCCAACTCGCCAATCCCAGCAACACCCACGTCAGCAAATGGACCACTCCCACCGACCACCAAAAAATCTCCGGCTCCGCCCGGTAATGCAAATCCTCGCAGAGATAGAGTGCGAAGATCGGAGACGACAGCATCAGCTCAGGACCTGTCTTCTGCCCGGCGCAATAACTCACCGCTTCCGTCGCTAGGGGAATGGCCACCACGAATAACAATAGCAGTCCAAAGTTAACCCCCATCGCCCGGCGCGCCTCCCACGTCAGCGCGGACCCAAACATCCCCACCGCCAGCGAAAACAAAAACGTATTCACCAGCACCAGCACGATCCGCCAAAATTCCCCGTTGGTTATCCCGCCCAGCAGCATCGGAATCGCCAGCACCGGCAACACTGCCAACAATGCGTAGAATCCGCTCAACGAAGTCGCCACCAGTTTGCCCAGCACCACGTCGTATCCCTTCAAGTCCGTCAGGAACAGCAACCCCAGCGTTCCCTCCCGCTTCTCCTCGCTCAGGCAATCCGCCGTGGAAATCCTCCCCGCAAACAAGCAGTAAACGATGCACAACACCGCCAATCCCTCGAAAATATATTGCCCCATCTTCGCCTGCGGCGCCCCCAGGCTGACCAGCAAAATGATCCCGCCCAGCAGAATTGCCACCAGCGCCACCGCCAACCGCAACCAATACGTGCCGCGCCGTCGCGCAGCCACGCGTAATTCACGCTCAACGATCGGCAGGAATGTCATGCTTGGTGCCACAATCTTGAAGATTGCGCGCCGGATGTCAACCACCCCAACTCGCACATCGTCAATTTTTGCGCGGCAACACCTCCGGAACCAAATCAACCGCACCAACCACCCAGAAGCTGGTGGCGGAAATAAACTCCCATCCTACACTCCAAAAACTCCCATCGACCTCAAACCGAAACGGCCACCACCGGAGTTTTCTTGCGCAACAGTCTCCTCACCATGAAGACCAACGCCACCAATATGAAAACCATCAGCAAAACCGGCACCACCACCGCCAAAACGGATACCAATATGGAACCAATTAATTCCACCGTTGCCAGCAAATGATTCGCCAACCCGCCGGTTCCCGCCGTCGACGCTCCCCGCGCCACCACCGTCGTCCCCTGCACCAAACCCGCCATGCCGCCGCCCGCGATGATGCCCAGCGCCCACTTGTAAAACGGGTCCATGTTCGTCATCAACGCCACCGTGATGAGCGTCCCCGCCGTCATGGCCGCCGGTGTGGCAATCGTATCCAGCGCATTATCCACCCACGGAATATAATAGCCCGCCACTTCCACCGCCGCCCCAGCGGAAAAGCCCATCACCGCCGTATAGGAACCCATCCATTGAAATCCCGGCCCCAGCGGGAGATGCCCAAAATGCGCCATTAAACTCGTCACCAGCAGTGGGATAAACACCCGCAAGCCGCACGCCGTGGCCAGCCCAACGCCGATACAAATGCTCAGAAAAGTGTCCATATGATTCCTCTCTCTGTGCTAATATCATGCCGATTTTTCGGCTTCATTGCAACTGCGTTTCCACCCCGCGCCCCGGTCTTGCGCAAATAGAATTTGCCAACCGCCCACCCATTATGTATATTATTTCTGTAATTACAGAAATAACCGTAACCACTAACAAAAGGCCCGATATGAACCTGACTTTGGCAGCCATTGGAACCCTTCCCAACCCATCGGTCACCGTCTGGACCTACCTCGCCTATTTGGCCGTCAGCGTGGCCCTCACCGTCTGGGTCGCCAAAACGCTCCACAAGAACGGACGTATCTTCCTCGTGGACAACTTTCTAGGCAACGAGGCCCTGGCCGATTCGGTCAACCACCTGCTCGTGGTCGGATTCTACCTCATCAACATCGGCTTCGTCACCCTCGCCTTGAAATATGGCGACAAAGCTTTTGACGCGCAGACCGCCTTGGAAATCCTCAGCAGCAAAGTCGGTCTGGTGCTGGTGGTCCTTGGCATCATGCACTTCTTCAACCTGGCCGTCTTTTCAATGCTGCGCCTCCGCAAAACCGCGCAACGCCGCCAACAACCGCCTCACATTCCTCAAGGCTACGTCAGACCCCTGCACGGTTAATCTGTCAGTCGAGCAACGCGGCGAAGCGATCTCTAAAATCCGCTTCGCCGCCATTCTTATTCACCTCTTTACTTACCGGTCGAAAGCAGATTCCTTTTCATTTCCCCCAATCCATTCCCATGCTAATTTCTACTGAGTGAATCTGACCGGAACTCACGGCACCCGACGCGCCCCGCTCCTGCTGGCCCTGCTTGCGGCAACGCTCGCTGGATGCTCCACCGCGCCGCACTACGCTTTGCGCCAACGCACCAGCTTCATCGCGCTCAGCGACTTTTCCGGGTTCACCCGCGCCACCAATGCCACGCCGGGACAGATCGTGCTCACTTCGCCCGTAATCAATCCGCCGCTCGCCTGGAATGAATTGATTGTTTCCTGGAACGCCACCGGCGCTCCCTTGCGGGTCGAGGCGCGCGGCATTTATCCGAATCACCCCACCCGATTCTATAATCTCGGCTCCTGGTCCGAAGACTCGACCAGGTATCCACGCGCCAGCGCCTCCCGTCAAAGCGACGCCGACGGCTTCGTCAAAATCGACACGCTCATCCTCTCCCACCCCGGCGCCGCCGTGCAACTCCGCCTCACCCTCGGCGCGCCGGATAGCCCCACGCCCGCGCAACTCAAATTCATCGGCCTTTCCTTTTGCGACACCCGCGCCCAACTTGCCCCCGCCGCGCCCAACCGCGCCGCCTGGGGCCGGGAGCTTCCTGTTCCCCAACTTCGCCAGGCGGAATACGCCGGCGGCATCGGTTGGTGCAGCCCCGCCGCCCTGACCATGGTGCTCAATTATTGGAGCGAAACGCTGCACCGTCCGGAATTAATGCGTACGGTCCCGGAAGTGGCTGATGGTGTTTTCGACGCCGGTTATGGCGGCACCGGCAACTGGCCCTTCAACACCGCCTACGCCGGAAAATTTCCCGGCCTCCGCGCCTACGTCACCCGTTTGAATGATCTTTCCGAAGTCGAAGATTGGATCGTCGCCGGCATCCCGCCCATACTTTCCGTTTCCTCCTATCTCACCAACGACCAGCACAGCGGCCCCGACAACGGCCATCTCATCGTTTGCACCGGCTTCACCGCGCAAGGCGACGTCATCGCCAACAACCCCGGCGTCTCCGTCAAAACAAACCAACCCGCCCGCCAGATCTATCCCCGCGAACGCGTCATCAACGCCTGGCAGAAATCCAAAAACGCGGTCTATCTCATCTACCCCGAAACCGCCGACCTTCCCCCCAACCGCTCCGGCAACTGGGCGCCAAAATAATTTTCTTTCCACCATCAACAACTTGATAATAATCAATCCATGTTCTCACACGTCGTAATTTTTTGGACCGATCCCGCCATTCCCAACGCCGTGGACCTGTTGATCGCCGGCGCGGAAAAGTATTTGCGCCCCATTCCGGGCGCCTTGCACTTTCACGTCGGCAAGATGGCCACCAGCCATCGGCCGGTCGTGGATCAATCCTATCAAGTGGCGCTCAACCTCGTTTTCCCCAACAAGCAGGCGCAGGACGATTACCAGGTCCACCCCCTGCATATTGAATTCGTGGAAAAAGTCTTCAAGCCGCTCCAGAAGAAAGTCGTCGTTTACGACTTCGAGTAACTTCCTCATCCGCGCGGATGAAACTTGCGATGCACCTCGCGCAGCCGGCTTCCGGCCACGTGCGTGTAAATCTCCGTGGTGCTGATGCTCGCATGACCCAGTAATTCCTGGATCACGCGCAGGTCCGCGCCATGCTCCAGCAAATGCGTGGCAAAACTGTGCCGCAACATGTGTGGCGTGATGTTGCGCGCAATGCCGGCGCGTTTGACGCGCTGCTTGATGCGCCACCAAAGCGTTACCGCCGCAAACAACGTGCCGCGCCGGGTCAGAAAAACATTCGCCGTTGAGCGCGGCGTCACCAGCTTGGCCCGTCCCGCCTCCAGATAGCGCGTCAGTGCCGCCACCGCCTGGCGGCCCACCGGCACCACCCGCTCCTTGTTCCCTTTGCCAATCACATTGATGAACCCCGCCTCCAAATGCAGTTGCTCCAACCGCACATTGCAAAGTTCGGCCAACCGCAACCCGGACGCATAGGCCAGTTCCAATATCGCCTGGTCGCAAAGCGATTGCGGGGTCTCGGGGTTTTCCGGCGCGAGCAATTGCTTGATCTCCGCATCGCTCAGCGCCTTGGGCAGCCGCTTCCAACGCCGCGGCAACGATAAATGCTCCGCCACATTCAACGGCAGCATTTTTTCATTCTCCGCAAACCGATAAAACGCCCGCAACGCGGCGATGGACAAATACACGCTGCCTGAACTCAATTTGCGCGGGTCCTCCTTCGGCAGATTCACCAGCGGACGGTCGCGTTCATGCAGCAGGAAATTTTGCAGATGGCCCAGTTCAACGCTCTTCCAATCCATCAATTTCTGTTGCTGCGCCCAGGCCACGAACCGGTTCAACAACGATGAATACGTCTTCTGCGTATGCTCCGACTGCCCGCGCTCATGCCGCAGGTATTGCAAAAAATCTTCAACGAGAGTTTGCACCGGGTTTTTTCACAGCGCTTTGCCCGTCAGCCGCGCATAAGCGTCGAGATACTTGGCCTGCGTCTTGGCCACCACTTCCGGCGGCAGCGCGGGCGCGGGCGGCAGCTTGTTCCAATTCAGCGTTTCCAGGTAATCGCGCACGAACTGTTTGTCGAAACTCGGCTGGCCACGTCCGGCCTGATACTGGTCGGCCGGCCAGAAGCGCGAAGAGTCCGGTGTCAACACCTCGTCAATCAACAGCAGCTTCCCGTCGAATTCGCCAAACTCAAACTTGGTGTCAGCGATGATAATGCCGCGTTGCCGCGCATATTCCCGGGCGAACTTATAAATTTTCAGGCTGGCCGCACGCGCCTGTTCGGCCACGTCCCCACCCACAATCCGCGCCGCCTCCTCAAATGAAATATTCTCATCGTGCCCCGATTCCGCCTTGGTGGCCGGCGTGAATATGGGTTCCGGCAATTCGGACGACTCCTGCAACCCCGCCGGCAATTTCACGCCGCACACGGTCTGCCGCTCGCGATATTCCTTCCAGCCCGAGCCCGCCAGATAACCGCGCACCACGCACTCGATCGCCAGCGGTTTGGCCTTCTTCACAATCATGCAACGCCGTGCCAGTTGCGCCGCGAACGGCTGCAACGCCGCCGGCAACGCCTCATCGGCCTGCGACAGCAGATGGTTGGGTTGAAACCCGGCGGTCTGCGCAAACCAGAAATACGAAATCTGCGTGAGCACTTCCCCTTTGCGCGGGATGCCATTGGGCATGATGCAATCAAACGCGGAAATCCGGTCCGTCGCCACGAACAACAGCCGGTCGCCTAAATCATACACTTCGCGCACCTTGCCGCTCTTCAATTTGCGGATGCCCGGCAGTTCAAGCTGTAAAAGTGGTTCATTCAACACCCCGGCACTATGTGGCTCGCTCCTCAAAGTTTAAAGTTCAAAGTCGGCCCGTCCGGTAAACCGCCATTTTTCATCAACCCGAACTTTAAACTTTAAACATTGCCTCCCCAAACCCATGATAAGCCTATGAATTTTCTGGTAACGGGCGGCGCAGGGTTTATCGGCTCGCATTTTTGCGAGCGATTGCTCCAATCCGGCCACGCCGTCTGGGTGCTGGATGACCTGAATCCGTTCTACAGCCCGGCCATCAAACAACAGAACCTCAAGGACATCGCCCAGGCCGGCGCTCCGTTTACTTTCATCCACAGCGAACTTGCCGACGTCAATGTTCTGGAAAATATTTTTAAAAGCGTCCGCTTCGATCAGGTCATTCACCTCGCCGCCCGCGCCGGCGTGCGCCCCAGCCTCGATGAACCGGAGTTTTTCCAGCAGGTCAACGTCGAGGGCACCGTCAATGTCCTCGAAGCCGCGCGTCGTCACGGCGTCAAAAAAGTTCTCATCGCCTCCTCCTCCTCCGTTTACGGCGTGAACAAAAAAATCCCGTTCGCGGAAAGCGATCCCGTTTTCTCCGTCATCTCTCCCTACGCCGCCAGCAAGCTCGCGTGCGAAGGCCTCGGCCACGTCTATCATTATGTCTATGGCCTCGACGTGGCGATGCTCCGCTTCTTCACCGTCTATGGCCCCCGCCAACGTCCCGACCTCGCCATTCACAAGTTCGCCAAACTCATCGCCGCCGGCAAACCGATCCCTTTCTATGGCGACGGTTCCACCGCGCGCGATTATACCTACATTAGCGACATCGTGGACGGGATGATTGCCTGCACGGAACGCAAGTTCGGCTATGAAATTTTCAACCTCGGCGGCTCGCAGACGGTCACCCTGTCGCGCCTCGTGGAATTGTTGGAGCAATCCCTGGGCAAAAAGGCCGTCATCAAACGCATGCCCGCCCAGGCCGGCGATGTCCCGCTCACTTACGCGGACATCACCAAGTCCCATCAATTCCTCGATTACGCCCCCAAAATCAAAATTGAAGAAGGCATCCCGCTCTTCGTCGATTGGTTTAAACAGCAGCCGCAGGACTAATTCCGGCAAATCGGGAGCTGCCGCCTTAAATTTCGCCCGGTCAGCACTCATTGCCCTGCAAGGACTTAACATTTGGCTTTGAACTTTCCCTTTGTCCCCCTCATAGTCACCGCCGGTTATACGGACTCTTAACCGCCCATGACGCAGACCCAAAAACTTCTCTGCGAACTGATCGCTTTGCCGAGCGTTAATAACGCCTTGTTGCCCCCCAATCATCCCCACGCCGGCGAGAAACGCGTGATGGATTTCCTCGCCGCCACGGCCGCCCGCGCTGGTTTGGATGTCGATTTGCAACGCGTTTTTCCCGGTCGCTATAATCTGCTCGCGCGCCTCTCGCCGTCGGGCCCCGTCAAGCGCCGCATCCTCCTCGCGCCCCATTTGGACACCGTCGCCGCCGTTGACGATTCCCAGTTCACGCCCCAGAAAAAGAACGGTCGCCTCCATGGCCGTGGCGCATGCGATACCAAAGGCTCCGCCGCCGCCATGCTCTCCGCCGTCATGGAACTGGCCCACTCCAAATCCCGCCCCCGCGAGACCGAAATTATTTTCGCCGGCCTGGTCGATGAGGAAATCGGCCAAGGCGGTTCCCGCGCGCTCGCGGCCAGCGGAATGTCGGCGGACCTCGCCATTGTCGGCGAACCCACCTGCCTCTGTGTCGTCACCGCCCACAAGGGCAATCTCTGGCTGAACCTCGAGACTCACGGCAAAGCCGCCCACGGTTCGCGCCCCGAACTCGGCCAAAACGCCATCCACGAAATGGCCCGCATCGTCGATCTCCTGGAAACCAAATACGCCGCGCAATTGCGCCGCCGTTCCCATCCCTTGCTCGGCCACGGCACGGTCAACGTCGGCACCATTCAGGGCGGCGTGCAGGCCAACATCGTCCCCGCTTTTTGCACCATCACCATCGACCGCCGCACCATCCCCGGCGAAACCGATGCCGGCGTCCGGGGCGAAATCAAAACGCTCCTCAAACAAAACCGCCTTCACGCCACGCTCGCCAACAGCAAGGCCGCCCCCTGTCTGCCGCTCGAAACCGATCCCCGGCTCCCCTTGGTCCGGCAATTCCTCCGCAGCGTCGGCCAATCCAAACCCTCCGGCGTGCATTATTTCTGCGACGCCGCCGTGCTCGCCCAAGGCGGCATCCCCAGCATCGTGTTTGGTCCCGGTGACATTGCCCAGGCCCACACGCCCGACGAGTGGATTTCTCTCGCCGTCCTTGAACGGGGCAAGGGTTTGTTGGTCAATTTCCTTAAATCGCTCCCTTGAAACCAACATTCCATTTGTTAGCATCTCCACTTCATGTCTGCACAAACCATTGAAACGCCTCGGATGACCGACGCCCAACACAAGTCCACCTTCTTCCGCCAAAGCGGCTGGATGATGATCGCCACCGTGGGCAGCGGCGTCCTCATGTCGATGGTCCACGTATTCTCCAAAAAAATTCCTGCCAACGAATACGCCGCCATGGGCACACTCATTCAACTGCTCAACTGGATGGCCATTCCCGCGCTCGGCCTGCAAATGGTCTTTGCCCAGCAAACCTCGGCCGTCATCACCGAGCATCAAAAACGCCAGCTCGTTGGCACCATGCGCGCCGTTACTTTGGGAACTTTCTGCATCTGGCTGGTCATGGTCCTCGTCACTTTTTTCGAGCGGGATAACTTCGTTGCCATGCTCAAACTTAGCAATCCCGCCGCGCTCTGGGTCACGGTCCTGATGGCTTTGGGCATGCTCTGGCTCCCCATCTTTCAAGGCCTGTTGCAAGGCCGCCAAAACTTTCTCTGGCTCGGCTGGCTCGTTATCTTCAACGGCATCGGCCGCGTCTTCATTGCCGGGCTGATTGTCTTTGTCTTCGCCGGTTTGGCCGCCGGCATCATGGTCGGGGCCTTGATCGGCACCGTGGCCGCACTCGCCGTCGCCCTCTGCCAAACCGCCGACCTGTGGCGCGAGCCCAGCGACGGATTTGATGCCGGCCCCTGGTTGAAACGCGTGCTCCCGCTCACGCTCGGCTTCGGTGCCAGCCAGTTTCTTTTCAGCGCGGATGCCCTCGTGGTGCAAAGCTATCTCGGCAATGACGGCGCAGCCGCACCCTATGTGTTCGGCGGCACGCTCGCGCGCGCCATCGTGCTTTTCACCGGCCCGCTTGCCGCCGTGATGTTTCCCAAATTGGTTCATAGCGCCGCTCGCGCGCAGAAAACCAACATCATGGGCCTCACCTTGATCGGCACCGCCGTGCTGAGCATCCTCGCCGCCATCGGTCTGACTTTCACCGCGCCGCTGCTCATCCGGCTCGGTTCCACACCCGATAACCTCAGCATCATCCCGCTCATCCCGCTCTTTGCCTTCAGCATGGTGCCGCTCGGCGTTGCCAATGTCCTGCTGAACAATCTCATGGCCCATTCCCGTTTCAAGGTGGTGCCGGCCCTCGTCGTGCTCGTCATCGGATACTGGATCGCGTTGCAACATCATCATGACTCCTTCAAAGCTGTCATCCAAACTTTCGGCCTGTTCACGCTCCTCTTCCTCGCCATCTGCGCCTGCTTCACCTGGGTCATCGATGGCAAAAAAGCGCTCGACGAACCCGTCAAATAACTCCCGCCCGCCAAAATTTGGCAGAAGGCTTTGTGTAACTCCGCCTACTTCTGCTCCTCCTCCGGCCGCGGTCCCGGCCGCGGACGCGGCGCGTGCAACGTCTGATACACCCACGTTTCCAACGGCCCCAGCGGCTTCCGCAGATACGGATACAGCCGCGAATAAATCAGCCGCAGTCGCACCACGGAAAGAAACATCACCAGCGACGAACGCATCAACGTCTGCGTCACCTTCGACCCCGCCTTGTCCGTCCACTCCGTCGGCTCCTCGCGAATCGTGAAGCCGCCGCGCTTCAACGAATAAAGTAGATTCACATCAAACGCCAGGTCCGCCGTCAGCAGGCTCCCATGGATCTTTTCCACCGCCGTCCGCCGCATCACCTTCGCCGGACATTGCGTGTCCTGGATGTTCATCCACAACAACGCCTGCACCACCGCGTGAAAACACCGGCTCGCGAACCGCCGCATCCACGTCTGGCTCTGGTGCAACACCGCCCCCGGCAGCCACCGCGATCCAATCACGCAATCATACCCGGCACACAATCGCACCAACTGCAAAAATGCCTTCGGCCCCGTCGCCCCGTCCGCGTCCACGTAACCAATCAAATCCGCCAGCGGCGCCAGCTTCAGCCCCTCAATCAACGCGCCCCCCTTCCCAATCGGATCCTTGAATTCCATCGCGCTCACCGTCGGATGCTGCGCCGCAATCCGCTGCACCACCCCAATCGTGTTGTCGCGACACCCATTCAACACCACCACCAGTTGAAATTTCCCCCGATAGTTCGCCTGAAAATATTCCGCGAATTCCACCAGCACAGGCGCAATCCGTTCCTCCTCGTTGTACGCGGGAATCAGCAATAACAAACTTGGCTCTGGCTGGGTCACAACCTTCAATTAGCAGACAGAATCGGTGGCTGGCAACACCAACCGCCTCATGTGATGTTCAGTTCCCGCTTGATCTCGAATTTCTCCACCCGCTTCCGCAACGTCGCCCGCGTTATCCCCAGCATCTTCGCCGCGTGCACCTGGTTCCCCTTCGCTTCCTGCAACGCATGGATGATCAACTCCCGCTCCACCGCCGGGATCACCTTCAACTTCGGATCCTGCCGCGCCCACCGGAACAACATCCGCGCGATCGACGCCAGCTCCGTTCCGCTCTCCCCGCCCGCCGTCGCCGTGCCCCCGCCCACCAGTTGCGTCACCGTGCTCGCCGTCGATCCCGGGTCGCTGATGTCCGGCGGCAAATCCCCCGGCAAAATCACATCCCCCTTCGCCACCACCACCGCCCGTTGAATCGCGTTTTCCAACTCCCGCACATTCCCCGGCCAATGATGCTTCTCCAGCGCCTTGATCGTCGCCGACGAAATCGACTTCGGCATCGACTGCTGATCCTTCGCAAACTTCTTCAGAAAATAATTCACCAGCAGCCGGATGTCTTCCGTCCGCTCCCGCAACGGCGCAATCTGAATCCGCACCACGTTCAACCGGTAAAACAAATCCTCGCGAAACTGCCGCGCCGCCACCGCCTGCTCCAGCGGCTTGTTCGTCGCCGCAATCACCCGCACATCCACCTCGATCGGCTGGTTCCCGCCCACCCGCTCGAACGTGCCCGATTGCAACACCCGCAAAATCTTCGTCTGCGTCGCCGGCGTCATGTCCCCAATCTCATCCAGAAAAATCGTGCCGTGGTGACACTGCTCGAACCGCCCGATCCGCTGAGTCGACGCCCCCGTGAACGCCCCCCGCTCATGCCCGAACAACTCACTCTCCAGCAATTGCTCCGGGATCGCCGCGCAATTAATCGCCAGGAACGGCTTCCCGCTCCGCTCGCTGTGATGATAAATCGCCCGCGCCACCAACTCCTTACCCGTGCCGCTCTCCCCTGTGATCAACGCCGTCGCATCCGACCCCGCCAACTGCCCGATCATTTTGAACACCCGCTGCATCGGCTCGCTCCGGCCCACGATGCCCACTTCATAATCCTCCGACTCCAGCAACGGCTGATACGACACCACCTGCTTCATGTCCCGCGCCGTCTTCAACGCCCCCGCGATAATCTCCTTCAGCTTCGGCACATCAAACGGCTTCAGCAAATAATCATACGCCCCCAGCTTCATCGCCTCGATTGCCGTTTGCGTCGTCCCGTACGCCGTCATCAAAATCACCAGCAACTTCGAATCAATCTGCCGGATCCGCCGCAGCGTCTCCAACCCTGTGATCCCACCCATCCGCACATCCATGACCACCAGGTCCGGCTTGAGTTTGGGGATGAGCTTAAGCCCCTCCTCGCCGCTCGCCGCGGTGGTGAGCTCAATCTCAGGTGAGTCAAAAATCCGGCGAAACGAGTATTGCACGTCCGCCTCATCATCTATTAATAACAGTTTGGCCATTCCGGGATAATACTTTGGCTGACTCCGCCCGAATGTCGATTGAAAACAATCACCCCACCCCCTCCGTTCCCCTACGGACCCCACCCCCATCCCGTCCGCCAGAACCCCGCCGGCTCCCCATCGTCCTCGTCGTCGATCCCCAAACTGCCCGCCCGCCAGGACACCCAGGCGGGGGTGCCACAACCTTAACCAACGTTGACTCATAAAAAAACTACTTGGTTTTACCTTAACTGACTTGGTTGCCGCTTGGTTTTACCTTAACCAGCCTTGTTGTCCCTTGTGCCTCGCACGGAAACACCCGTCCCGCCGACCCCAAGGGCTGAAAGCCCGCCATGTGATAGCCCGGGGGAGCAGCCCCGGATACCGGCTCCCACCCCACCAAGTGCTGCAAGCGCGACACATCTGTTTTTCCTCTCCCTCGTCCTCGTCGATGCCTTATTCCGTTCCCCTCTCCCACCTTCGTGCCCCTTCGTGATCTTCGTGGTGAAAATCCCCTGGTGACCCGTGCGGAAGCACCTGCACTCCGCATTCCGAACTTTCATATCGTTCATGGTGCGGATTCAACCACAAACCCAAAACCCCGACTGTCGCTCGTGTCGCTCAGCTTTTTGACCGCAAACCACACTCCCGACCAAATCAAAACTGTGTAGGTGACGACGTCAGGAGGCTCAAACATTTCCCCGCCAAAACTCTCCACCCAGCTAAAATCAAACCTCCATCCGCCGAACCGCACAAATTATCCACCCGCACCCCGTCTCCTGCCCCCTCTCTTACTTTTTCACTTCCCCCTCGCCTTCGCCGCCACATCAGCATCAATCAGCTCAATCGCATTGGTCACCGCCGCGCGCACTTTCGGCTCCGGGTCATTCTGCATTGCAATCAGCGTGGGCATGGCGCCTTTGCCAGCCGCAGCGTAGTAGACGAGGGCCTTGCCCATTTCCTTCCGAACCACAGCATTCGTCGACCCCAGATTCGCGACCAAAGCTGGAATCACCAGACGTGATTGATTCGTCATGCGCATTAAAGTGCCCACGGCATATACCATTACATTGTTGTTCGTATCCTGAAGGCGTTGAATCAGCGCCGACACTGCTGGCGATGCATCAAGGGGGCCATAGCTCAGAGCAAAAGCGGCATATCCCCGCACTCGCGGTACCCGGTTCGTGAGCGCCTGAATTAACGGTGGAACTCCCTCCGGCCCGATAAACGCCAGGCAAAATGCCGATTCCAAAGCCGTCTCCCGATCATTGACGATCGGAATTAAATCCGGAATCGCCGGTCTGGCAATGGCACCCAACGCCTTGAATCCTTGTGCGGCCTCGCCGCGTCGGTCGTCGGCGGTCTCGAGCTTGATTCTGAAAACAGGATGCTGGGAAAAAAACCGCATCAGCTTCACTTTTAACTGCGAATCCTTCGCGCCCAGACCCGCCAGTAATTGCGGCAGGGCTTTTGTGCCCATATGACGGATTGCCTCCACTGCTGCATCATGAGTCGCACCCGAATAATCGTTATTGATGATGGGGCCGGTAGTCAAATCCTTCATCCACGCGCTCAACCCCCTCCCTTGATACACCGGCTCGCGTGATTCCAACACCGCCCACACCACCCCGCCCACAATGGCGACCAGTAAAATCACCAACACGATGCGGAATCGTTTCCTCATGGCCTCACTATGACCACCTCCCCACCAAAAACGAGAAAAATGAAAATTACCCAGGGCAGACGCATCTAAATTAATGAGAAATAATGAGCGGGGCGTGACAAATTGGCGTTGTACTTTTTTACACACCAGAGAAACTCCAAATTTCAAACACCAAATTCACACGCGCGGGTTTGCTTTTACCGAGAAGTCAGCTCATAAGTATCCGCGGCGGCGCAGGAGCAAAAAGGCAAAGGAATCGCAGGACACAAAGAAGAAAAATAGCTGGAACTTGGCGATTCCGGCCGCAACCTCGTTGCGGTTGTGAACAGGAAGGCTCCATGCCCTGAGACCTGTTCAGAAATTAAAATGTCTCATCGGGCGCGGGGCTTACATGTATAAGATGAATGATGCATGATGACATGGAGTTGGTCCGGAATTACGCCGCCCACCGGTCGGAGCGCGCATTTGAAATGTTGGTTGCGCGGCATCTGAACCTGGTCTATTCGGCGGCCTTGCGGCAGGTGGGCAACGTGCACTTGGCGGAGGAGGTTACCCAGGCGGTGTTCATCATTTTGGGGCGCAAGGCGGGCTCGCTGAATTCCAAGACGATTCTGCCAGGATGGCTTTATCGGACGACGCGTTTCACCGCGGCGAATGTGCTGCGGACGGAGGCGAATCGTCATCGCCGCGAACAGGAGGCGTTTATGCAAACTACGTTGGAAGCTGCGCCAACAGACGGCGCGTGGCAGGATTTATCACCGTTGTTGGATGCAGCGATGGCGCGGTTAAGCCAAAATGACCGCGACGCGCTGGTGTTGCGGTATTTTCAGAAGATGAGTTTGCAGGAGTTGGGCGCAGCTTTGGGGGTGGAGGAACGCGCGGCGCAAAAGCGGGTGGCGCGGGGCTTGGAACGACTCCGCGCCTTTTTTGCGAAGCGCGGGGTGGTGCTTTCGACGGTGGCGATTGTGGGGGCGGTCTCGGCAAGTTCGGTGGCGGCGGCGCCGGCGGGGTTCGCGGCCAAGGTGGCGGCGGCGGCGCTGGCGAATGGCGCGGCGGCGGGCAGTTCAACTTTAACTTTGGTAAAAGGAGCTTTGAAACTTATGGCATGGACTAAGGCGAAGGTGGCAATTGTGGCGGGCGTGAGTGTTTTGTTGGCAGCGGGCGCGACAACGGTGGCGGTGCGCAAAATCATCGGGGCCACGCCGTCGTCCATTTATGAGGAAATCTGGCGACGCCCGGATTCGCGCAGCATGGCCGATCTGGAAAATGCGCCGCCGGCGTTGCTGATTCGTCCGACACATTATCCGAATGGCGGGAGCGGTATTTGGACGACTGGAGGCAAAGGCGTGTTTGTAAACGCCTCGATGTCCGACCTGGTGACATGGAGCCAGAATATCAGCGCCGCCCGAATTGCGTTTGGAGCAGGAGTGCCGCGCGAGGGTTATGATTATTTGAACACGCTGCCAAGCGGGCAGTCACAGGCACTGTGGGAAAAGCTCAAGGAACAGTTCGGGCTCGCCATGCGGCGCGAAGTCCGGGTGACGAATGTACTGGTTTTGCGAGTGACGGATTCGGCGCGATTGGCGGCGCATCTTTCAAAGGGTGAACGGCCGGAAGATTCTGGAATGGGTGATGGCAAAACGGAGTCCCATATACTGAAGAACCAAAAAATTGCGGCGACGGCAAGATTGATGGAGACTTTTTTCGAGCTGCCAGTCGTGGATCAAACAGGATCGCCGGGTAACTACAATTTTATTTTTAAATGGAATGAAGCGCGGAAAATGGGACAGGAACGGATGAACACCATACGGCAGGTGTTGAGGACCGAGCTGGAGGAAGCTGGTCTGGAGCTGGCGCCAAGTCAGGAACCGACGGAGTTGCTGGTGGTGGAGAGGGAGCAGGTCAAGGAATAAGGCCAGTGCCGATGATCAGGGTCTTGGTTTCACCGCCAGGCTCCCTTGCGTCAATCGCGGCGCGTTCGGCGCATAAAACCATTACGTCCGGAAATCATAATGCTTCCGCGCAATCACCCTCCCGACCAAATCAAAACTGTGTAGGAGACGACGTCAGGAGGCTCAAACCTTTCCCCGCCAATACTCCTCCATCCAGCCAAATCAACTCGCAAACTCCAAAACCGGACAATTTATTTAGAGCATTGACAGAAATGATGTAGCGCGGCGGAGCGAGGATTTTTGACTTTTGGCGAGGCTTTGGCGAGGGAGCATGCCCAAGGTGGCCTGTGACCGAGCCGAAACGAAGCCAAAAGTCAAAAAG
>JAQGPA010000212.1 GCA_028293325.1 Pedosphaera sp. | reverse complement strand
GGTGTTGGAAGTGCTGCGGCGAAGGCAGACACTCCCCCTGTTAATTCCCCTTTGCAACATCCACGCTGACAAACCGAAGACGCTTCGGCGCCACATACCCTAAGTCCTTCGCCATGATTTGCGCGCTAAGATCCAACTGACGGCTCCAGCGTTTAAACTTCTTTGCCAGGATTGCCCGCATAGGCCCGTCCCACTCCACGGCTAATGCTTCAAGTTCTGGCTCTAAGGTCACCCGCTTTCTTTTCATGTAGGCACCTTGACTCTCCCCCTAAGACACTGGCTGTCCATGTGAATAAGTTTGCTTTTCTTTATTCCCTCGTTCGTATGTGATGCGCTGCAATGCGAGCTATTTATTGCCGGGGAGGGGGATACGATGACAATTCCCGCATGGCGAACTTTGCTGAACCTGCTTTTGAACCCGAAAAACGAACTGTCAACGTCATCACCAGGACGACGCTAGGGAATAAAGAGCGTCTGAAGCGGGAAGCGAAGAGGCGAAAGACAACGATGACTTGGATCACCGAGCAGTGTTGGGCGGCCTATTTGCCGTTGTTGGAGGCCCAAAAGATTGAGCCGTTGCCTAAGTTCCCGCCGTCGAAGATCAAGAAGGCGTCGTAGCTTTTCTATTTGGGTTCGTCTGTTAGGGGGGCATCCCGCGTTGCCATAGCCGACACACTTCCAATGCTTCAGCATGAACCCCTGGCGGTCTTTGCAGAGGTAAGTAACCCGTGCCGAGGGAGTCCCGTCCTTGCTTGCGGTTCTGAATCTGTAACGCAGCTTGCAGTTCTTGGTTTTCATTTGCCCACTTTTTGTTCAGGCTTCAGGGTATTTTGCTTCCTCTAACAACTCTTCGGCTGGATCGTGAATAGGGACAGCAGTCGGAGGAGTGTAAGGACGAAACACGATTTTTGCCGCCGCAGCAATGACCTTCGGCTGCCTGACGTGCGCGTAGGTGTCCAGCGCCAGCTTACCCCCGTCTCCATGCCCAAGGAGCTGCGCGACAACCTGGGGGTCTTGGGTGCACTCGTAGGCGGTTGTAGCGAACAAGTGTCTGAGCTTGTGGATAGTCAACACTATTGGAAGGCCCGCCTTTTTTGAGGCTGCTGCTAGAGACCTTAGCCTTTTTCCCACCTTAAACACAGCGCCGCTTTCCCCAGCATCCTTCACCAACCGTTCAAACAGCGTCCGAGCCTCCCCGATAATTGGCACAGTGCGCGCGCGGACTCTTCCCTTTACGATCTCCGCCGGCAGATTGAGGACCCAGTTGTTGAGATCCACATGAGACACCCTGAGAAGCGAAGCTTCTTCTTTCCTTAGCCCAGCATACATGATGCCTTCCAAATAGTCCCTGACGTGTTTAGCCCGGGCCTTTGGAGTGTGCGGAGAGGCGTTCTGTAGACAATCGAAGAACCTGTCCATTTGCTCTTGTGAGGGCATGACGAGTTTCTTTTTGGTTACGGGCAACCAGGCTAGATGTTCGTCGTCCGCCGCAGGATTGACGAGAAGCGTTCCTTGGCGCACCGCTAAATCCAGGACATCCCGGAGCATGGACACCGTCTTGTTTGTGTAGTCAGGCCCTCGGGTCTCTCTGTAGGTGTTGCGCCATGCAAGGATTCCATCCAAGGTGACGTCGCGGGGGCGGAGGGCAGGGAGGTTTCCCCACGTCTTCAAAAGACTCGAAATCATTGCCAGTCGCTTATCAATCGTCTTTGGCGAGAACGATTGGGACTTGATCCTGAATTTGTAGAGTTCAATCAACTCGCCCATCGTTTCTTTTGAATTCGGATCGACATTTGCCGCGGTTTCCTTTTTGGCTTGCAGGACAGCGGCCGCTAACTTCTCCTGTGCGAGAGTTTTTAACGCCGTTTCCGCAGACCCGCTCAAAACCCGCTTTCCTACTCGCTGGTGAAAATGCCACTCCCCAGTCCGCAAATATTTGCGGAGGCCGTGCTTGACGGGGGACCAGACTGGATTTTTGTCGCTCATACCCATCTCCATCCAGTCGCCTTGTCAAAATCCAAATACCACTTCCGCCCTCGTCTGTGAACTCCTTGGGCATCCGGGTTTCCCGTCCGCTGATTGTGAATCCGGCTGTCGAAGTTAATTCCCCAGCTTGTGCCGAAGGCGTTTGGTGCCTGGATGTGAAGCAAGAGCTTTGGGTGTTCGCTCCACGTCTCAACGCTGCCGTTCGGGTGTTTGACTTTCATAAGCGCTTCGCCCCTACGAGAAATGAAGGTGCCTGCAAAGCCAGCCCAGGCACGCAGCCAGGAAGCCCGCTCCAAGTACCCAAGGGAGGAGCCATCCGAAACACAGGAGACATAAGCAGAGCATTAATTTGGTTCCGTCTTTCATAATTTGAACTCGATTTCTTCGGTTGTGGTTTTCTGGACTTGGAACTTCATCGACCAATCGCAAAAGGTTTTTTGAACCAGATTTGCCCAGTCGCGGCACTCCTCAAGAGTGTCGAAGGTTTGCTCTTCGCCAGTTGCGAGCACCTTGATTTTATATCCGACTTTCATTTGCATAAGACACATTAGAACACAACAGAACACGAACGCAAGAGAAAAATGCAAGTATTTGTGGTATTGGCTGTGGTAGTTTCCAACATATTCGTTGTAAGTGGCTTACGCACAAACACAATAGGCCACAAAGGACACTGCCCTTTCACGGCAGCGGCACGGGTTCGATTCCCGTTAGGGTCGCCATTCTTAATTCAGAAGAGGAAAAGAAAAGCGATTGTTTAAAGTCCGAAGGACTCTCTTTTCCCGCCAGACCATCCCCACGGTCCTGCCGGAGAGGGCCGTTTTTGGGAATTAGCGGAAACATAGCGGGCCATTAACCCTAAGTTAGCGGCACGCTACTGCCCGCAAATCCCCGCCAAAACCTCAAATTAGCGGGAGCGGATACTGTCAACAGTGGCTTATTCTAACGCACGTGTGCAGGGTAGGGGATGGAATCAAACACTTAGTTTAGAAGCAGTCCGAATTTCATGCTCAATACATCTTTCGATAAAGTCATAATAAGCTTGGAGTTTGCCACTATAGACATAAAGTTTTTGCTCACACCTCTCACAAATGAATGTTGACTGGTATCGCCACTGGTCAAATGTGTGAGAATTCTGAGGCACAATTTCAAAATCGCAGGTTTGACAGAGCAGAGTTATAATTTTTGCTTGATGGCCATCGTAACGGTAGAGAAATTTTATCCCGTTAGCACAGTAATCCCCATTCCTTGACAAATTCAGCGGATCTTTCTTGTCCGTCACCAGCATAAGGAAAAGTCCCCAGGCTACCACAATCAGCACCAAAGCAGTGATCGCGATAAAGATTGCGAGCAACCACGTAGGAATAGTCGCAGGGCTGGCGAGCCAATGCATTAGCCATTTTAAACCACTCCCAACCTTGTCAAATACCCAAGGCCAGCCTCCTGGCACGAAATACAAAGCTAGACCACCAATAAAGGCGAAAAGCACGCTTCCAATTACCTTGCTCCAGATCGGATGGTCTTTAATTTTGCCCATTTGGTTTTCTTTGCTTGCAACCCTAAACTCCATCTTCACAAGACAATGATGAGTTTCAAGGTTATTTCTTTCCGCACAGATGGATTGCTATTCCTTGCTTTTGTTTGCAATACAGAGTCGAGTCTAAAGCATCATTTCAGCCGTCGACTTTAATTATTTTTACCAAGCTGAACAACCACCCGCTGAACTTTCTTCGGTATATATTTGAAGCTTGCAGGCGTGACAGATTAAAACCTCGTCACCGCGGCCCGGACGTTGAAGAATAGAACGCTTCCGCTCGCCAAAGCAATGTGGGCAGACGAAGTGGTGCGGCTCTGATCCCGCCAAATCCCTTTTGAGTGCGTAAGCAATAATATCGGGAGAAAATTGGCGAAGCTCGTAACGAGCAGCAACGGCCTCCCAGCATTGCTTCTCCGCAAGTTTACTTTCAAGTTCTCGGTTAGTCTGCGCCAGCGCATCAAACTCCATTTGGAAGTGCAATAGTTTTGCCTGAGAATCGAGCACTTTGCTCTGGGTTTCAATAATCGCCTCCCGCACCCTGCCATCTTTGACTGCCTCAAGCACACTGCTCAACGATTTTGCGACTCCGCCTAAAGTCGTGATGCCTGTAGTGATTTCCGCAATTGTCATATCTCCATTGCCTTTCCGAGTGGCTACGATGAGTTTGAAAACGACTGAAGTCGAGGGAAAAGAGCTATAAATTCACTTAAAGCAATATTGCCTTAATTTAGACTGGATCTTAATCTTCATCAAATGCAGTAATCGATGAAATTAGAGGAAATCAGTTTATTTGAACGGAGCTTGCAATCCTGATGCCGAAACTAGCACCAACGCGACAGGAACTAGAAGCTGCCATTCCCGTTATTTACCACGAGATGGGGCAAATGTTTTCCTACTTCTTTTGGTGGAAAGCTCGTCCAATATTGATTGGCAATCCTCATTTTCAAGAGCCCGGAATGCCGTTATCAAGCATTCAAAACGCTGCGGTTATAGCCTCATTGCTGGCAATTCGGAAACTTAACGAATTTTTTAAGGATCGTCCTCCGCGAAACGACGAACGAAATGATGATTTGAGAGCTTACGATTATTCAGGCTTTGCAGAAACAGGCGAAGTGCTTCGCCCTGAAGATTATAAAGAAATTCATAAACGCATCGCTCACATGACCTTTCAAGCGGTTAATAACGGACAAGCAAGTTATGAGTTGTACATGGCTGTTGGCCTCATGTTACCAAGATGTGTCAGGTTTCTGGAATACATCCGGAATACATTTTATGTGGGGCAACCAGATAAAATCGAAGAAATCCAAATTATTCAAGATGGCCTGATACGAATTCGGCAGCATTGGGAACGGGATGTTGCCGTTGAAAACGGCGGTACCCGTTAATATTTCTATTTCCTCAACAGTACCCGTTCCACCGTTGATTTTTTAACTTCCACTCCCTGGCCCCGATCACAGCCTCTCAATCGAATTTCCCCAATGCGTGCTGCCTACGGGGTTTTCACCCCATAATCTCCCTGCACGGATAGTGGCATGTTTTGGAACTTGATCCGTCATGACAAAATCAATACTGCAAATCGAAGATTCTGAGGATGACGCGCTGCTCCTTCAACTGGCTTTCAAAAAAGCGGGAGTTGCCAACCCAATCATTACCGTTTCCACTGGCGATGAAGCCATATGCTACTTGAAAGGCGAGGGGGCTTACGCGGACCGTGATCAGTTCCCCATCCCGAAGGTGATATTGGTGGACTTGAAGTTACCCGGCCTGAGCGGGTTTCAATTATTGGAATGGATGAAGCGCCAGCCGCATTTGAAAGGGATATTGATTTTTGTCATCACCGGCCACCATGAAATCGGCCAGGTCAATCGCGCCTATGCCTTGGGAGCGCGGTCTTTCTTGACCAAGCCGTTTGACGCACAGGACGTTGCCAATTTGGTCAAAGCCTTCAAAGGATTTTGGGTGTTTAACCGGCCTGATTGATAGCACCTAACAAAACACAATTGCGCCCTGACCGGATGATTTGCCAACCATTCGTCTCTTTCTCCCCGCCCCAGCGGGTAGACTAGGGGTGCGGTATTATGGTTTTTTAATTTTTAATCGGGCAGTGTGCTGCGGCTTGAGACCAGTGTTTTGGCTTGGGGAAAGCTCCGTCGAGCCAAACCCTGAAACCCCACGCCCAACGGATCGCGGAATTCATTCCGCTCCCTGCTTTCCGCTGGATTACCCGTTTAATCATTAAAAAACCATCATGCCGCTTCAATTCCAGAACCGAACGTAGGGCAAGACAGCACAAGCGAGCCCAACACAATCCTCTCCCTCTACCGTCGGACGGAAGGGGGCGGGGTGAGGGTTCCGAAATTCTCCAATTCCGCACTCCGAATTCCGCACTCCGACTTTGGATGACCCGTGCGGAAGCACTCGGATGGGAGAGGGTAAGGGGTGCCATTTGTATTAATTTTTGTTATGTGTTCTCAGGCGTCGCGTCCATCCCCGTTTTCCTGCCCATGCCTGGCTGACGCGAAACCTTGGAGCAACAAAAAGGCCAGCCCCTTGCGAGGCCGGCCAATACCCTTCCGTTACGGACGGATCAAGCCGCCCATACTAATGACCGCCGGGTTGGAAAAAAGGTTACAGGGCCAATCGCAATTGCTGGGGCATGTAAAAGGCGCAGTCAAGCTGGCTGCTAAAGCTCCTGTTGCGTCGGGCGGATCAAGATCTCGTTCACATCCACATGCGGCGGTTGCGTCAGCGCATAGAGGATGGCCGCGGCGATATCCTCGCTCTCGAGCGGCTTCATCGCGCTGACCAACTGTTCGATCATCTCCTTGGCGCCAGCATTGGTGATATGCGTGGCCAGTTCTGTCGCCACGGCCCCAGGCTCGATGACTGTGACACGTATATTGTCTTGATAGATTTCTTTCCGCAATGTTTCGGAGAAGGCGCGCACCGCGTATTTCGTGGCGCAATAAACGGCGGATTGCGCAAAGACCACGCGTCCGGCCACGGAGGAAATATTAACGAGATGGCCTTCCTTCTGGCGGATCATGACCGGCAGCACCGCATGGGTGCAATACAGCACTCCCAGGATATTGACGTTTACCATCCGCCGCCAGTCCTCCGTGTTGGCCTGGTAAACCGGGCCGAGCAACATCACCCCGGCATTGGCAACCAGCACATCGATTCTTCCCCACTTTTTCTCGGTGCGCGCGGCGGCATCGCGCGCCTGGGATTCTTCCGCGATGTCGGCTTTGATGGGCAGAACTTCTCCCGGTCCCCCGGCCAGTCGTTTCACCAAGGCATCCAATCGGTCCTGACGGCGGGCCACGGCGGCCACTTTCGCTCCTTCTTTTACCAACGCCGCGACGGTTGCTTCACCGATGCCCGATGATGCCCCGGTCACCAAGACAACTTTGCCGTTCAATTTCATGATCAAGTTCCTTTGTTATTGCTGCGTTGCGAAATGAATATGTGGCGGGGATCTGCGATTTTCTCTCCACCATCCCAATTTGGCTGTGATTGCATTCGCTGTCAGAGGGGACATCACCCCAGCCTGGAATAAGAAGGTAAGCAAGAGATTGGGGCCGTGGGACTCCGCCCATCACCACTTACAAATTAAAATTCGCTCTGCTGGGTCGAGAGTTTGGGTTGACAAGTGCGGCGAACTCCACAATCTTCCTGCAGCCTCACGCTGTGCTCGCAAGAGCATGGTAATCTTACGGGGCTGCGGGGAGCCTGGAGGCTCCCCTCCTTTTTTTTACGGATACACCAGAATCCGATAGAACCGATGCTGCACCAAAGGTGCCGGGTCAATCTTGCTTGCCAACGGAACGCTCGCCGTCACATCACCAGAGAGGGCACTCCAACTGTTGGTCAAATTATCCTCATATTGCACGCGATAGGTTTGGCCGGTAATGGCGTTCCAAGTCAGGCCGATTTGGCTTCCAACCAGTGAAATGGAAACGATTTGCGGCCGCGTCATCACCACCACCGAGAAGGTCTGTGCATTGCTCAATGACGGCACACCATTGTCGGTGACACGCAATGTAATATAATTAGTGGTTCCGATGTTCGCCGCACCGGTAGTCCAAGTGAATATGCCGCTGCTGGAACCAACGCTGGCACTGGCGGGCGCTCCGGCATCCAGGGAGAAAGTAATCGTGTTCGTCGGCAAGTCGGAGTCGGTGGCGATGGCCGTGAAACTTACCGTGCTTCCCGCATGCACCGTCCGGTTGGCGATCGGGGCTAGTACGGGCGGGCTGTTCACTTCATTGACGGTGACATTGAAACTCTTCGCATCACTCAAGGGCGGCGCGCTGTTGTCGGTCACGCGCACAGTAATGCCATAAACGCCCGGCCCTTGCGCCTCGCTCGGTGTCCAACTGAAAACCCCGGTACTGGGATTAACACTTGCCCCGGTTGGCGCGCCGGGATCCAACGTAAAGGTTAACGTTTCATTCGGCAGATCGGCATCGGTGGCCGAATTTGTGAAAGTCAGGGTCGTAAGTTCATTCACAATCTGATCCGCGATGGCCGCCAGGCTGGGCGGGGCATTGTCATCATTCAGGATGGTGCCGGTCGCCTGGGTGTTAACCAGCAAGGCATTGACCGGATTGGAAAACGTCAACAGAAAAACCTTGTTCGGCTCATTGACCGTATTTCCGTTAACCTGAACCGACACTGTCTGATTCGTGTCACCGGGATTGAACACCAACGTGCCATTGGTGGCCGCATAATCGCCGGGAGCAAACGCGCTGCCGTCCGCCGTCGCGAAATGCACCGTCACTGTTTGCGCGCTTGCGCCGGTGAGTTGCACATTAAACACCGCATTGGTGGTCCCTGAATTGCCTTCCAGCAATGATACATTCGTAACGGAAAGCAGGGACAACGCGCTGAATTGCCAGATCGGACCAGCAGTTTGATTTCCCCGCCTCGCCACCACCTGCCAATAATATGTCGTTAGCGGTGTCAGGATCGGCAACGTCCAATAAGTGTTGGTGGTGCTGCCCAAAAACTCCGCCGGTCCCGGAACGGCGTTGGTCCCCAAATAGACGTCGTACGTGATGGGTGGCAAATTCGCAGCGCGCAGGCTGATGTTGTCCAGGTGCACATCCAGGTAAGACCCGGCCGCGTTAATGATGAAAGCGAGACGGATTTTCTGGCCGCGATAAGCGGAAAGGTCAGTGCTGTGATGCGCCCAGTCGTTTAGCAGCGTATTGCCAGCCTGGGTGGAGAAGACGACCGCCAGGGTGACATCATTCGTGTCCCGGACCTCCACGGAGAATTGCTGGTTGGTCGCAAACGCGACGTCAAAGTTTCGGATGCGGTCATCCCAACCAAGAACAATCGTGGCGGCATTCGTGGGCAAAACCACATCCTGACGTAACACCGAGAGGCCGCCCGCACCGGATTGACTTGCCAAAGCGCTGTCGCCGCCTGCGAAAGGCGGAGTCGGAGCATCCAGGCTGTGCGGCATCACTGTGCCATCATTGATGACACATATGCCTTTGGCGTTCGTGGACACGATCCAACCGCTCAAATTTCCTGACTCAAAGTTCCCATTGGCCAACAGCTCCGTTCCCTCGCCGAATCCCGGGCTCCAGGACAAACCGACAGTCACGGGATTATTCGTGGAAAGATTAAGCGGTGCCGGATGGCGCGGCGCGGGCGGCGTTTGATCATCAATGAGCGTGATGGTGGCCTGACTGCCGACAAATCCCGGCGCACTGGCGTTTACGAGCACGGGCATTGTGCCGTACGGCGGCCCGCCTTCAACGAGAGTCACGTTAAACACCGCTGAGGTTTGTCCGGCCAGAATCGTAACCGCCGGCAACGTCAGGTTGCTCGTGTTGGTGGAGCTGAGGGAAACCGCCACGTTCGTGGTCGGGATGCCGTAAATCCAGACGCGTCCGGCGTTGGTGAGCACACCGTTGCTCGCGCGCGCCTGGGGGGGCAGACTCAGGCTGAGATTCGTGCTTTCGTTATCATGGATGGTAATTGTGCTAATGCCATTCGACCAGCCAGCTACGTGCGCCGTCACTGTTACAGAACGGTCCCCGTTTATCAGCAGGTCATCCATGATGGTTGCGTTGAGGAAGACGGAAGTCTGGCCGGCGGGAAGTATAACAGTCGCGGGCACCTGCAGGCTGTTGGTATCGCTGGAAGTCAGGCTGATGATGATATTATTCGCCGGAGCGGCGTTGGCGCTGATGGTGACCGCAATGGGCGCATCTCCTTCCGTGGCGCTGGCCGGCAGGGCAACCGCTAAATTGGCCGTTTCATTATCAAAGATAAGCATTTGATTCGTCACGCCGGAGCAACCTGGGGCGGAGGCAATCACCGCCACCTGTCGCGTGCCATCCAAAATGAGATTGTCCACCATCGTCACATCAAAATTTGCATTTGACTGGCCGGCAAGAATCGTCACCGTGGCGGGCACGGTTATTTGTGAAGTATCACTGGACGTCAAATTAACGATCACGTTGGCCGTTGGGGCGATGGGCACGCTCACATGGCCTTGGCCCGCCAACACGCCGTCCGATTCCATTGCCGACGCGGGCAGTGACATCGTTAATTGGCTTAGCCCCAGGAATTCAATATTATCAATATTCCAACCGGAGTAGGCAAACGAGCCGAGCGCGATCTCATAACCCCAGCGGACATAGACGGTCGGTTGATTGTCCGCCACCGCCGAGATGTTATATGCACAGGTGACCCAATTGGAATCAGCTATTTGGGTGGTGCCATTATCGAAAACGGGGGCCCAATTCGTGCCATCGTTGGAAACATCAACCGTCGCGAATGTGTAGGGTTGGAAATCGGTGTTGAGCCAGCGATTGAATAACAGCATCACATGGGCGCTGTTGGTGAGATTAAGCGGACCGAGCGTCAGGTAATAAGGACCGCCCACCGTTGTGGCATAATCCCCATTCAGATTGACCCCAAAAACATTGGTGCCGGTTGATCCGCTGGTTGGGTCGGGGTTGCCATGCGCTACGCCGCCTTGCCCGGCCGGTTTGCCAAATGCCCACTCACCTTGGCGCGACCAACCGGGATCATTGGTGAGCGAAAAATAATCAAGGCGGCGTGGCGAAACGCTCAAGGCTACCTCCTGCGTCTGTCCCGCGGCACTAGTCAAATTGCTGAAGGTGATCGTGCCGGAATATTCTCCCACCTGCAGGCTGTTGGCCGTTGCGTTTATCGAAATCAGTATGTTGGTGCTGCCGCCGTTGGCGGCCAGGACGCCGTTCGTCACGGAAAAATCCAGCCACGTGACATCCGCCCCCGCAGTCCAACTGATGCTGTTGGTCCCGGCATTGCTGAGCACATAGGACTGCGATGTCGGCGCAAATGGGCCGCTTGCGCGACCGCTTGCAATAATATCCACTCTGGGATTCACCAGCAGGTTGTCCCCGGGAACCACGAATGATTCGGTCACCCCGGAGGTGGTCGAACTGGCCGGCGCGATTGCGTTGTACCCCAGGCCGCGTTTCGCAAAGGCCACCCAAAGCTCATGGAAATTTGCGCCGCCGTTATCCACAATATCGGCCTGAATAATGGCGTCGCGGGCCTCCACAAAATCCGGATTCGCCGGCGTGAGGTTCATGCCGTCGGTCAGCAATTGAATAATGAGATGGTTCCCGACGGCGTAGCCGTATTTGTTGATCAGATTGGCCCGCGCATCCCAGAGGGCAACGCACCAGATTTCACCCTGATTATGAATTTCAGAGGGGACATTCATAACGGCCGGATTGCGGGGTATGCCCGTGTGCGCGTCCGCCTGTCCCGGATCGATATCTTTGAAAGTCTGCGGGTTCTTGGTCATGTCCGTGGAATAGGGATACCGGCGAATTCCATAATAGTAATTTTCGTTTAAGCCGGACAAATGGTAGGCGACATAACCTCCTTCCGGATAATTGCCATTCACGTCATCGCCGGGTTTGCTTAATAGCGCGAGACTGTAAAAGTCCGACCACCCTTCACCGAGACCGCGGGATTGCAGCGCAGTAATACCCACACCGCCGCCCACCTGCCGGTTGCTCAGTCCATGCGTGTATTCGTGCGTGATGACCTGGGCGTCAAGACAACCATCGCGGTTGGGCGTCGGCCCGTTGAAAATATACATCCGCATCCGCCCGGGCAGGCCATCCGGCGGTGTGGAAAAGTTTGCATTGTTGGCATTCTGATAGTCGGTGCCGACCTGGGCATCCGCCAGCACGAGGTCGTTGCTTTGCCCACCCCGGCCAAAATTGTTGATTTGGAAATTTCCCGCTGCTTCGGTAAAGCCAAATTCATACAGCTTGTCATGCATCCAATTATTCCAGAAAAAAAGGTTAACCACCGCCGCATTGGTGTTCATCAGCGGGTCTTGCGTCAAGTCCAGCGCCGGATCAAACACGCGAAACGGCAACCCGCGCGGCCGCGGCACGTCGGGTTGGCCGTCGGCGTTATGATCCAGATGTGCATCGACATTATTGCCGACAGTTTCATTGTCTCCATCATTGATCCAGCCATTGGGTGAGGCCGTTGTGTCGTAGGCATTCGTGACTACTAAAACGCGGGCAACTGTGGCTGGTTGCGTGCTGTTGGGTGTTGCATAGCCGGGGCAGAAGGGTGTCGGGCTCTCCGTGGTGAATACACGGTAGGAAGCATCACTAATATTTTCAGTCAGGCTGTGACGCACGAGCGCTGCGCCAGTCCGGGCATCTATTAATATCAGAAACATCTCGTTGCGGACGCGGCTCATGAGGATTACCTGCCAACACAGCCGCAGGGCTCCCCGGTTCATCGGCAACCAGACCAATCGCGCATCGCTGTCTCCCAGCAAAGGCCCGGCCTTGAATCTTTGATGCTTTTCCGCCCCCTCGGCCTCCGCATTAATGGCCTGGACCTTGTCGACGCCCAGCGCCTCTCCGAGATTTTGCGCGGCATAAGCCACCGCTTGCGGCGCGGTGACCGTCGGTTTGGCTTGCAGCGCGGCGCGATTATGATTCTCCGCGTTGGCGGCTCCGGCTGGATCAGGCAGGAAATAACTGGAAATGTCTACCAACTCTCCATTTTTGGTCGTATGCGAAACCAGCAACGTCTCAAACAATGGAATATTATCCAACTGCTGTTCCCAGACCACTGTCCGCAAACCGTTATGCGCCGTAGTGAACTGGCGCTTGACCCGTGCTCCGGTGAGCGCTTCCGGACCATGACCAAATATGCCACGGTGTTCGGCCAGGAATGCCTTGGTGGCGCGATCCGGATCACTGGCGGAGAACGCGGCCAACGTTTGCGGAGAGATGCTGCGACCGGTCCCGTTTGAGCCGCTGAGGAAACCTCGTGAGGCTCTGACCCATTTGGCGGTGCCCAAAGCTTCATCCACGTCCACCCTTGTTTCCGGCAGTTTCGCTTTAAGTTGCGTCACAGCCGCCAGGTGTTCGGGCGAGGGCGGGGTGCGGGTCTGCGTCCGTCTGTCAAAATTGGGTAATTCCGGCAGCGACGGCGGCACTGCGGCGAAGACGTTGGTCAGACTGAGCATCAAAAATAATGCCCCCGCTAACCGCACTCTCCACAAATTTTTCGCGCTGCGTTTCATCCAAACGTAATGAATCCCTGCCTTGGTCAAGGCGAACCGCATACTCTTGTTCTTCAAAGAGAGACCAAACCATTCCCAAAAAGCGGCACTTTTCCTCCCTGACTGCTGGACAGCGAAGGCCCGACGAATCCGCCCCATACGCTCACAAAAACACTTCTGGCTGAACCCCAAAAGGCACAGCCATTTCCGGGAACAAAAACTCGGTGAATCAATTTAATCGGCTTGCTTTATGAAAGCTCAGACGCAGCGGAAAGTCAAATAGTAACAGGTTACAAGAGTGTTCCAAAATCTCTATGCGATAATGAGTTGGCGCTACCGGAAGGATGTAACCATGCATTCCAAGACAGCGTCTAACAGAATTCTGCATGAAAGGCTTGCATTGGTAATGGTCTTTTGCAGAATTTTGTATCAGAATACCAGACAACAATGCCAGTAAGAGCGCTCGCTGTGCCATGCTGTGTGTCAAAATGTCCGCCATCGAAAGATAAAATGCTATTACGAATTTTGCTGGTTGCCTTCTTATTCGTCGCTTTTGTTCCTTCAGGTCATGCCCAACAAGGTGACCATCGCGGCGAAGTCCAGTTACAGCCCACCTTTCCCGTTCCTCCCGCCCCTCCGCTCACGCCGGAACAGGCACTCAAGACCTTCAAGCTCGCACCCGGGTTCCATATCGAGTTGGTGGCCAGCGAACCGCTCGTCGAAGACCCGGTCATGCTCGCATTTGATCCGGAGGGCCGGATTTGGGTCGTCGAAATGCGCGGATTCATGCCCAATGTCGATGGCCAGGGGGAAGATCAACCGGTCGGTCGCATCGTCGTTCTCGAAGACACGGATGGCGATGGCAAGATGGACAAAAGCACGGTTTTTGCGGATGGCTTGGTTCTGCCTCGGGCCATCGCCCTGGTGCGTGGCGGCGCGCTTGTGGGTGAGCCTCCCAAACTTTGGTTCATGCGCGATACCGATGGGGATGGCAAAGCGGATGAGAAGATTGAAGTCGCGAAGGACTACGGCAGCAAACTCAGCCCGGAACACACCGCCAACGGTTTGATTTGGGGGTTGGACAACTGGCTCTACAGCGCCAATTACACCTTCCGTTTTCGCAGTCTGGAAGAGGACTGGAAACGCGAAGCCACAGCTTTTCGCGGGCAATGGGGCATTTCGCAGGATGACTATGGCCGTTTGTTTTTTAATTCCAACCAGGACCAGCTTCGCTGCGATCTGGTTCCTTCAACCTACCTGTTTCGGAATCCGAACTTCCGCGATCCGGCGGGCATCAATGTGCAGGTCATTCAGGACCAATCGGTCTGGCCCATCCGGGTGAATCCCGGCGTCAACCGCGGCTACAGCAAAGGGCAACTGCGCGCCAATGGCACCTTGGCCACTTTCACCGCCGCTTGCGGGCCGGTCATTTACCGGGGCGACAATTTCCCGGCCGAGTTTCGCGGCAACGCCTTCGTTTGCGAGCCGGCTGGTAATCTGGTCAAGCGGGACATCCTTACGGAAAAAAATGCGGTGATTACCGGTCGCAGGGCATATCCCAATTCGGAGTTCCTCGCGTCAACGGACGAACGCTTTCGCCCGGTCAACGCCTACACCGCGCCAGATGGTTCGCTCTATGTGCTGGACATGTATCGCGGTGTGGTCCAACACCGCATCTATGTGACCACCTACCTGCGAAAGCAAATTGAAAGCCGCAGCTTGGAGCAGCCTTTGCACCAGGGACGAATCTATCGCGTGGTGTCTGACGCAACGCCGCGAGGCGCTTCGCCGCATTTGGCCAGGGCGAGTTCGGCGGAACTCGTAAAGTATTTGTCGCATCCCAATGGCTGGTGGCGGGACACGGCACAACGCCTCCTTGTCGAGCGCGACGATGCCGTCGTGGTGCCGGCGCTCCAGGCCAAGGCCGTGTCCGATACTAATTATTTGGGGAGCATCCACGCGCTTTGGACGCTGGAAGGAATGGGAGCGTTGGATAAAGCAACGGTGCTTGAGTCGCTCAAAATTCCGAATCCAAAGGTTAAGGTCATGGCCATCCGGCTGGCGGAACCTTTCCTGAAATCCGGGGACAAGGCGGAGTTTCTGCCGCGCCTGGTTGCACTGGCGGGGAGTGATCGGGATGCGGATGTGCAGTTGCAGCTTGCCTTCACCTTGGGACAGGTCGTCGATCCTTTGGCGGAGCAGGGGATGCTCACCATTGCGGGGAATTCGTCGGCTAATCTATATGTGCGTGATGCCTTGGTCAGCGGCTTGGTGGTTCGCGAACTGGAATTCCTGGAGCAACTGCTGGCCGACAGCGAGTGGCGAAGTCTGAAGCCCGGTCGCGATGAACTGGTGACCAGTCTGGCCCGCTGTGTCTTTGCCGAGCACAAACCCCGCCGCGTGGAGCAATTGTTGGCATTGGCGGCGGAGCAAACGCCCAGCACGGGTTGGCGGCGCATCGCTTTGCTGGAAGGGATTGCGGGAACCGCTCCGGCAAAAGCCCGGAAGCGACAACAAGCGATAAAACCAAAAGTTGTCCGGCTTCCGACCGAACCCGCCGGGTTTATTGCGCTGCACAAGGTGGTGGATCCCAATGTCCGCATACTCGTGGAGATTATTAACGAACTCATCACCTGGCCCGGCCAACCCGGTTATAAACCGGAACCGCCGGTCATACCGCTGACTGCGAAACAGCAGGCGCTTTACGATACGGGCAAGATTTTATTCGAGACGACCTGTGCTCAATGCCATCAGCCGCATGGTTTTGGTCAGGAAGGTCTGGCGCCGCCGTTGGTGGATTCGGAATGGGTGCTGGGCCCCGATCATCGGCTGGTGCGGATTGCGTTGCATGGCGCGCATGGCGCGATCAATGTCAAAGGCCGCGTTTACGATATGGATATGCCGGCATTTAACACCGCTTTTACGGACGAGCAGCTTGCCGCAATTCTCACCTATGTTCGCCGCTCCTGGGATCACACGGCGGCCCCCGTTGCACCTGAGACGGTCAAGTCGGTCCGGGCCGAAACCGCCAATCGCGAGGAAGCCTGGAGCGAATCAGAGTTGTTGAAAGTTCCGTAGTCCCTGGCTGGGTAAACAGTTCTCCAGTTCGCAAATTACTATTATATCGACTTGCCGCTGTCGTTTTGTCACAAGGAGGGCGATCGCACCCGGCAAATAGTGCCAAAGCGCGACCTTATGAAAGCAGGCGTTGAATCACATACCAGGAGAATTGGCTGGCTGGCTGCAGCCTTTTTCTTTACCTGGACCGGATTGGCCTTAATGGCGGCGCTTCCCGGCCATGAGTGGTTGCACCAATTATTTTTGACCATCTGCCATCAAATCCCTGAACGTTCCTATTCCATATCCAGTCATCCGGTCGGCTTGTGTGTGCGTTGCCTCTGGATCTATATCGGGCTCGGTTTGGGACATCTGGTCTTTGCCTGTTTTTGTTTGGATCTGAGCGAGAAGAATTCCTTGCGATTGCTGGCCGGCACGGTGTTGCTGATGGCGGCTGATGTGGGATTGGAAGCCTTGGGCATCTATCATAATTGGCCTCTGCCCCGGGCTCTCACCGGCGGCTTGTTCGGCTTCGCCTGCTCCTGGTTTACGCTGCGCGGACTAAGCGAACTTTATCTCTCCACCAGAATTAAAACCATCTCCCATGAATCCCACTGATCCTGTTCCCAACCCGCCAGCATCCCCCGCCGTCGATCCCGATGATTTCAAAGCCATGCTGATCGGCGCGGGGTTTATTTTTGCTGTCAGTTTCATTCCTTATATCAGTTTGGCCTGTTGTCTGCCGCAAATTCTCGGCGTGCTTTTGACCATCCATCTTTTTACCCGGTGGTATCAAATGACTCTGACGTACGGGCAGGGGATTCGGCTGGGCATGTTGACCGCCATGTTGGGCAGCGTGGCTTTTTGGGTTGTGGTCATGGCCTTGTGGCTGGGATTTGGTTATTTGATGCACGCCAAGGAAAACGAAGCCATCATGATGAAAATAATGAGCAAGGCTTCGCCGGAAATGTTGCAGGCATTTAAGCAAGCCATGGAAGCGCAAAAAACCCAGGAGATTGGCTTGCCCCAGATTCTGCTCGGTCTCTGCGCCACAGTGGTGAACGCCTGTATTTGTGGACTTATTGGCGGTGCGCTCGGTGCGGCTCTCTTCAAAAGAGGGCGCCCGGTTGGGTAAATCAGCGCCGGACGGTTGTTTTGAAAGGCAAGCCGGCTTCGGACCCTTGAATTCTGCTTGCCTATTCGCGGGCGATTGGTGATTTTCAAGCGGGGCTCCCCCGCATGATATTTTGCTGGCAGCGCCCCCATTACGTTTAAGGAAAAACATGGCGAATCCCAAAAGTAAAAAGCGCA
The DNA here is from genome assembly GCA_028293325.1 of Pedosphaera sp. Lineage (GTDB taxonomy): Bacteria > Verrucomicrobiota > Verrucomicrobiia > Limisphaerales > Pedosphaeraceae > JAQGOT01. The sequence goes on along the minus strand of JAQGPA010000212.1, from coordinate 89,378 downwards.
GGAAAATCATCGTTTTCGGTGTGATCGCCGCTGCCGTGGCGCTGATTGCCGCAGTGGCCATCTTCAAAAAACAGGAGGGTGCCATTGTTATTCAGAAGGAAAAGGTCTCCCGGCGCAATCTCACTGAATTGGTGGTGGCCAATGGCAAGGTCCAACCAGTCCTGCAGGTAAACATCAGCCCGGAGGTCAGTGGCGAGATTATCGAATTGCCGGTCCGGGAGGGACAAAGCGTCAAAAAAGGCGACCTCCTGGTCAAAATCAAGCCGGACAACTATATTGCCAGCCGCAACTCCTCCCAGGCGAATTACAAATATTCCCAGGCCAACAAAAACACCGCTGAAGCCAACCTGGAAAAAGCGGACCTGGAATATCAGCGGGTCGCCGAACTCTTTAAAAACAAGCTGGTCTCCGATTCGGCCTTTCTTGAAACCAAGACGATTTATAATGTCGCCAAAGCCACCCTTGCCGGTGCGCTTGAACAGGTGGAAATGGCCAATGCCGCCTTGCAGAAGGCAGAGGATGACCTTTCCAAGACCACGATTTATTCGCCGCTCGCCGGGACTGTGACCAAACTCAATTCCCAGGTCGGTGAAAGAGTCGTCGGTACCGCCATGATGGCCGGCACCGAAATCATGACGGTTTCCGATTTGAACGCGATGGAAACGCGGGTGGATATTGGCGAGGTGGACGTGGTTTTGATCGGCATCGGCCAGGCGGTGCGCTTGGAGGTGGACGCTTTCAAGGACCGCAAGTTTAAAGGTGTGGTGACGGACATTGCCAATTCCTCCAAAAATTCCGGTACCGGCACCGCGGCGGCGGCCGCTGCCAGCAGCAGCAGTTCGCAGGAAGCCACCAAGTTCCAGGTCAAAATTCGCATCAGCGAAAAAGAAGCCTTTCGTCCGGGAATGTCCGTTACCGCCGAAATCGAAACCCGTTATCGCACCAATGTGCTCACGGTGCCCATCCAGAGCGTGACGACGCGACTGCCGAAGGAATCGCCCGATAAAGGCAAATCGGCCAAAACCAATGTGGTGCAACTGGCCGGCAGTGATCCGTTGCCAGCGAAAGAGGACACGAACGAAGTTAAATCCGCGGACAGAAGGAAAGCTGGCGAACCGGCCAAACCCATCGAGGTCGTGTTCCTGCCCCAAGGCGATCGCGCCAAAATGGTTCCGGTCAAGCGCGGCATCAGCGACGACAATTACGTCGAAATTGTTGAAGGGCTCTCGGAAAGCGATGAAGTGGTCTCCGGCGGCTACAAGGCAATCAATCGCGAATTGGAGGATGGCAAGCGGGTGGTGCTGGGCCACAACGGTTCTTCGTCAAAGGAAGATGCCAAGTAAAAGCCTGTGAGCTTGATTCGCCTTCAGAATATTTCCCGGCGGTATCAGATGGGGACGGAAACCATCCATGCGCTGCGTGACGTTTCGCTGGACATCCAGCGGGGTGAATACGTGGCGATCATGGGACCTTCCGGTTCCGGCAAGTCGACACTCATGAATTTGCTCGGCTGTCTGGACACGCCCACCTCCGGTCTCTACGAATTGAACGGCGCCAATGTCAGTGACATGGATGACAATCAACTGGCTGAGATTCGGAACCGGGAAATCGGCTTTGTTTTTCAGACCTTCAACCTGTTGCCGCGTTCCAATGCCCTGCGCAATGTGGAATTGCCCCTGATTTATTCCGGCATGGACGCCGGGCAGCGCAAGCAGGTGGCATTGGATGCCTTGACCAGTGTGGGCCTGGGCGACCGCATTCACCACAAGCCCAATGAGCTTTCCGGCGGGCAGCGGCAGCGCGTGGCCATTGCGCGGGCGCTGGTGAATACTCCCTCCATCATTTTGGCCGACGAACCGACCGGCAATCTCGATTCCAAAACCGGCGAGGAAATTATGGCGCTGTTGGAAGTGCTGTCCGAAAAGGGCAACACGGTTTTCGTCGTCACTCACGAGGAGGACATTGCCAAACATGCGCGCCGCATCATTCGCATCCGCGACGGCCTTATTGCCAGCGATGAGACCAAGAGCAAAGGCAAAGGCGTTTAGCTCATGAGAAATTCCTCCCTGCTGTCGTGAACTTCTTTGTCGAATTAAAGGAAGGGTTGGCCATCGCTTGGGACGCGATTCGCGCGAACAAGTTGCGCTCCGTGCTGACGACGCTCGGCATCGTCATCGGCATCGTTACCGTGACGTTGATGGCGACTGCAATCGATGGGATGAACCGGGCCTTCCGCAAGAGCATCTCCGTGATCGGCGCCGACATGCTTTATGTAAACCGCACCGCTTGGCTTACACACACCGAAGTGGAATGGCTTAAGTCGCAAAAACGGCGGGAGATTACGCTGGAGCAGGCCAACGCCGTGGCAAAGGAAATGACCCTGGCGCGGGCGGTGGCTCCGGTGGTGGGCATGAATCAATCCGTCATCTACAAAACCCGCAGCTCGAGCAGCGTTCAGATCATGGGCAGCACGGATCAATTCCTGAATACCAGCGGCTTTTCGCTGGGCGAGGGACGGTTCATGACGGCGGCAGAAGCGGATGGCGGACGGCCAGTCTGCATTATCGGGTTGGACGTGGCGACGAATCTGTTCATCAATGAATCGCCGCTGGGCAAAAAAATCAAGGTCGGGCCGCGTTCCATGGAAGTGATAGGGGTGCTGGCAAAACAAGGGAGCTTTATGGGGATGCAAAGCCTGGATAACGAGGTGATCATTCCCATTCAACAATTGCTCATCGGTTATTGGCGCAACCCGGATTTTCAGATTCAAGTCAAGGTGGCGCAGTTGGATCAACTGGATGAGGCCAGGGAGGAATTGCGCGGCGTGATGCGCAAAATCCGGCGGGTGGCGCCGGGCGATGAAGATGACTTTGCCATTAATCAGCAGGAACAATTCATTACCATGTTCAATCGCGTGGCGGGCACTATTGCCGGAGTCGGATTGCTGATCACCGGCCTCTCGTTGTTTGTCGGTGGCATTGGCATCATGAATATCATGTTTGTGTCAGTCGCGGAACGCACGCGGGAGATTGGTGTGCGCAAGGCTATTGGCGCCAAGCGGCGGACGATCCTGCTGCAATTCCTCATCGAAGCCGCCACCATCTGCCTTCTCGGCGGATTGGTTGGCCTCGTAATTGCCTGGCTGTTTACCTTTTTGCTCGCACGGGCGTTGCCGGTGCACCTGTCTTTGTCCGTGGTCGGGCTCGCGCTGCTCGTCGCTCTGATTACCGGCGTGGCCTCGGGCTTTTTTCCGGCCTGGCGCGCGGCGCGCATGGATCCCGTGGATGCCCTGCGCAATGAATAAAATCATCGTATGAACTCATCGCGATTGCGTTTTTGGCGGGTGTTCCTCGCGGAATTGAAGGAGAGCTTTCGCATGGCGATGAGCGCGATTGCGGCGCATAAGCTCCGTTCCTCCCTGACTTTGCTGGGCGTGTTGGTCGGTGTCTTCTCCATCATTGTCGTGATGACCACGATGCGGGCGATGCAAGCCCGCATTGAAGCGGATGTGGGCCAGTTGGGCGGCCAGACCTTCGTGGTGCAAAAGTGGCCGGGCGTTTATTTTGGCGGTCGCGAGGGGTTGGAAAAATTTTGGCGGCGCAAGGACATTACGCTGGCGCAAGGCCTTGACTTGAGGAATCGGGCAACCTTGGCGCGTTACATTGGCTTGGAACTCTGGTTTAGTTCCGGCGAGGTGGTGTCGCCTTATGCCAAGGCTCCCCCCGGCACCAGCGTGGCCGGAGAGACTCCGGGCAGTTTCGCCGCGCAAAACTGGATTCTTCAAGATGGCCGCATCCTTCAGGATTCGGACGTGGAGGGCGCGCACGACGTTTGCGTGCTCGGCAACAGTCTCGCTAAAGATTTGTTCCCGTACGGCTCTGCCGTCGATGAAAGAATCAAGTTCAATGGCATCAATTACACCGTCGTTGGTGTGTTGGAGGCGAAGGGCTCCATGGCGGGTGGGAATGAGGATAATTTTGCGATCATCCCGATCACCACGGGATTAAATCGTTTTGGCGGTCGTCGGCAGAGCGTCAAGCTGCTCGTGACTGCGCCCGACGTGGCCGGCTATGATGACACGGTGGAACAGGTGCGCGGCATTCTCCGGGTGATTCGCAAAGTGCCGCCCGGCAAGGAGGATGATTTTGAAATTGTTTCCAACGACTCCACGCTCAATCAAATCAATAACTTCACGTTTGCGGTGCGGTTGGGCGTCACCGCCATCAGTTCCATCGCGCTGCTGGCCGCCGGCATCGGTATCATGAACATCATGCTCGTGTCAGTGACGGAACGGACGCGGGAGATTGGCATCCGCCGCGCCATCGGCGCCAAGAAACGGAACATCATGACCCAATTCATCATGGAGGCAGTGGTGCTGTGCGAGGTCGGCGGGGCCATCGGGGTGGTGGTGGGCATCGTGCTGGGCAACGTTGCCGCGCACATGATGAAATTGTCGCCGGTGATTCCAGTGGACTGGGTGTTCATCGGATTGGGCATCTGCTCACTGGTCGGCATTATCTTCGGGACCTATCCCGCTTATAAAGCAGCCAATCTGGATCCCATTGAGTCCTTGCGATATGAGTGAGTTGCGCCCAATGCTTTGCTCTTACATACTGGATGACCGGGACGTCTCCTCGACATTTGGCAGAGGCGCATTATGTTGCTGAAAAGGTAGCTTTGAATTATGCCTAACGACCATTTGAACGGCCCGCCCACGCCGGAGGAATTCCAACGGCGCATGGCGGAATTTATGCAACAACATCTCCACAGTGCCAATCCCGCGGGCACTTCGGCCCAAACGGATTTCGCTGCCGCCGGGGATTCGACCGCGGCCGCGTCTCCGCAAGAGGAATTCGAATTCGATTACAAACCGCGCGACATTAAGGCATATCTCGATCGCTTTGTCATTAAGCAGGATGAAGCCAAGAAAGTGCTGAGCGTCGCGCTGTGTGATCATTATCATCAGGTGCGATTGGCGTTTGCCGGCAAGGAGACCCCGAACTACGCCAAGCAGAACATCATTCTCATCGGGCCCACCGGGGTGGGAAAAACCTACCTCATCCGGAGCATCGCGGAATTGATCGGCGTGCCGTTCGTCAAAGGCGACGCCACAAAGTTTTCAGAAACCGGCTATGTCGGCGGCGACGTGGAGGATCTGGTGCGCGAACTGTGCCGCCGGGCCGATGGCGACGTGGCCCGGGCGCAATACGGCATTATTTACATCGACGAAATTGACAAGATCGCCGCCGCGAGCAACGGCAGCGGCCGGGATGTGAGCGGTCGCGGTGTCCAAACCAACCTCTTGAAACTGATGGAAGAAACGGAAGTGCCCGTGCGGTCGCCGCAGGACATTGCCGGACAAATTCAGGCCATGATGGACATTACCCAGCGGGGGAAGAAGGGCCCTGGAACCATTAACACGCGGCACATTTTGTTTATCGTCAGTGGGGCGTTCGACGGCCTGGAGAAACTGGTTCGACGCCGTTTGCGCGAGGCGACCATCGGCTTTGCCTCCAAGGATGCCAAGGCGACGGAGGAAACCCAGGCTCTACTTGAAGTGCAAACCAAGGACTTCATCGACTTTGGCTTCGAACCTGAATTCATCGGTCGCTTACCGGTGCGGGTTGTCTGCCAGCCTTTAAGCGTGGATGATTTGTTCGCCATTCTGAAAACGTCCGAGGGCAGCATCATCCGGCAGTACGAGCAATCGTTTGCGGCCTACGGGATTGAAGTGTTGTTTCAGGATGATGGTTTGCGCCGGATTGCGGAACTCGCCGGCAATGAACAAACCGGCGCGCGCGGCCTGATGACGGTTGCCGAACGGATTTTTCGCGACATCAAGTTTGAGCTGCCTTCCACGCAGGTCAAGCGGTTCGTAGTGACGCGCGAGTTGGTGGATGATCCTCCATCGGAACTGAAGAAATTGCTGGCGGAACACCAGCAGGAGGAACGCAAAATCGCCCGTCAATTGGTGCATGAATTCGCCCAGCGCTTCACGGAGAACCACGGGTTGCGTATTAAGTTCACGGATGCGGCGGCGGATCTGTTGATTTCAAACGCGCTGGAGCAAGGTGTTTCGATCCGGGATTTGTGTGCTCAACGCTTCAAAGATTACCAGTTTGGCCTGAAACTCATTGCCCAGAATACGGGCCGCGAGGAATTTATCATTGATGTGGATGCCGTAACAGAGACGGACAAGGTCTTGAGCGATTGGGTGGTGGCGAGTTACCGGGACAAGCAAGCTTGAACGGTTAAAGCTTCCGCTTACTTGGGAAGCCGAATCACCTTGCTGTCCACCATGCGCGCCACCAGGGGGAAGACATCGCGTTGCAGGCACCACGAGATATCACCGCGCAGTTCGGGTATCGCCAGCAATCGACGGGCATTGCGTGAATGAGCCAGCGCAGCCATAAGATTGGCCTGGCTCTGTTCATAAATTTGCCGCGCCATGATTGCGGAATCAGCCGCCTGCTGTTCGTCAGCCGATGGCCAAATCAACCCTGCCAGGGCGCCGGCGCACAAAACATCTTCATAAGCGGCCTGATGCCCGGTGCCGCTGCACACCAGCAAAGTTGTTTCGGACGGGTGTGCTTTGAGGTAGTCGGCGGTTGCCTGCAAATTCAGGAATGACCCGATCAGTATCGTCTCCGCTCCCGCGCATGCCCGCAGGACGCGCGAACCGTTGGTGGTGGAGAGGGCAATGGTCTTTCCCCTAACCCGCTCCGGATTGAATTCTCGCGGAGAGTTGCCGAAGTCAAAGTCCTTGCCGCCACTGATGCTCGCATCAATGCGCATGCCGTTGCGCTCGCCCGCCAATAAAAGTTGCGGTTCCTGTCGCTGCAATGCCAGCGCATCCGGAATTTCTGCCACCGGTATGATCGCGGTGGCGCCATGGGCCAATGCGGTGACAATCGTGCTCGTGGCGCGAAGGACATCGAAGACAACACAGGTGGTGTCAGCCAAATCCAGATCAGCCAGCGCCAGGGCGTCGGCGGGTGTGAAAAGGACTTCCAGCATTGAAGTTTGATCACTCATTACTTTTTACCGGGCGTCGTGTGCGCATATAGTGAAAGAGATATTGCTGGGCGTAACCGGCATTGTCACCAAAGTACGTTTCCGTAAAATGTTGCAAACGCGGCAGTGTGGGGCGGCGACGGGGAAAGTAAAGCTCACATAGCGCTTTCATCACCCAGACATCCACGGGAAAAGCCGCTTGGAAGCCATAAGCGAACAGCAACACGCAATCCGCTATTTTGCGACCAACCCCGGGCAGGCTGATTAATTCAATGCGGGCCTCCGCCACCGGCATTCCGCGAAGTCGCTCGAGGTCAAATTGATTTTGGGCAATGGCCTGTGCGGTGGCCAGCAGGTACGGCGCACGAAACCCCATTTTGCAACTCCGCAGTTCGGCTTCGTTTAGCGCCGCGAGCCGGGCAGGGGAGGGGAAACCGTGCGCCGCCGCCTCCCCCGCGGGAACCGCCAGCGACTCGCCGTAACGCTCGCAAAGTAAGGCAATAATTTGCCGTATCTGAACAATTTGTTTGGTGGAGGAAAGAATAAACGAGGCCAGGCATTCCCACGGCTCCTGCCTCAGCAATCGCAATCCTCGGCAGGCGCAGACTGCGGAACGCATCGGTTCGTCATCTGGAAAACTTGCCAGTACCACCTCCAGGTCCATTTCAATTTGCAAATAATCTGTCAACCAATCCCAGTGCTCCGCCGGTTCTCCGGTTTCCGCGAGGATGCAATTCTGCGTGCTCCGTAGCCGAACCCAACGATTACCAATCACCCCCGTCCAGCTTGCCTGTTGTTGTTGCCAGCGAAATGCCTGCCCGCAAGCCAGCGTGGAGGCCAGATCATAATCCCGCACGGGAAACTTCATGGTGCATGGCTTCATCAACATCTTAACGCAACCCCCGACACTCGCAGATCTGAATCCGGTGCATAGCCCGTCCGCCCGACATGACCATCATCGCACCCAGGTCTGTGACGGATTCAAATTCCTGCTTAAGCTCTTCCGGTGGCAAAGTGGTTCCCACATCCTCAAGTTTCAACTCCTGAACAAAAATTGCATTCTGCCCCTTGTCGTCCTGGTAACCTGGATAAAAAGGAAATGGATTTGCGGATGCTTTTGCCACCTGACAAAATACCAGTGGCTGGCCAGTTACGCCGGCCTTGGCCTCGGGCAGATTGAAGGTGAGTTCACTGGCCATGCCGTAATGGCCGCCAATAATGAACACCGGTTTTCCTTCCGCCAACAATTTCTGGCGGGCTGATTCCACCATTACGGCCATCTCTCTCCAACCTTTGACAGGACGCATGGGATCAATCTTCGCCGGTAGTTGGCGTCCGGTGATCTTCGCGATCAAATTAGTATCATGCATAAAGACTACCGCCACGCCTCCGGCAACTAATCCCGGGATCAGCCAGAACCTAATCCGGCGAATTCCTGCACGCCATTGTTGATCCCAATAAACTATCGCGAAGCAAAAAAGCGGCAGGATGGCAGGAGCGATCCAATGTTCCGGCACCTGCGAACGAAACGTAAACAGAAAACCAATCAAAAACAAGGGCACTCCCATGCTAAACAGGTAAGCCAGCAATGGGTTTTCCCGCCTGCGTCGCCAAAAGTTGAACGCCGCCCATACCGCAATCAGGAAAAAGAACGGATTGAGCAGCAGCACTACCGTCACTGGAAATGTAAAAACGTTGGCTGGGCCATCTGTCAAATCATCGCCCGCCACAAACGCCATTGTGCATATTCCACTTATCAACAATGCCAGATAGGGCCCCAGCCGTCGGAGTTGCTGGCGGGCCGGTGTCCAGATGGCGAAAAACACAACCCAACAGACTATTTGCAACCAAACTGCATGAGTGCTGAGGCCGCCTAACCCCATCCACAAACCCACCCAAAACCACTCGCGGGTTCTGGAATTATCCTGCACCGCGCGCCATCCGGCAATCATTGCCGCCGTCCAGAACAGGACTGAAAGAATGTTCTCCGTCATCAAGGTTGAGCCAACGGCCAACAGCGGTACCGTTATCGGCAGAAGGGAAATCCAAAACGCCGCTCGGCCATTCACCGTGCGTGCCAGAAAATGCAGCAGCAGAATGCTGATGGTCGTGGCAATAATTGGCGCAAAGAAGCGAACTCCAAACACCGTGTCGCCCCACAAAAGCGTGCCCAGAAACTGCGCGCCAGCGCTCAAGTGTGCTCCGCCGAAATGCAACCACGCAAGATGCTTGGACCAGATCCATTGAAAGGCTTCGCTTTCGGCCAGATCGAGTTTTCCATTGTTGATATAGGCCAGCTTCACCAGGAGTTGCAGGAAGATCAGGCCATAGGCGAGATAGATCCATTGCTGATCACCCCGACGGGCGGCTTCCGGAGAATCCACGACTGGCTGCGAAATCTTCGCTGCCGGAACCGCTACCGGGTCCATGAGTGAGGGCAGTCGTTGCCACCAAATTGGAAACCAGCGTTGTCCTGCCCATTTCCAAAGCGCATCGAGTGTCCAGACGCCACCGGCGGCATAACCTGCGCCAAGGATAGCTCCCGCCACTACATCGCTCGGATAATGGACACCATTATAAATCCGGGAAAAGCTGACCAACACAGCCGCCGGCAACATTAGCCGGAGACTCTTGCGGTAATAAATAAAAACCACCATCGTCCCCGCAAACCAGTTCGCCGCGTGGGAGGATGGCATGCTCCCGCTTCCTGTCCGACCGATGCCCGGCGGCATATGCACATCGGCAATGTCCCAAAAAGGACGCGGCCGGCTGATTAAATGCTTGAGCGTGTTGCAAATCATCCCGTCGCCCAACCCTACAACGAATATCAGCATCAACACGCAGATGCGGCCACGCACGCCTCCCCGCAAAATCAGGCCCAGGCAAATCAGGATCAATGCGGGGACGAAATAGGCGTTGCCGCTGCAAAACGGCATGAAGACATCCAGTACACGATTGTTCATGGCCGGGTTGACCCAGTGGAACAATCTGATGTCGAGTGCTTGCAGCCAATGCATCGCCCCAGAGTCTAGCGGGTGCGGGCGGGTTGCAAAATAAATAAAACAGACGTCGGCACGCTCAATACACTACGAGGGAACGAATCGGATATCCCTTCAGCTTGTCGCGACCAGTGAGGAAACTAAGTTCTATGAGGAAAGAAATCTCCAATATCTCGGCCCCGACCTTTTGCAGCAGCGCGGCGGCGGCGGCGGCGGTTCCGCCCGTCGCCAAAAGATCATCAATCAACAACACGCGGCTTCCCGGTTTTACGGCGTCCGTATGAATGGCGATCGAGTTGGTGCCATATTCCAGGTCGTAGTTCTGTTCGTGTGTTTGATAGGGGAGCTTGCCCTTTTTTCGCACCGGAACAAAGCCCGCTTGCAGGCGCAGCGCGGCGGCGGCGGCAAAGATAAAACCGCGCGCATCAATGCCCACCACCGTGTCCACCATGCCGGGTTTGAAGTTTGAAATGAGCAGGTCAATGCTCCCGGCGAAAAGTCGGGCATCCGCCAGCACGGGCGTGATGTCCTTGAATTGAATGCCGGGTTTGGGAAAGTCGGGAATATTGCGGATGGCGCTTTCGATCTCCGCAGGCGTCGGTCGGGAGTGGCTCATGAGTGGTAGGTTAGGTTGAGTTGATGGTTATTTCTTTTTGGCTTCGATTCTTTCGATCATTCGGCGCAGTTTTTTCAGCGCAATATTTTGGATCTGGCGCACGCGTTCGCGGGTGACGCCAAATTTTTCGCCGACTTCCTCCAGCGTCCGCTGGCTGCCGCCATCCAGCCCAAAGCGGGCGCGCAGGATGGTGGCTTCACGCGGGTCCAGCGTCTTCACCATTTCCTGCAGCATTCGGGTGACGGTCTTTTCCTCAAGCTGCTCGTAGGGAGTGTCGGCATTCTCATCCTGCACGACTTCGGCAAAATTGTTCGAATCTTCATCGCCAATCGGCGCATCCAGCGAAGCCGGGCGAATCGCTGCCGTCCGCATCTGGCCCACCCGCATCGCGGAAATCCCCAACTCCTCCGCCAGTTCCTCGTCCGACGGCTCGCGCCCGAGAATCTCCTGTAGTTTCATGGCCGTGCGCCGCATCTTTGAAATTTTGTCCACCAGGTGCACCGGTAGGCGGATGGTCTTGGATTGGTTGGCGAGCGCGCGTTTAATCGACTGCTTGATCCACCACGAACCGTAAGTGGAAAGCTTGCCCCCCTTCGCCGGGTCAAACCGCTCCACCGCCTTCATCAAACCAATATTGCCCTCGCTGATCAAATCGAGCAATGGCAGGCCTATCCCTTCATAATCCCGCGCAATTTTAACCACCAGCCGCAGGTTGGCCTTAATCATCTGTTCCCGCGCTTTTTTGTCCCCTTTTTTGATGCGTGCGGCGAGTTCGATTTCCTGCCGCGGTGTGAGCAGTTGCACCTGCCCGATCTCCCGCAAATAGAGCTTGATTGCCGTGTCCCCATCATACGCAGATCGCTCACGATCAATGGGAAGCACCACTTCCTCAACGACGGGCGCAAGCTCCACGGCGCCATCCACCTCGGGAGCCTTCAGAGCGGGTGCGACGACTGGAGTGGATATTTTGACTTTGACCGTGCGCTGCTTGGCCGGTCGCCTGCTCAACCGGAAGCGGTTCCGGTGAACTTTCGTTCGGGCTTTGGTTTTCACGGCCATAAGCATTAAGACAAAAATCAGAGATTAGGTCCTGGTTCGCAAGCAAATTAAGAGAACCATCTCAGATACAGCTTGGTATCTGTGTAATTAACAAAGGCGAAGTGGGGTGGATATGGGTATCTTTGCCCATTTACGCGTTACGTTTACCGGATGGAATTGGCCGGCCGCTCCCCGTGACAACTATTTATCTGCTGCGGTCGTTTCCCCTGGCAATCATAATGAGCCGGAGCAACGTCAGGATGGCGGTGACCATCCCGGCCACATACGTCATTGCCGCTGCATTAAGGACTTTGCTGACCGCCACGCTCTCCGCCGGTTGCACGAGGCCGAGCCTGACTAGTTGCTCCTTCGCGCGTCGGCTCGCATCAAACTCCACCGGCAAGGTAATGATTTGAAATAAGGTCAGAACGGCAAAAATACCAATCGCCAGTAGAATGAGTTTGGGCCCAATTAATCCGCCAAGTATCAAGCCGAGGAAAAACAACCCCATCCACGCCATGCTGGCAATCTGGGTGGCTGGCACCAACATCATCCGCAGCTTAAACATCGCGTAGGCGGCTTGCTGCTGTAATGCATGGCCGGATTCGTGCGCCGCCACCCCCACCGCCGATATGGAACGTCCATGAAAATTTTCGGAGGACAGAAACAGGGCTTTCTGCATCGGATCAAAATGATCCGTCAGGCGACCGCCAATTTCCTCCACTGGTATGTTGCTCAAGCCGGCACGATCCAGGATGGTCCGCGCTGCCTCCGCGCCACTCAAGCCGGATCGAGTTCCCACCTCAAGATACTTGTTGTAGGTGGCGCTCAGTTTAATTTGTGCGTAAATACCCAGAAGCAATCCGGGAATTAAAAGCCACCAATAAGGTCCAAACATGTAAAACATATTTTTAGATTACGGATTAACTCTCACCTTCACACCGCAAGCAATATAGTCTCGAATTGCCGCTTGCAAAGTCCCGCTCGTAAAACGAATAAAACCGCTGTCAATGCATTCAGCATGAATCACTTGTAGATGTGTCACTTTGATGGTTTGGGCTGGCAAAAGGGAGGGCACTGCGGAGCCGGATGACAATGACTGGCTCGGGTCAGCAAGGTCGCTCAGACCTCAAGAATCTTTTCAAACCGGGTAAGATTACGCGGTCCCCGGTTTGTTACCAGGGCCACATCTTCCAAACGTACCCCGCCAATCTCCGGATAATAAAGGCCAGGCTCAACGGTGACCACATGACCTGGTTTCAGGACGCCGGTCGAGGTGGCACCCACTCTGGGGGCTTCGTGGATTTCCAAACCCAATCCGTGACCAGTGCCATGAAAAAATCCCTGCATGCGGCCTTTGTGCTTGCCGGTTTTATAACCCTCCCGGATGAAAAGAGCCTGCACCGCTTGGTGGATCGATGCGGTTTGCGTTTCCGCGCGCATCAATTGAAAGGCGGCTTCTTGTCCGCGCAAAACCGTGTCGTAAAGTCGGCGCACCGCTTCGCTGGCACGACCTTTGACGACCGTGCGGGTGATGTCCCCAAAATAGCCGGTTTTTTGCGAACGGGGAAATACGTCGAGGATGATCGGCTCATTCGCGCGCAATGGTCCGTAACCTCTTTCATGTGGATCGCAGCCCTGCCTGCCCCCGGCCACAATCGTGTTCGCCGGCAACCCATTCGCCTGCATGATGGCGGTGTCGATGATGGACCGCAGTTTTTCCGAGGTGAGCGGTGCGTTGCGATATATCAGGCGGCGCTGCTTGCCGACCTTGGCCAGTTTGAGGGCCTGAATCGCCTCGGCCAACCCCACTTCGGCCATCACTAAGGCCGCGCTGATTTTTTTGACTTCATCCGCCGACTTCTGCTCGCGCTCAGGGCAGAAATTTCCCGGCTTCACTTTGACCTTGATCTTGAGCTTCCTCAATTCCAGGGCCAGTCCGTACGAAAAATTGCCCGGTACATAGACTCGATCGGTGCGGTTTTCCCGCAGGAGCAGGCGAATAACCTCCGCGTAACCCGTCGCTTTGCGGCCTTCGCGCCGGAGTTTCTGCTGGCATTGGCTCAGGGATACCACCCGGCAATGCGGGGCCTGCTGCCGCGCGCGATCGATTTCCAGGTCGCTCATCACGATCATATCCTTGCCCCGCAGGCGCAGATAGATGAACGGGTCGGGCACAAACATTCCCACGGTATAAAGCATGTTCGCGTCATGCTCGCTGTCGGCTACCATCAACAGGTTCTTCATGGATATTTCCGGATTTGCCGGAGTGGAGATTACCAAAATTATCGCCGGTTATCAAACGCCAAAGAGCCGGTCGCCGGCGTCGCCCAACCCGGGAACGATATAACCCTTGTGATTAAGCTTCTTATCGATGGCTGCGGTATAAATCGGCAGACGGGGATGATGCGCATGCACCGTGCGAATGCCCTCAGGCGACGCCACCAAATTTACCAGGCGCACATGCCGGGCACCGAGCTCCGCGAGCAGGTCCAAGGCTGACACCGCACTGCCGCCCGTGGCCAGCATGGGATCGATCAGTATCACTTCAAAGCGGCTTAAATCCTTGGGTAAACTCTTGTGATAAAATATGGCGCGCAAGGTCTTTTCTTCACGCTTGAGCCCAATGAATCCGACGCGGGCATGTGGAATTAATTGTAAAATGGAATCCATCATTCCCAAACCGGCGCGCAACACGGGAATCAGAATGACTTCGCGGCGCAGTTTCATACCGCGGGCCCGTCCCACCGGGGTGGTGACCGTCAGCGGTTCCGTGGCGAATGAGCGCGTCGCCTCATAAATCATCAATGCGGCCACTTCGCTCAACACCCGGCGAAACTCCTGCGGTTCGGTCCGCTTGTCGCGCAACCGCGTCAGGTTGTGTTGCACCAACGGATGCTTGATGACAATTGCCCGGCTCACGATTAGTGCAGGTAGGTCGGTGAAAGGAAATACAAATACCCGGCCTGCAGCTTCGGCAGCTCCACTCCCAAGTCCACCTTGACGGCCTTGGCGTCACTCTTGCCAAACAACCGAAACAGGTTCGAAAGGTCGAAGACGGGCTGATATTGAACCAGGTTGGCGTGGTTACTTCGAATCCCCGTGATACTTTCCGCGCGCTTGACCGCCGCCTCAAAATCACCCAGTTCATCAACGAAACCCAGCCTGTAAGCTTCCTTGCCGGAAAGAATCCGGCCATCGGCATAATCCTCCCAGTCTGAACTCAGCATTTTCCCTTGCTGCTTGTTGGACTGATAGGCGCCATGACGGCCTTCCGCCACCACGCTCTTAAATTTGTCAAAAGTCTCATCAATCAACGATTGCACCATCTGCCGCTCCTCGGGGGAAATTTCATCCTGGGTTTTGGTCCCGCTGAGCATGTCTTTGAACTTGCCGCTTTTGTAAACTTCCGGACGGACACCGATTTTATCGAGCAGACCACGGTAGTTCAGGCCGTGCATGATGACTCCGATGCTGCCGGTGATCGTGAGTTCGTTGGCCACAATCCAAGTGCACGGCGCCGAGACATAATAGCCGCCGGAAGCCGCGAGACTGCCCATCGAGACAACTACCGGCTTGCTGGACTCCGTTTCGAACTTGGTGATCGCCTTGGCAATCTCATCGGAGGCCAACACCTCGCCACCCGGCGAATTCACCTTGAGTATCACCGCCTTCACATCGCCGTCCCGTTTGGCACGCCGCAATTCCTCCTTGATAATGGAGACCATGCTGTAGCTTTGATCCACCGTTTGGCCGCTGATTACCCCGTCCACATTGATCACGGCAATCTTGTTCACTGCGTCAACATCCTTGAGGATCACCTCTTCCAATCTTGGCCCGGCCGTTTCACGGTCTCGGCTGCCTCGGGAGACGACCGCGCTGGCCGCATGGCGCAAATTCAACAGAAAGCTTAACCCCAACAGAACCAACAGAATAATCGCAAAAACTTTCCAGCCGGAACCTTTTCGTGCGGGCCGGGGTGCCGGCATTGGAGCAATGACAGGTGGCGGACGATTGATCGGAGGTGGCGGCGGCGGATTGTTCTCGGGCGGCAAATTGCTATCCATGGCCCGAAAGCTAATCCAAACAACGCGCTGGAGCAAGCGGATTACGTCTCAGCTTGTCCGCGCATTCTCTCCGCCTTGGGATAACGAAAGCAGAACCTTTTCCAGACTTTCCAACTGTCCGGACGTATGCTCGCTGGAAATGACAAATCGAAAGTAACCATGTTTCGGACCGCCGGGATATCTGATGAAGGGCGGGTGTATCGCTACGGCGAGCAGCTTGCGCCTGATCAAAGTCGCTTCCCTATGATCACGCGGTACTAAAGGAACTATCGGGCTGGCATTATTTTCGACTGGAAAACCAGCCGCATGTAATCGCGCTTTCAATTTTTCTGTGTTGCGCGTCAATCGGCTCCGCAGCTTGCCGTCGCTGCGGAGCAAGGCGATGGCCGTGATCGCCGCAAAGGCGAGTGGTAATGGCAAGGGTGTGTTGCCGACGAACAACCGGCTTCTCGCAATAATCGCCGCTTTCAACGCGCGTCGTCCGAGCACCGCTCCGCCGTACACCCCGAATGCCTTGCTCAACGTAACAGTCTGTATGATCTGCTTCCTGTTAACTCGCGCATGTTCCGGTGTCCCCTTGCCATTGCGACCCAGAATACCCGCGCCATGAGCATCATCCAACAGCAGCATCCCCTGTGGCGGCAGCAGGCGTAAGTAATCCTGGATGGGCGCAATGCTGCCATCGTGTGAAAACATTCCGTCGGTTAGGATGATGGGCTTGATCCCGCCCAAGCGCTGCAGGATGCGCGCAAGGTCTCCGGCATCCCGGTGTTTAAATTTCAACACGGGACAATCGAGTAGCTGGGCGGCATCGATCAACGAGCCATGCGCCCGTTCATCCATCAGCGCATGGGAGTATTGCCCGGCCAGTGCCTGGGCCACCAGGAGATTTGGCGCATAACCATTGGAGGTCAGCGTGGCGCTTTCCACTCCAAAGAACCTGGCCAATTGCACCTCCAACAATTCGTAAATCCGATGGTTGCCGGTGGTCAACCGCGATGCCGACACATTAAGACCATATTTTTTCAACCCCTGCGCCACGGCCCGGAGGACTTTGGGATGACTCGCCAGTCGGAAATAATCGCACCCGGCAAAATAGGAAAGTTTGCGACCCTGATAACGCACGTAGGTGCGGTCAATCTGTTGCAGTGGTTGGGACACGGTCATGGTGTTGATATTAACGACCCGGGCACTGACCGCACGCAGAAAGTTGCGCCGTGCTTATCAAGGTGATCAGGTGTCAGGGATGAATTTCCACCAGATCCCCCGCCTGCATTGGCACGTCTTCCCCATTGAGCAACTGTTCAGGGGGTATATCCGTGATCAGTCCGTTGCGAATAATCCTGATCTTGCTCGGATTGCCCACTCCTTGGTACTCTGCGGCAATCAGCGTTTTCGCCAATGTTAAATCCTTCGTCCACGGAACCACTTTGGTTTTAACGTTGCCGACAATCTGAACGGACGGCCCTCGAACCTGCGGCGCATTTGCCGGTGCAGTCGCCTGTTGGCGGCCCGCGAGGAATGCCGTCCGCACTCGTGCGTCTGATTTTGCCTTGCTGATACAACCCGCGCACAGGAGGAGCCCCAGCAAACAGTAAGCAACCCGCTTCATATCGACTCCCTTAACAACTCGTAGGTACCTCTTGCAGCACCTCGATGCAATGCGGAATTGCCCCCACTACAAAACTCAAACACTCCACCGCGCCGCTCGGTTTGCCGGGCAGGCAGACCACGAGGGTCTTATCCACCACCACCGCCAGGTTGCGTGAGAGAATGGCGTTTTTGGTAATCTTCATCGATTCGATCCGCATGATCTCCCCAAAACCAGGCAGCTCGCGAATCGCAATTTCCCGCACCGCCTCCGGAGTCACATCGCGCAACGCCACGCCCGTGCCGCCCGTGCTTAACACCAACTGACATCCTTTGTTTGTCTGCTCGCGAATGGCGCGTTGAATTTCTCCCTTTTCGTCCGGCACCAACGACTCGGCCATGACTTTCCAGCCGTAACCCTCCGCCGCCTTCTTCAGCGCCGGTCCGCCCAAATCGTCATAGAGCCCGCGCGAAGCCCGGTCGGAAACTGTAATGATGCCAACTTGAATCTGCATAAGTTGATTATTGCGAAAAATTCAGCAAACGGAAGCGCCTATTTTTTGGTCTTGGAAACCAAGCGGATGTTTGTAATGCGCATTTTTTTGTCCACGGCCTTGCACATATCGTAAATGGTCAGTGCCGCCATGCTTACGGCGGTGAGCGCCTCCATCTCCACGCCTGTCTGGGCGGTGATTTTGGCAGACGCGGTGATGAGAATGCGATCCCGACTTCCGGGTATCTCAAAATTTACTTCGCAATGTGAAATGGGCAGGGGATGGCACAGTGGAATCAATTCCCCCGTCTTCTTCGCCGCCATGATGCCGGCCAGTCGCGCCGCGGCCAGCACGTTGCCCTTGGAAATGGCTTGGGCTTCGATGAGCTTGAGCGTTTCTTTTTGCAGTCTGATTTCACCTGCGGCAATCGCTTCGCGTTGGAGCGGCGGTTTGTGGGAAACGTCCACCATGCTGGCTTCTCCGCGCGCGTTTAAATGAGTGAGGCGTTTCATGCCGGGCCATTCGTTAAATGGACCTCTTCCATCCCTCAATTACCGTCCGCATCTGCTCGGCGGCGTTCAGTTTGGGCTTCACAAATTTTGGCGTGAACCACGGGAAAGTGCCGAGGAGATCCGGCGTCACCAGGATTTGTCCGTCGCAATCCGTGCCCGAGCCAATGCCGATGGTCGGGACGGAAATGGCCTGTGTCAATTCCGCCGCCACCGTTGGCGTGACGAGTTCCAACACAATCCCGAATGCGCCGGCCGCCACCAGCGCTTGGGCGTCCTCCAGCAATTTTTGGCGTTCCGCTTCCACTTTGCCTTTCACGCGGTAACCGCCTTCCTCCCGGACATTCTGCGGCAACATCCCCAGGTGTCCGAGGAAGGGAATGCCGGCGTCCACGATTGCCCGGACTTGCTGTTGAATCACCACGCCGCCTTCGGCTTTGACGGCTTCCGCCCCGGCCGCCACCAGGCGCCGGGCATTTTTCAAGGCCTCCGGCACCGTTTCATAACTGCGATATGGGAGGTCGGCGGCGAGTAATGCGAGCGGTTTGGCCCGTGCCGCCGCCCGCACATGATGTTCCATTTCCGCCATGGTGACGAGCGTGGTATCCGTGTAACCTAGGACTACCATGCCGAGCGAATCGCCGACCAGAATCAATGGCACACCCACTTCGTCCAGCAGGCGGGTCATGGGAAAGTCATACGCGGTCAACGCGGCGATTTTCTCGTGCCGCGCCTTCATCGCCTTGATCTCTTCAGCGGTTACCTTCTTGGAATTCATGGAGGATTTTATCGACGCCTAAAGCTGGCCAATAATTCTGACGGCGTGGTCGTCGCCGTGCCGACCTTGCCCACCACGATGCCCGCGGCGTGATTGGAGAGAATGGCGGCTTCCACCGGCGATGCCCCGGCGGCAATGGCCAGGGTGAATGAAGCAATCACCGTGTCACCCGCGCCCGAAACGTCGAATACTTCCTGTGCCTGGGTGGGTATATGGAATGGCTTCTGCCCCGATTGACAGAGCAACATGCCAAGCTCGCCCAAGGTGACGAGCAACAACACCGGCCGCAACTCTTTTAACAAACGGTCCACCACCTGCATCAAATTACGGTCGGCGAGCGGATCGTTCTCACGCGTTTCATCCGGCAAATTGGCCAGTTCAAACGCTTCCTTGCGGTTGGGGGTAATCAACGAAAGACCAGTCAGATTAAGACGATGCACCGGCTTGGGGTCTAAACTCAACCAAACGCCGTGACGACGGCAAAGTTGCTTCAATTCGTCGAGCATCGGTTGGGTAATCACGCCTTTGCCATAGTCACCCACAATCACGGCGGCGGCGCCTTTGATCCGGGCTTCAACCAAAGCCAGCAATTGGCGGGTTGTCGGGGCATCAAGGCTCGACCGCGTTTCCCGGTCCAGCCGCACCACTTGCTGTTGATGCGCCACGATGCGGGTCTTCACACTGGTGGGCCGGGCTTCGTGGGAGAGCAAACCTTCACAGACAATTTGATACTCAGTCAGCAACTGTTTGAGCTGGGTGGCGGAACTATCCCGCCCAATGGCCCCAAACAATTCTGTCGGCGTGCTCAATGCGGTCAGATTGCGCGCCACATTGGCCGCGCCGCCGGGGATGAAACTTTCCCGGACAAAATCCACCACCGGCACCGGCGCTTCCGGTGAAATCCGTCCGACCTGGCCCCAAATAAAATGGTCCAGCATGACATCGCCAATGACTAGCGCGCGGGTTTTCGTGGCGGCAGCCAGAATCTGTTTCACGCGGGAGGGGGATAGGGTTCGTTGTTTCATGGGAGATGCAGCATTCGCTCAACTCAAAAATGCGGTTAACGGACTGGTCGGACTGGCGGTTTCCTGCGCCACACCCAGCCCCACTTCATACGCAATACGTCCGGCTTCAACGGCGGTTTTGAATGCCATACCCATACGGTTGGGATCGCTTGCTACGGCAATCGCGGTATTGACCAGCACCGCGTCAGCCCCTAATTCCATCGCCTCGGCAGCGTGGCTCGGAGCGCCAATGCCTGCGTCAATGACAACCGGCACCGTCGCCTGCTCAATAATAATGCGCAGTTGGTCGCGCGTTTGTAACCCGCGATTCGAGCCAATTGGCGAGCCCAACGGCATCACCGTGGCGGTGCCAACTTCCTGTAACCGCTTGGCCAGCACGGGATCAGCATTGATATACGGCAGGACAATAAAGCCTTCCTTTACCAGAATTTCAGCGGCTTTGAGGGTTTCAATCGGGTCCGGCAGAAGATATCGCGGATCTGGATGAATTTCCAGCTTCACCCACTTCGGCAGGCCGGCTGCCACTGCCAGGCGGGCCAGTCGCACGGCTTCCTCCGCGTTCATCGCTCCGCTCGTATTGGGCAACAGCAAATATCGTTTGGGATCGATGAATTCCAGGATATTGGCGAAAGGGTCCTGTTTGCCGCTGAGATCGGCGCGCCGAAGTGCCACTGTGACCATCTCCGTACCGCTCGCGGCCAGCGCATCCCGCATCGCCTCGGGGGAGCAGAACTTGCCTGTCCCCAAAATAAGGCGTGAGCCAAACTCGCGTCCGGCAATGGTCAATGGCTTGTTCATCAGTCGCATCGCCGACAGCTTAGTGCCGAAAGTCCAGTTTTGTCGAGGCGAGAGACAACCCACCGAAAACGGGGTTCTCGACTAAGTCCCTCCTGCTGGTTATCTTCCGGTGATGTTTCGTCCCTGTATCGATCTGCACGAAGGCAAAGTGAAGCAAATCGTCGGCGGCACTCTTAGTGCTGCCCCGTCTGACTTGCGCACGAATTTTGTCTCGGATCGTTCCAGTGCCTATTATGCAGAGCTTTACCGGCGGGACGGCCTCTCGGGCGGCCATATCATCATGCTCGGCTCCGGCAACGAGGCGGCCGCGCGCACGGCTCTCCAGGCCTATCCCGGTGGCATGCAAATCGGTGGCGGCATCAATCTCGAAAATGCTGCCGGCTTTTTGAAGGACGGCGCCGCGCAGGTTATTGTCACTTCCTGGGTATTTCAAGGCGGACGCGTCGATTGGGATCGCCTTGCCGCACTGGTCCGGGCGATGGGCAAAGACCGCTTGGTTCTGGACCTAAGCTGCCGTCGGCGTGGTGAAGATTACTTTGTGGTTACCGATCGCTGGCAAAAGTTCACCGAATTAACCATCAGCCGGGAATCCTTGGAAAAGCTCGCCACCTACTGTGTTGAATTTCTCATTCACGCAGTTGATGTGGAAGGGCTGTGTCGCGGAATCGATGCTGAGTTGGTCGAAAAGCTCGGCCAATGGTCTCCGCTGCCCACCACTTACGCTGGCGGCGCGAATTCGCTGCGCGATTTGGAGGAAGTGACGCGCCTGGGGCAGGGGAGAATTGACCTCACGATCGGTTCTGCGCTCGATATCTTCGGCGGCACCGGCGTCCGCTACGCTGACTTGGTGGACTTTAATCGGAAACTGGCTGGAAATTAAGCCTGCTCACCTTCACTGACCTCAAGTCGCCATAGTTTTCAACAGTCCGCACGGAATTGTGTGAGATTCACGCACTATGCGCGGAATTGCTTCATCCAGCGATGTCGGCTGATTTGAATTCTCCTGATTTTCGAGTGTTTTTGAGTTGGCATTACTACTGCTAAATACAAACCAAGTCGCACAATAACCAGTCTGATATATGGCGAGAAAACTATACATATTCAACCCGACCAGCAGACAACGGACCGATGCGCACCCCAATGCTCCAATGAAATGGCTGGGGGGATACAACACCAATTACGCGTATCTGGGAGACTATTATGCGCGAATGCTGGGGGTGGGGAATCCAATTGTGGGTCGGCGCACGCCTTCCTGGCTGCACACGAATCCTGCTTTGGCTGACCGGCCGCTGAAAGGCGGCGCCAGCCGTTTGGATCGAAACTTTAGGGGGTGGGGCTGAACTATCTGGGCGCGAACCGTGCTTGAGGTGCGCCCAGATGGTTCTTTTAATTTCCGCGGACTGGCCATGCCGGCCTGGTTCGCAGTCTCCGTGCTAATCTTCCGGCGGTGTCTCTTCCCACTCGGGATAAACCTCGGCTTTAAGCTGTCCACGACGAATCAATTCCTGCAAGTCCCGGATTATGGTGCGTCGCGCCACCCCGAATTCGCGGGCCAAGGCGGAGATGTTTGGACGTTCCTGCGACTTGCCAATCAATTCCAGTATCCGGTTCTGGCGGCTGAGCCTGTCCGTGGAGCGGCTGAATAGCTCTTGCGCATCCACCCGGCGCGAACGTTCCAAGGCTTCGAATTGCCGCACCACTTCATTTTCACCGCATTCCTGCAGCGCCGTTTCAATCGTTCGCTTGAGTTCGCGGATATCCACCGGCTTGGGCAGGCAATAATGCGCGCGTCGCGGCCCTTGCAAGGCCTGGATGCGCTGATGCACTTCCAGAGCGCCCGATACAATGATAATGGGAACAAACGGCAGCAGTTCCTTGAATTCCGGCAGAAAATCCAGCCCCAGTTCCCCATCCGCCAAAACATGATCCAAAATCAACAGGTTGGGCGCATTTTTGGCAATGGCCGCCAGGGCCTGGCTGCCGTTGAGCGCGCGGACCAAATGATATTTGGCCAGGGCGTCTTCGTAGATCTCGTACTGCAGATCATCGTCTTCGACGATTAGAATTTTGGCCTCGTTCATTCTGCTTTGGGGTTAAGGAGAATTGATAATATTCATGGTTTCACGTCCGCCGGCAATTCCCGCACCGGCAAAATGAGCGTGAACGTGCTGCCCTCGTTCAGCGCCGATTCCACGCTCAACCCGGCCTGCAACTTCTTGGCCAGTTCATAAGCCATGGATAAACCCAACCCGGTGCCACGCCGGGCAGACATGGCCTTGGTGGTGAAAAACGGCTCAAAAATGCGCGACATGTTTTCAGGTGGAATGCCGCAACCTTGGTCTTTCACGGCCATGAACACGTACGCCGCGGCTTCCGCCGGCACCAACGCAATTCCCGCGGGTGGCTTGCTCATCGACCCCGTGGTCAAGATGACCTCCCGCCGCCCGGTCATGGCCTCGGCGGCATTAAAAATAAAATTCAACAGGATCTGCTGGATGAAATCCTGGGAAGCCAGAACTTTTGGCAAATTTGCCGCCCCTTCGAAGCGAACCTCCACTTCCCGCAAAAATCGGTCCCCGAGCAGTTTGATCGTCTCTTCCGCTATCTCGTTCAAATCGCAAAGACCGGGCTTTTGATCGGAACTGCGGCTGAAACCCAGCATTGCCTTCACAATGCCCGCTCCTTGCTCCACCACGGTCTTGATGCGATCCAGCCGCGTCTGGATTTTCTGCGTGTTGTCCAGATTATCTTCAATGATTTGCGCGGAACCTTTGATGATGGAAAGAATGTTGTTGAAATCATGGGCAATGCCGGCCGCCAGCGTCCCCAAGGCATTCATTTTCTGGCTGTGCAACAATTCCCGGTTGGCAATCTCCAGTTCCCGCGTCCGCTCGGCAACCTTTTGCTCCACGGCGGCATAACTGCGCAATAATTGTCGATGTCGGTTAAAGGCCAGCCCGGCGAAGAAAATCGTCACGGCCAGCGCGGAACTTAACAAAAGCGGGCTCTCGCGGTACCAGGGAACCGTCATGGCAAATTCCAATCGGGCCGGATTTGGGTCCACATTGCAATTTCGATCCATGGCACGCACTTGAAAGTAATGTTTGCCGGCGGCCAGGTCGTCAAATGAGGCGCTGCGTTTCTCCTGAAAGGAGGACCAGTCGTGGCCGTCCAGTCGCGTGGAAAAAAGCAGGCGGTCCCGCGGTGTGCTTTTCCATTTGTCCAACCCGCTAAATGCCAAAGTGATCGGCGTCCCTTCCGGAACGTTGTTCCCTTTTTCGTTGAGGTTCTGAATATAAGTTTGCGGCGGGTCCGGATCCGCCTCGGCATGAAGGAGGCATAGCCCCCGCGCGGTGCCCGCCCATATATGTCCGCGATGATCTTCGTAAATCTGCCGCACGGCGCCGCTCGCCAGCCCCTCCTCCATTCCGTTCTCCACCCAGGCATCCTGGGAAAAACGATACAAGCCCCCATCGGAAGCGACCCACATCGTCCCATCGCGGCTCCGGAGCAAGGCATTGATGCGCTCGAAGCCCGCCCGGACAACTGACCAGATCCGACCGTTGAACTCCCAGACTTTATCCTGCGTGGCACACCAGATTTTTCCGTCCGCCAATTCAACGAAACAACCGGCTCCCAAAGGCACCGTTCCATCAGTCGCGGTAAAAGTTTGCCATTTGCTATCGTGATACCAACCCATCCCCCGATTCCCACTCAGCCAGACGTTGCCGTTTTGCTCGGCGAACAAAGCTGAAAATTCCTTGCCCAACGCTGCCTCAGGCTCCGGCAACGGAAAATGCCTGAATCCTTTTCCATCATAAATTTCCAGCCGGCCGGGTTCCTCCATCGATTCACGGCTGGAGAGCTCGACAGCCACTGTCCCGTCCTTGAGTAATCCAAGGAGCTTGGACTGTCCGGTGTTGTTGTCCGTTGGGACACGGCTGAATTCACGTTTTCCCGGTTGAAATTGGAATAACCCGTCCTCTGTGCCCAATACGAGCGCACCGCTGGGGAGCGAAAAAAGAGCATAAGTGGTTTGCAAGCTCCGGCTTAGTGCGGCTGGAAAAACATATTCACTCGCCTGATCCTCTGCCAACGAATGCAAGGCATTGCCAGCAACAATCCAGAGACGGCGTTCCTGATCTTCTCCGAGAGAATGGATAAGTGAATTGATTTTTCCCAAGGAGTTTGGAATTTGCCAGATGCGGGGAGCATGCCGAAACAGGCCATCCGAAGTGGCCAGCCAAAAAGCCCCGCCCGGCTCCACCGCCGCGTCAAAATATTTTCGGGCGGAAACTTCCTCGTTCTCCACGGCTTCCTCGCGTCCCTCCTCAAATTGAACCAGGGAGCCCAATGTCGCGCCCCAATAACTCTTATCCGGGCCTCGCCACGCCAGGCGGAGCT
This sequence comes from Pedosphaera sp., assembly GCA_028293325.1. Taxonomy (GTDB): domain Bacteria; phylum Verrucomicrobiota; class Verrucomicrobiia; order Limisphaerales; family Pedosphaeraceae; genus JAQGOT01. Next base: position 64,046 of record JAQGPA010000212.1, on the reverse strand, counting down.
TGTCGTTTCCGTTGGATTGCCGCACCCATTGTTGCCCATTGAAATGAACGATCAACTTCTGCTGGCCGTCCAGCCCTTCCGCAATGGCAGTGATGCCTCCTTCTTCATCCTCCCGTGGTTCCTGAAGATTTTGGACTTGGAGTGATTCGGGCAACAGGTGCTCCTGCCATTCCGTTTCCGCTTTGATTGACCGGGCGGGGCCTGGAACCCGGGCCACTCCATGCGTTCCGGCAACCCAAAGTCCGCCGTCCCGGGCAATGGTCATGTCGAGAAATTTCCCCAGCTTCGTTTCTATCGCTGGTCGTAGTACGGCCGTTTGCTGCGGTTTCTGGTCTTCCGCGACAAACTCCATCAAGGCATCCGGCAATAAAAAGAGCACCCGTCCCTGGCGTACCGGGCAGAGGGGCACGGGCGGTGACTGACGCAGGATATTGGTGTGAAATTCAGCGGCTATCTCCCGCACCGGATAATGGAGCCAATTACTCTCCCGGTACTCTGCCAGGCCATCCAAAGTTGTGGTCCAGAGTTGTCCTCCCAGGCTTTCATAGATGCGGTTATTACCGGCATTGGGCAGGGGAATGGTTTGCACCGTGTAACCGTCCAATAAGCTGATGGACTCCAAATCGAAGTGTTTGACCCAGACCTTGCCATGGGGACCGATGGTGATTGAAGAGCAAGCCGGATCCGGCAAACCATCCGCAACCTTATAGGCGCGCCAATTGGAGGCCCTCTGGCCCCAGCTCATCTGTGCCAGTGCCATGAATGCCGCTCCGAGGACCACAAACCAACCTCTGCGCATCATTTAGTCAACAAACCGGTCTTTGGGTTGCCTTCTGATTATTCAACGGCCTGCCCGACTGTGCAATCAAAAGCATGGGGTGTGCCTCCAAACACACACTTCCGGAAAGTATCCGCAGCGGCTAGAAAAATAGCGGAAGTTGCTGTGGAACCGAACCTGTATAACACCATCCACTGCCGTAATGCCCGCCAGCATGATCGGCGGAAGCACCGGTTGCGTCTGCCTGCCACCGCCTTCACGCTCATCGAAGTGCTCGTGGTGATCGCCATTATTGCCATCCTCGCCGGATTGCTGCTCCCAACACTTTCCTCCGCCAAGGCCAAGGGCCGGACAGTGGGATGTCTCAACAACCTCAACCAGTTGGCTCTCTGCTTCCAGATGTATAGCGCGGAAAATGAGGGTACGTTGGCGGAAAACTACCAGACGGGCACCAATTCCTGGGTGCGCGGCGACATGCAAGTTCTGACCGATTCGACCAATGAAACCATGATTCGACAAGGCAGGCTTTTTCCCTACGGCAACAACCCAGCCATTTATCACTGCCCGGCCGATTCCTTCCAAACCAACGGCTTGCCCCGGGTTCGGAGTTATTCAATGAATTCATGGATCGGCAGCCGGCAAATGGAAGCTGAGCTCCAGTCCAGAGAATATCGGACTTTTCTCAAGGAAAATGAGATCACCGCCATGGGGCCAAGCAGACTTTGGGTCTTGGCGGATGAGCATGAGGAGAGCATAGATGATTGCTGGTTCCTGGTGACCATGGATGACAGCAAGCCATTCGCCAGCTTTCCGGCGACCCGGCATCAGCGGGGTTATTGCCTGAGCTTTGCCGATGGCCATGCAGAGCTCTACAAACTGCGGGATCCCAAAACCCTGACCCCGGCCTCTCGGGTTGGCACAGCCAACTTGGATTGGGTAAAGCTCAAGCAAGTGACGACGAGCCGTTGAAGCCCCGCGCTAAACAACCGCGAAAAATTTTATTAAAGCCATCAGGAGGTGGATAGTGTGTGTCCCGGGCGCGCGCCCTATTTGGCTTCGCGCCCGGGTGCATTAATTTGACCGTCCCGGGCATTCCGGCTTGTCGTTGTATGGCGCTGCCTGTTACACCATCGGCGTGGGCAAACAAACCGACATTCAGACTGTTGCATCAGCGCTTTATTTTCTGCCCATTCAAACACGGGTTCCGCTTAAGTTCGGCGCGGAGACGCTCACTGAGGTAACCTGTGCCCGCGCTTCGGTGACTGTGGTCGATGCCAAAGGACGGCAGGCCACCGGCTGGGGTGAAACACCGTTGAGTGTGCAGTGGGTCTGGCCGGGCAAGGCTTCGTACGAGGAGCGCCACGAGATGCTCAAAAAATTCTCCGTGCAACTCGCCGGGTTGTGGTCCAGTTTTAGAAATCCGGCGCATCCGTTGGAAGTCGGTTACGATTTTCAGGAAAGCATTCTCCCGGGATTTTTGCAGGGCTTTAATAATTCGAACCGCCGCAATGCCGAACCCATGCCCTGGCTTGCCGCGTTGCTGTGCTGTGCCGCTTTTGACCTCGCCGTGCATGATGCCTATGGCCGGCTGCATGATCTTCCGGTTTATGAAACCTATCACTCCGGGTTCATGAATCGTGATCTCGCCGCTTTTCTCCAACCGGCTGCTCGCACTGCGGCTTACTTTCGCGGCAAATATCCGGCGGATTTCCTCGTCCCCTCCGCCCCTCAAAAACTCGCCGCCTGGCATCTGGTTGGCGGACTCGATCCGCTGGATGCATCCGAACTAACGGGTGCGGAACCGCAGGATGGCTACCCCGTGATGCTGGCTGATTGGATTAGACGCGACGGCCTCACCTGTCTTAAAATTAAACTGCGCGGCAACGATGAATCGTGGGATTACCAGCGCATCCACAAAGTCGGGGCGATTGCCGTGGCTCATGACGTGCATTGGCTCTCAGTTGATTTTAATTGTACAGTGACCGACCCGGCTTATGTGAACGCCATTCTTGATCGGCTCCGTGATGAAGCACCGCGAATCTACGGCATGATCCTGTATGTCGAGCAACCTTTCCCCTATGAGTTGGAGCAACATCCCATCGACGTCCACAGCTTGTCCGCGCGAAAACCGCTTTTCCTCGACGAAAGCGCGCACGATTGGCAACACGTTCGTCGCGGCCGCGAACTGGGCTGGACGGGTGTGGCCTTGAAAACCTGCAAGACCCAGACCGGCGCGCTGCTCAGCGGTTGCTGGGCCCGGGCTCATGGCATGAGCTTGATGGTGCAGGACCTCACGAATCCCATGCTTGCCCAAATCTCTCATGCCCAACTCGCGGCTCACGTCGGCACCATCATGGGGCTGGAAACCAACAGTGTGCAATTCTACCCGGACGCTTCGTTGCCGGAGGCCCGGGTGCATCCCGGCTTGTATCGACGCCGTGAAGGCAAGGTTGACCTTTCAACGTTGAAAGGAGCGGGATTCCGTTATCGATTGGAGGAAATCCAACGCGAGCTTCCCAAGCCCGCCGCAGAATTTAAAGACTGATTAACTTTTACAAGGCAGTCCGCTCAGCGTAGCGGAAGCCTGAAATTATTTGACCGTGGCCTTCGCCAAGAGAGGTTTGCTTTTACGGGTGATGAACAGCAGCAGCAAGCCGATGACTCCGGCTAATGCGCCTGAACCAATGACGCCGTGCGCAAGGCTGGGATCGGGTAAGGCGGGTCGCAGTGGCAGTTGGGCGTTTTCCACAATCGTTGCCGAGAGCGAGAGTGGCAGCACCGCTTCGATTGAGTTGGTGGCCAGCGTGGTTTTCAACTGGTAACGTTCATCCTCCAAGCTCTGCACTTCCTGCAACGCAGCGCGATATGCCGGATTATTCGTGGAAAGGTCGCTGGTATTGGTGCGGGCGCTCGCCAGTTTTTGCGTCAGATCGTCCAGTGTGGTCTTCAGTGCGGCCACTTCCGCTTCGCGCGCGGTCATCATCCCGGCTATGGCCTCCGTTACATTCTTATTGCGTTCCTCCACCACCATGACCGCGCTCTTCACTTCCGGAGTTTCGGGGTCGAGCGCAGTTTGGGCCTCGCTCAAATCATGCTTCGCGGCCGTCAATTTATCGAGCGTTACGTTCAACATTTCGTTGGTGACCATGATGGGGAGGACCTGTCTTAATTGCTCCGGTTTGAGCGCCTTGAGCTGGACCAGCATATTTTGCTGCTCCACATAACTCGCTTCCAATTCGATGCGTTTGTTTTGCAACTCGGCAATATTTGACCTGTCATAAAACGAATTCGTGTCGGCTGCCCGGGCTTTCTTGATGTCGGAGACTATTTTTTCCAGGCGCTCTTGCGCCTCGCGCACCTTCCTGTCTTCCGCGTCCCAATTTTTCCGCAGCGCGTCGATCCGCTCACGGCTGACGTTTTGGGATTGGGATTCCCGGTAATTTCGATACAGCCGGGCAAATTCGTTGGCGATCAGCGCGGTGTCGTCGCGCTCCTCGCTGGTCACCTGGATTTCAATGAGGCCCGCATTGGGCAGGGGATGAATGCGCGTCTTGCTCTGCAACAACATCCGGACCTCGTTCGTGCCGGGCATTGCGCCTTGCGGAGAACGTTTGCCCCAGATTTCCCGCAAATTCAGATTGCTGATCACCTGACTCTGGAAAGCGTCCGACTTTAATAACTCGTATTCCGCCGCCATCGACAACGCTTCCGACAGATTTGCGGGACGGCCGTCCGCCTTATCCGGGCGTCTTACCCCGCGATTCTCCACCCGGATCACGGCGGATGCCCGATACAGTTTGGGCGTGAAGAATTGATAGCTCAATCCCAACGCGAGCAAGGCCAACCCACCCAGCGCCAGCAGGTTTCCTGCAGCTTTCAGTTTTATTTGTGCGTCAGGCTTCATGGCAATTCCGTGAAATTTTGCTTGGATGGCAGCCAATAAGCAACAGCAGAACCGCCGTTGCGATTAGCGTGTAATTATCGGCTTCATACATCCCGGTTTGTTGGTTCTCCTTCGACACAACTGGCCCGGCTTTCGTTCACTCGAAACGGCTTGGCTTTAGGGTGTCCGCTTTTCAAAAAGCGATGCTTGTCACGCGATTGGTCGGTTCCTAAACTGATAGGTGCGAAAAAAATTAACACTGACCATGAATAAACGTTCCTTAACGCGCCGCGATTTTTTGCATTCCACAACCCTGGCGGCAACCGGGTTTTGGTTCAGCCTGCGCAACCCCTGGCACCGAAGGCCCTCGCCCAATGAGAAATTAAACATTGGCATCATCGGCACCGCCAACCGGGCGCAAACTAATATTGCCGGTGTCGCCAGCCAAATCATTGTCGCGTTATGTGACATCGACGACAATTATCTCGCTGCGGCCGCCCGGAAATTCCCCGGTGCTGCCACCTATAATGATTTTCGCAAATTGCTCGACCAGAAAAATGTCGATGCCGTGGTCATCAGCACCGCCGATCACACGCATGCCGCCGCCGCCGTTGCCGCGCTGCGGTCCGGCTTGCACGTCTATTGTGAGAAGCCGCTTTCCCACAATGTGGCGGAGGCGCGGTTACTCTCCCGGATGGCCGCCAAATATAAGTGTGCCACTCAAATGGGCACGCAAATTCATGCCGGTAATAATTATCGGCGCGTCGTTGAATTAATACAATCCGGAGCCATTGGCCCGGTTACGGAATGTCATGTCTGGTGCGATAAAAGCTGGTCCGGCGGACAGCGGCCTTTGGAGCAGCCGCACATTCCCTCCAGCCTGCATTGGGACTTGTGGCTTGGGCCGGCACCGGAGCGTCCCTATCATCCAGCTTATCTTCCCGCAAATTGGCGGCGTTGGTGGGACTTCGGCAATGGCACGCTGGGCGATATGGGCTGCCATTATCTGGATTTGGCGCACTGGGCGCTAAACCTGCGGCATCCGCTCACGATCGACACCGAGGGGCCGCCCGTCCATCCGGAAACCACTCCACCCTGGCTGATTGTCCATTATGAATACGCTGCACGCGACACCCTGCCGCCCGTGCGGGTCAGTTGGTATGATGGTGGCAAACGGCCAACTGGGATATTGGCTGATAATGTGCCCAACTGGCGCAACGGCGTCCTCTTCGTAGGAAAAAAGGGCATGCTGTTGGCCGACTACGAACATCGCAGGCTTCTGCCCGAATCCGACTTCACTGATTTTGTGCCGCCCACGCCATGGATACCGGACTCTATCGGGCACTATCAGGAATGGCTTCAAGCTTGTAAAACGGGCAGCCCAACCACCTGCAACTTTGATTATGCCGGCGCATTGTCCGAAGCGGTCCTGCTGGGCAACGTGGCTTATCGTTCCGGCCGGAAGCTGGAATGGGATGCCGCTCTCCTCAAGTTCAAGAATTGCAACGAAGCGATCAATTATATCCATCCCGAATACCGGAAAGGGTGGCTCATGTAATCTGGCCACCGCAGCGGGGACATCGAGGTATGTTCATGGGGTCATTACCGTAGCAACTCCACCCCTAAAAGTTTTCAAATTTTATGGCACATTATTTCAAAGCCGTCTTGGCTTTGGAATAATATGAGTGCAGTTGCAGAAAGGAAAACATCATTGCGTCGGAGCGGTCGCACCACCGACCTTCCGAGGGCAGACCGAGACGTGATTAATGTCGATGGTCAGCAGGTTACAGTAAGCCATCTTGATAAAGTGCTCTATCCCAAGGCCGGTTTTACCAAGGCACAAGTTGTTGACTATTACCTCCGTGTCGCTCCAGTGCTGTTGCCGCATCTTCGGGATCGCCCTTTGACGCTCAAGCGCTATCCAAATGGTGTTGAGGCCCCGTTTTTTTATGAAAAGCATTGCCCCAAATTTAGGCCAAAATGGGTGGATACCGCCACGGTTTGGAGCAAGGAAAACGAGGAGAACATCAGCTTCTGCGTCATCAATAATCTACCCACACTGATTTGGGCTGCGAATCTTGGCGACTTGGAATTGCACACGTCGCTTGCCCGGCAGAAAAACATGGATTGCCCAACATCAGTGGTTTTCGATCTGGATCCCGGCCCGCCCGCAAACATTCTCCAGTGCGCCGAGGTGGGGCTATGGTTGCGCACTGTGCTTGAAAAGCTCGGCCTCCAATGCTGGGCCAAAACTTCGGGCTCCAAGGGCCTTCAGGTTTACGTTCCTTTGAATCGTCCGGCAACCTACGAAGTCACCAGGCCGTTTGCGCGCAAGTTGGCGGAATCGCTCGCAGAACAGCGTCCCGACCTCGTCGTCTCTCAAATGCGCCGGAGTCTTCGTCAAGGGAAAGTGCTGGTGGATTGGAGTCAAAACGATCGGCATAAAACCACCGTCTGCGTTTATTCATTGCGGGCCAAGGAACAGCCCATGGTCTCGACTCCGGTTGCGTGGAATGAAGTGGCAGCAGCCCTGAAGCGGCGGGACATTGGAAAGTTGTCATTTCAGTCAGATGCAGTTTTGCGGCGGGTTGAGCAGTTGGGTGATCTTTTTGCCCCTGTCCTCACCCTCAAACAGAAGCTTCCCGCAATCGAACAATTGAAATCTTAAGATAAAACAAACATTACCCATCTTGTTATGCGACCCATTTGGAAAGGCAACATCAGTTTCAGTCTTATCACCATTCCCATCGGACTTTATCCCGCGTCACGGCGTGAAGATCTAAATTTCCGCCTGCTGCGCTCCTCGGACTTGAGCCCGGTGAATTATAAACGCGTGGCCCAAACCGACGGGCGTGAAGTTCCCTGGCAGGACATTGTCAAAGGCTATGAATATGATGAGGGCAAATACGTCGTGCTCAAGGATGAAGATTTTCGCCGTGTGGATGTGGAGGCAACGCAAACGATTGACATCATCGATTTTGTGAAACTGGAGGAAATTAATCCCATCTATTTTGATAAACCTTATTACCTCGTTCCCCAAAAGGCCGGAACCAAAGCCTACGCTTTATTGCGCGATGCTTTGAAACGAACCGGCCGGGTGGGGATTGCCAAGGTGGTCATTAAAAGCCGACAACATCTGGCGGCCATCAAGCCGCAGAATAATGCTCTCGTGCTCGAGTTGATGCACTTCGCCGACGAGTTGGTCAAACCGACCAATCTGCGTCTCCCCGCCAGTCTCGACGTCGGCACCCGCGAGTTGGAAATGGCGACTGATTTAATTGAACGAATGACGGATGAATGGAATCCGGAAAAATATACGGACGACTATCGCTCCGCTTTGCTCAAGCTGATTCATGACAAGGTCGAGCATGGTGGTCGGACGCCACCCGACAACGGTCGGAAAAAGAAAAAGCCGGCCAATGTGATTGATTTGGCTTCGGTTTTGCAGGAAAGCCTGGATCAAATGCATGCGGTGGGAGCTGAACAGCGGTCCAGCACCTCCGGACGCAAGCGCAAGCGGAAGGAGGCAGCCTGAGCCGATGCCCACGGGGTTAAAAACATACCGGGCCAAACGGAATTTCACACGCACCGCTGAACCAGCGGGGCAGGGCCACGTTCGTTCGACGCAGGACAAGGCTCCGATTTTTGTGGTCCAAAAGCACGCCGCCTCTCATTTGCACTACGACTTTCGCCTCGAGATGAATGGCGTGCTAAAGTCCTGGGCGGTGCCGAAAGGTTTTCCAACCCGCAAAGGAGAACGGCGGCTGGCTGTCGAAGTGGAAGACCATCCGCTCGACTATGCGAATTTTGAAGGCACCATCCCTGCCGGTAATTATGGCGGTGGCACCGTAATGGTTTGGGACCGGGGAACATTTCAGGTTCTCAATGACGATCCTTTATCAGCACTGAAAGACGGCAAACTGCGTGTGGCTTTGGCGGGAACAAAACTGAAGGGAGAGTGGACATTGGTGCGAATGCGCTCTGCGGCCGGTCGGAGAAAGCCGCAATGGCTGCTCATTAAAAGTGGCAGCGATGCGCCGCCGATTTCCGCGCGGGCTGAAGATCAGTCGGCATTGACGCAGCGCACATTGAAACAAATCGCCACGACGGGTGCTTCGTCAGCAAAAAGCAAACGCAAACCATCGCCCTCGCCGTCAATGGTGATGCCCGCCCATTCTGTGCGCGAAACGAAGCTGCCATCGGAAACCAGGGGCTTGCCCAGGGCGAAGCCGGCATTCGTCCCACCGATGAAATGCGAATTGGTCCGGGAATTGCCGAAGGGCAGGGAATGGATTTACGAAATCAAATTCGATGGCGTTCGCGCGCTGGCCATTAAGGAGGATAAATCGGCAAAGCTCATTTCGCGCAGCGAAAAAGAGTTGAGTGCAAAATATCCACAGCTGACTGAAGCGGTCGCCCATCTGCCCTGCCGCAACGCCGTTTTGGATGGCGAAATTGTTGCCATCGATGCCCAAGGCCGCTCATCATTCCAATTGTTACAATCGTATAATATGCCCGGCCACGAGCAGACACCCATCTTTTATTATGCCTTTGATCTGCTGAACCTGGAGGGCAGGGACCTCACCAGACTGCCGTTGATGAAGCGGAAGGAAATGCTTAAGTCGCTTCTCGCCTCCGCTCCTGAATCCATCCGGTTTTCTGCCGGCATTGAAGCCGATTCCGCACAGGTCGTGCGGGAAATGAAGGCTCGCGGCTTGGAAGGCTTGGTCGCCAAGCGGCGGGATTCACTTTATGAACCGGGACAGCGTACCGGTGCGTGGGTGAAATTCAAATGGAGCAACGAGCAGGAGTTTGTCATCGGCGGTTATACTCCGCCAAAAGGAACACGCGCGTACTTTGGCGCAATTCTCGTTGGATACTATGAGGGCAAACAACTCATGTTTGCTTCCAAAGTCGGCACGGGATTTAATCATGAGCTGCTCGAATCGCTGTATGGCCGTTTCCAAAAACTGGTGCGCCGCAAATGTCCCTTCGCCAATCTGCCCACGCCACGGACAAGGGATGCCAGCCTGGGCCTTACCGGCGCGCAAATGCGGCATTGCACCTGGCTGGAGCCTTGCCTGGTCTGCCAACTCCGCTTCTCGGAATGGACGCGTGATGGGCATCTTCGCCAACCGGTTTTTCTTGGCCTGCGGGAGGATAAATGCCCCACCGAAGTTGTCCGGGAGCGACCCAAATAGCCCTGGCACTTGAAAAATGACCTTTTCTCAACCTTTTACCTGCGAATAGCTTAAGCGTGCCATCCGTAACTGACCCGATACGATTCCGTATTATTTCAACTTTGTTCGCGGCCATGAATAGCGTCTATTAACAGCATAGATGAACGACAAAATTTCAACTGAAAATATCAACCTTCAACTCGCAATGGCACCGGTGGTCGAGCAGCAATCCTCGGGAAAGCGTTCACCGCAGTCCGCCTTAAGAATTTCACGGCTTGATCTGGTGGCGATGCTGCAGGGCATGGCCACATTTGTCTTGATCGTTGTGCTCAGCTTTCTCTGTTATTTGTTCGTTAGCCGCTTTCTCTTTGAATCGGTGCAGGTGGTTGGCGTGAGCATGGTACCCACCTTGGAGGAAAACGGTCATTATTTCCTGAACCGGTGGGCCTTGCATGCTCGTGCTCCGCAACCCAAAGATGTAGTGGTCATTGAGGACCCGGCGGACCATGGCTTTTCGGTCAAACGTGTCATTGCGGTCGCAGGCCAAACGGTGCATTTCAAAAATGGCAAGGTGTTCGTGGATGAAAAAGAGTTGCGGGAAACCTACCTCATGCCGAAAACGTTCACCTTCACCTATTCGCAGGCAAAGGAGCAACTGATTACCTGCGGTAAAGATCAGTATTTTGTCCTCGGTGACAATCGTCCGCAGAGTATCGACAGCCGCGCCTACGGCCCGGTCCCGCGGCAAAATATCCTCGGCTTGGTCATGTTGAATTAAGCGCAGCACCAGGTGTTCCGCCAGCGGCTTGGGCGTAAAGTTCAGGTCTTCTTTTCAGCCGCCAGTTGAGCTTGCCTTTGCGGTTGGAATTCTTATCCTGTCAATCATGAGCGGACAATCGATTGACGCAAACAATCACGATCGCCTGGCCGGACTGGGCCAGCGCGTCCTTGACGGCGGAGCCATCACCCGTGAAGAAGCCTTGTGGCTCTTCCAGCTCGAGAGCACGGCCGATATCTTCGATCTGATGGCATGGGCCAATCGCATTCGTGAGCGTTTTAAGGGCAATAAGATCCATCTCTGTTCCATCGTCAACGCCAAGGCGGGCGCCTGCTCCGAGAACTGCAGCTTCTGCGCGCAATCCTCTTTTTACCAGACCGGCTCCCCGCGCTACGGCTTTGTCGATCCGGAACCGGTTCTGGAAGCGGCCACGGAAGCAAACAAGAACGGTGTCACTGCGGTCGGCCTCGTCGCCGCTTGGAAAGGACTGAACGAAGGACCAATGCTCGACGAAGTTTGCGACCGCATTCGGGACCTCGCTCAAAGCGGCAAAACCCGTCCGGACGCCTCCCTCGGTATCATTAAGAGCCAGAACGTGGCCGATCGGTTGAAGGCCGCCGGGCTGGAATGCTACGGCCACAATCTCGAAACCTCCCGGCGTTTCTTTCCCAGCCAATGCAGCACGCACAGCTACGAGGACCGGATTGAAACCATCGGCTATCTCAAAAAGGCCGGCATTAAGATTTGCTCCGGCGGCATCATCGGCATGGGTGAGACCCGTGAAGACCGTTGCGACTTGGCTTATGCTCTTAAGGAAGTTGGAGCCAATGTCGTGCCCATCAATATCCTGAATCCCATTCCCGGCACGCCTTTCGAAAAAACTCCGCCGTTGCCGCCAATGGAAATCCTCAAAACCATCGCCTGCTTCCGGTTCCTGCTCCCCAAAAAGGAAATCATGATTGCTGGCGGTCGCACGGTGAACCTGCGCGACATGCAGAGCATGATCTTCACCGCGGGCGCTAGCGCGCTGATGGTCGGCAACTATCTTACCACTTTGAACCAACCGGTCGAAAAAGACCTCCAAATGCTTAAAGACTTGGGCCTTGATCCGAGCTGGGATAACCATGATTTTGCGGATCAGGATGAGCCCGGCCAGGCGCAATGCCGTTCCGTTGAACCGGTGACGACCTGATCCCAATCCGTTTATCCTTAATTGGATCCAAAATGTCGGTTTATTTTTCCGGCTGCTATTGCGAATTTGGCCATTTTCAATTATCTCATTGCAGTGTTGAACGTTCGGCTGGCACCGCGATTGCCGCGCCTTCGACTCACTGATAATGCAGCGTCTCGGCAAAAATAACGGAAAATATTTCGGCGAATCCATCGATATCCAAAAGGTCATCGCCGCCATGGAAACAGCGGCGGAGGATCATGGATGGAAATCTGAGGTTTTCCTTGAGGTGGACTCCTTCAAGCTTTTAGGGCTGACCCGAAAGGTTGCCCGCCCGGTTAAGCGCATTTATATCTCCACCGGCATCCATGGCGATGAACCCGCCGGACCACTTGCTGTGTTGCAGTTGCTCCAAGAAAATCGCTGGCCGGCTTACGCGGACATTTGGCTTTGTCCCTGCCTCAATCCCACGGCGTTTCCGCTCAATACCCGGGAAAACGCCCACGGCATTGACCTCAACCGCCAATACCTCAAACCCGAGGCTCCTGAAATCCGCGCGCATATCGCCTGGCTGGAAAAGCAACCCGCGTTCGACGTCTCGCTCTGCCTGCACGAAGATTGGGAATCCGGTGGGTTTTATATGTATGAACTCAACCCCGACCACCAACCTTCCTTTGCGCAGGCAATCATCGCCCGTGTCGCGGAGGTCTGTCCCATCGATATGTCACCGTTAATCGAAGGCCGCGAAGCGTCCCATGGGCTTATCAGCCCTAGTTTGGTTCCATGGTCGCGACCTGACTGGCCGGAAGCCTTCTACCTCCTTACCCATAAGACACGCCTTTCCTATACGGTGGAAGCGCCGTCAGATTTTCAACTTGTCACTCGCGTCGCTGCCACCGTCGCCGCCGTCCGCGCCGTGTTGGATACCTCGGATCAATAGAATCTATTTCGTTGCCGGCTTCGTCTGGGAAATTACAAATACGCTTCCATCCCCACGCAGGAGCACACCAGATTTCGATCTCCGTAAACATTGTCGATACGGCTTACAAACGGCCAGAACTTCTGGTCATGCAGCCACAGGACTGGAAAAGCAGCCTGTTCCCGGGAATAGGGGTGATCCCACTTGTCAGTCGCCACCATATCAGCAGTATGCGGCGCATTCTTGAGCAGATTGTTTTGTTTGTCGGCCTGGCCGGATTCAATCGCCTTGATTTCGGCATGAATCTGAATCATCGCGTCGCAGAAGCGATCCAGCTCCGCCTTCGATTCACTCTCGGTCGGCTCCACCATCATGGTACCGGGTACCGGCCAGGAAATGGTCGGCGCATGGAAACCATAATCCATCAGCCGTTTGGCCACGTCTTCCACGGTCACACTCTTGAATTGCCGCAAATCCAGGATGCACTCGTGCGCCACCAGATTACCGTGGCCCTTATAAAGCACCGGGAAATAAGCTTCCAACCGCTTGGCAATGTAATTGGCATTCAGAATTGCCATCTTGGTTGCCGCCGTCAGCCCTGCCGCGCCCATCGCGGCGATGTAAACCCAGGAGATCGGCAGAATGCTGGCGCTGCCCCAAGGCGCGGCTGAAACTGCGCCAATGGGATTTTCCCCACCCAGATTCACCACCGCATGACCGGGCAGGAACGATACCAAATGTTCCGCCACGCCAATCGGCCCCATGCCCGGACCGCCGCCGCCGTGCGGAATGCAAAATGTCTTGTGCAAATTCAAATGGCAAACATCAGCTCCCATGTCGGCTGGACGGCAAATGCCCACCTGCGCATTCATATTGGCGCCGTCCATGTAAACCTGCCCGCCGTTTGCATGGATGATCTCGCAAATCTCCTTGATCGTCTCTTCGAAAACGCCATGCGTGGACGGATAGGTCACCATCAGCGCCGCCAAATCCTGCCGATGAAACTCCGCCTTCGCTTTCAAATCCGCGACATTGATGTTGCCTTCCTCATCACAGGTGACTCCCACCACTTTCATTCCCGCCATGACGGCGCTGGCAGGATTGGTTCCGTGCGCCGATTGGGGAATCAGGCAAACGTCGCGCTGACCTTCGCCCCGATTCTGATGATGCTCGCGAATGACCATCAGCCCGGCATATTCGCCCTGCGAGCCCGCATTGGGTTGCAGGGAAATCCCGGCGAAACCGGTGATTTCCGCCAGCCATTCCTCCAATTGCTGAAACAAAATCTGATAGCCCTGGGTCTGCCGGAGCGGCGCAAAGGGATGCAGTTGGGCAAACTCCGGCCAGGAGACGGGAAACATCTCCACCGTTGCATTCAACTTCATGGTGCAGGACCCGAGTGGGATCATGGAAGAGGTGAGCGACAAATCACGGGATTCCAGCCGGCGCAGGTAGCGCAGCATCTCTGTCTCGCTGTGATAGCGATTAAAAACCGCATGCGTTAAATATTTGCTGGTGCGATTAAACGGTGCGGAATAGCCCGCTTCAACTTGAGAAACCAGGTCGCCCGCACTAAAACCGGATGTTTTGCCGCCGTTAAAAATACCGAAGAGGTCGGTCAAATCGTTCTCAGTAGTGGTTTCATCCAAGGATATGCTAACGGTGTGCGCATCGATAATGCGGAAATTAATGCGCTGCGCTTCGGCCAGTTTCACGATCTCAGCGGTGCTTTTCTTGCCCAATTCAACGCGGAGGGTATCGAAGAAAGCGCTGCTGCCCACTTCATAGCCAAGTCGTTCCAAGCCCTTGGCCAGCACGCTGGTCAGCAAATGAATGCGGCTTGCAATTTGTTTGAGACCTTCCGGCCCATGATAGACCGCATAGAACGCCGCCATGTTTGCCAGCAGCGCCTGGGCTGTGCAAATGTTGCTGGTGGCCTTTTCGCGTCGGATGTGTTGCTCCCGGGTTTGCAGCGAGAGTCGCAGGGCAGGGCGTCCGCGTGAATCCTTGGAAACACCGATGATGCGTCCCGGTATGTGGCGCTTGTGCGCATCGCGTGTGGCAAAGTAAGCCGCGTGCGGTCCGCCATAGCCCAAGGGCACGCCGAATCGTTGTGCGCTGCCGATGGCAATGTCCGCGCCAAATTCACCCGGCGGGCGCAACAGCGTCAGGCTGAGTAGATCCGCCGCCACGGCTACCAGCGCTCCCGCAGCATGGGCGCGTTCCACAAATTCGCTGTAATCGTACACCTCGCCATGCGTCGCAGGATACTGCACCAGCGCGCCAAAAACATTGGCTTGGAATTGAAAGCTCTCATGATCGCCAACCACGACTTGGATGCCCAACGGCTTCGCCCGGGTCTGCACCACATCGATGGTTTGCGGATGGCACTCCGCGGAAATAAAGAACACATTTTTATCTGCGTGCAGATCATGGCACAAGTGCATCGCTTCGGCGGCGGCAGTGGCTTCATCGAGCAGGGAGGCATTGGCGATTTCCAGCCCGGTCAAATCGCTCACCATTGTTTGAAAATTGAGCAAGGCTTCCAGCCGTCCCTGGGCAATTTCAGCCTGATAAGGGGTGTAATGGGTGTACCAACCGGGATTTTCCAGCACGTTGCGCTGAATCACCGGGGGAGTGATGCAATTGGAATAACCCATCCCAATAAAGGAGCGGAACACCTGGTTCTGTTCAGCAATCTTTTTCAATTCGGCCAATACTTCATATTCGCCGCGCGCCGCGGGTAGTTGCAGGGGACGTGACAACCGGATTGCCTTGGGCACGGCAGAATTAATCAGGGCCTCGAGATTATCAAAGCCCAAGGCTTCCAGCATCTGGCCACGCTCGCCGACACTGGGGCCGATATGGCGCCGCGCAAAGGAATCCACCGGTGCCAACAACTCTGCATTACCTGAAACAATGGCGGGCGGCATGGCTTTGTCGGTTGGATTCAAAGATTCCTGAGTAAGGAGCGTTTCTGTAACTAACATTTGATGAAAATAAGGTTCAATAATGGCAAATCAAGATAGAATTGAAGACAACACTACAAATCCCCGAATTGCGTCTTTAAAATAAGCCGGAACTCAGTTGAAATCCATTACCATTGAGGCGAAGGGTTGTGGATTGTCCGTGAGGCGTCCATCAAAACGGATGCCGGTCGTTTCTTTTCGGCCATAAGCGCAACAACCTAAACACTTTTTCATGGTAGAGACAGGGTAGATGCGCTAAAATCCAAGTGAGCATGAACCGAAGAAACCGCCCCATCTTTATAGTCATAGGAGTTTTCGCCCTTGCGGGGTTGGCGACTTGGGTGGGCTTGGCCATGGCGCGTAACACCCATATGACGGCGGTAAAAGCGCGAGAATACGTTACTTCGATAAATCTGGCCAAGTTATCCGCGTCTGACCGGGCCCGGTCGATTCGCGAACTCGCGGACAAGGTGAATGCGCTGTCGCTGGAAGAGCGCCGCCTCTGGTGGATGGAAGGTCACTGGCGGGAATGGTTCCCGGAAATGACCGAAGAGGAGCGTGAACAGTTTATTGAATCCACCCTGCCCACGGGGTTCAAACAAGTCATCAATGCCTTTGAGGATCTCCCGGACGACCGGCGGAAGAAGGCGATTGATGACGCCATAAAGCACTTGCAGGAGACGCACCTGCTGCCAGTGGACCGGGAGCCGGGACGGGAAACGAGCGCTTATGGCACCAATGCCCCGCCGCCGTTAAGCCCGGATTTGGAGAAAAAAGTTCGCGCGCTTGGCTTTAAGACTTTTTACAATGAAAGTTCGGCTCAGACGAAAGCTGAGCTGGCTCCGTTGCTCGAAGAATTGCAGCATCAAATCCAAAACGGACGGGCTCCGTTTTAAGCCGGGCCCATTAACTTATGGCAAAACGGGCGTTTACTTTGATCGAGGTGCTGGTGGTGATTGCCATCATCGGCATTTTGGTCGCTTTGCTGTTGCCAGCCTTGAAGCGGATGAAGGAGACCGGCCGGTCTGCCGTCTGCCTCAACAACCTGCACCAAATCGGAATTGCGCTTCAATTGTATGTGCAGGACAACCAAAACCGGATTCCCCACATGTATGACAAATCCGCCAGTATCGGACTTGGCACTAACGGATCATCAGTGGACGTATTACTGGCCAGTCATCTCGGGTCGTTGCTGGTGCTGCGCTGTCCGTCGGACGCCCAGCAAATCTATGAACTGACCGGTTCCAGTTATTCATGGAATAGCGCCCTTAATGGACAGGATGCCGACCACCTGAATTTTGTCGGTCTTACGGACAAGCCCCATCAAATTCCGGTGATGTTCGACAAACAGAAGTTTCACATCGTTCGTGGCGAAACCAGGGCCATTAATTACTTGTTTGCCGACGGGCATATCAAGAATCTGCTCGAAATTCAGGTCACTAAATAAGCCCGTGACCCTCTCCAGAAATGGCATGGATGCATTTCCCAAGCGGAATGATTAATTGTTACTACAAGCTTGGAAAAACCTGATTTACAGGCTGTTTTGAATGCAAAAATGAGCCTCTCTTCGGTTGCATTTTCACCCCTTCACGACGATATTTAAGAGCGGAAAATGACGAACCTGGGACGGGTGGGGCAAAAGCGTATTTCTGACGCGCGATGTTGAAAATTAGATACATGATTTGCACGCGAAAGTTATGTGCTTTTTACGGCTATTATTGGGTTAAATCCCGGTTCGGAGCACCTAAGTCAAAAGCGCAATATATTTGGCCAGCAGCGCTTTGTGGCCACAACTAATGGTGGTTTTTAACCTAAAAAAGCCGCAAATAAGAGTTGTGTTCCGGGGCCATTTTTCTTAGCATTTAGTCATCAATTTCAGGACGCGAAATCGCGGTTCCCTTAGCCATTTTTTATGCAGAAAAAAACCGAATTACTCGAAGCAGAGGTAGCTAATACCACGCCCGACATGACCGACAAATACGACGCTTCAAAAATCGATAAATTGGAAGGATTGGAAGCCGTCCGTAAGCGTCCGGGTATGTATATTGGCGACCCTGACGAGCGCGGTTTGCATCATTGCGTTTTTGAGGTGTTGGACAATTCCATTGACGAACATCTGGCTGGGTTTTGCAATAAAATCGATGTGGCTGTCCATGTGGACGGCTCAGTGTCCTTGCGTGACGACGGCCGCGGAATCCCGGTGGATATGCATCCCAAGTTCAACATGCCTGCTGTCGAATTGGTGCTGACCAATCTTCACGCTGGCGGCAAATTTGGCCAGGGAGCTTACAAATATTCCGGCGGTTTGCACGGTGTCGGCGCCAAGTGTGTCAACGCACTCTCGGATTGGTTCAAAGTGGAAGTGTCGCGTGATGGCAAGGTTTACTACATGGCTTTCGAGCGCGGTAAAACCACCCAGAAGCTGGACGTCATCGGCAAATCCAAAAGCACTGGAACGCTCATCACCTTTAAACCCGATCCGACGATCTTTACCATCACCACGGAATTTAAGTTCGATATTTTAGCCAACCGCCTGCGGGAACTGGCCTTCTTGAATCCCGGTGTGGAAATTTCGCTGGTGGACGAGCGGAGCGAGAACAAGTCTGAAACCTTTTTCTACAAGGATGGCATCGATCAATTCGTTCGCCAGCTCAGCAAGAACAAGCAACCGTTGCATCCCAAGCCGATTGCGCTGAACGGCAAGCGCAGCATCAAGGTGGAAAACAAGGATGATGATGTCTTCGTCGATTGCGTGATGCAATACACGGACAGCTACACCGATCAAATCCTCTGCTTCGCAAACTCCATTCCCAACCCGGATGGCGGCACGCACCTGACCGGTTTCCGCACCGCGCTGACCCGCGCCATTAACACGTATGCCCGGCAAAACGAATTGCTGAAGGAAAAAGACCCCGCCATTTCTGGTGATGATGTCCGTGAAGGTTTGGTCTGCGTCCTGAGCGTGAAATTGCCACATCCCCGTTTTGAGTCTCAAACCAAGGTCAAGCTGGTGAACACGGAAATCGACGGTGTGGTTTCCTCGATTGTCTATGAAGGCTTGATGAGCTTTTTCGACGCCAATCCGCCCATTGCCAAGAAAGTGCTCGATAAGAGCCTGCTGGCGGCGCGCGCGCGCGAAGCGGCCCGCAAAGCCCGTGAAACCGTCCGCAAGAGCGCCCTGACTGGCGGCGGTCTGCCGGGCAAACTCGCCGATTGTTCCGACCGTGACCCCGCGAACACTGAAGTCTATATCGTCGAGGGTGACTCTGCCGGTGGTTCCGCCAAGCAGGGTCGGGATCGTAAGTTCCAGGCTATTTTGCCGATTCGCGGCAAACTGATCAACGTGGAGAAGGCGCGGTTGGACAAGGTGCTGCAGAATAACGAAATTCGCACCATGATTACCGCCGTGGGTACCGGCATTGGCGATGGGGAAGGGGAAGGCGCGTTCAATATCGAAAAATTGCGCTACCATAAAATCATCATCATGACCGACGCCGATGTGGACGGCTCGCATATTCGCACCCTGCTGCTGACCTTCTTCTATCGGCAGATGCCCGAATTGATCAAACGCGGGTATGTTTATATCGCCCAACCGCCGCTTTATCAGATCAGCCGCAAGAAGCGCGTGGAATATGTGGATGACGATGCGCAGTTGAACCGAATTCTGATTCAAATCGGGACCGAGGAAGTGCGCCTGCGCAATCTGGCGGACGAAAAGGAAATATCGCAGAAACAACTGGCGGAGATTCTGGAGTTGCTGGAATCCCTGGACAAGTATTCCAAAGGCATCCGGCGTCATGGCGGTGATTTCAGTGATTATATCGAACACCGCAACTCCAAGACCGGCGAACTCCCGCGACATTTGGTCAAAGTCCGCTCCGGCAACGATGAAACCGCCAGTTACTTCCATACCGAGGAAGAGTTGGCCAAGTTCAGCAGTGAGAATCCCGACCTTAGGTTGTTTGGTGAAGAGGGTGATACTGATATCATCGAGAAAGCCAAGGAGGGACCCTCGCGCCGCGCCCGACATGTGGAATTGCACGAGAGCAAATCCATTGCCGAGTTGCTGGGCCAGTTAAGCCGCAAGGGGCTCAGTGTGGAGCATTACTCCGCCCAGGATAAACCGTTGTTCGAATTACTGGAAGGGGAAGGGGAACGGGAGACCGTCAAGCCGCTTTTCTCCATTGCCGAAATCCTCGACAGCATTATCGAAGTGGGCCGGCGGGGTCTGCAAATCAAGCGTTTTAAGGGGCTGGGTGAAATGAATCCCTCCCAGTTGTTTGAAACGACCATGGACCCGAACAAGCGGAAGCTGCTGCGGGTGGATTTGACGGACGCGGTCGAAGCAGAGGAAATGTTCACCAAGTTGATGGGGGACGAAGTCGAGCCCCGCCGCCAGTTCATCGAGGACAACGCGCTTAACGTGCGCAATTTGGATATTTAAATCGAAGTTATAATCGCGGTCCGCACACCGGCGGAACCGCGACCTTGGTAAATCAGAATTTTCTCAACTTTTTCATTATGCCTGATACGAAAGACGATAGCAGCTTGCCAGTGGCTAATATTCCGCAGTACGCGGCCAACGAAAAAATCGCCAAAATCAACGTCGCCGAAGAAATCAAGAATTCGTTCCTGGATTATTCGATGTCGGTGATCATTTCCCGCGCGCTGCCGGACGTGCGCGATGGTTTGAAACCGTCCCAGCGCCGCATCCTTTACGCGATGCACGATCTCTCGCTGTTTCCGAACCGGCAGCATCGTAAATGCGCCAAGATTTGCGGCGATACCAGCGGTAATTATCATCCGCACGGCGAAGCCGTCATCTACCCTACGCTCGTTCACATGGCCCAACCTTGGGCGATGCGCGAGCGGTTGGTGGACGGGCAGGGTAATTTCGGCTCGGTCGAAGGCGATCCACCGGCCGCCATGCGTTATACCGAAGCGCGCATGACCCATCTGGGCGCCGCCCTGATGGAAGACATGGATAAGGACACCGTTGATTTCGTTCCGAACTACGACGAAACACGGACCGAACCCACCGTGTTTCCCGCAGCTTTCCCCAACCTGCTGGTCAACGGCGGCACCGGCATTGCCGTGGGCATGGCCACGAACATGGCTCCCCATAATCTGGGCGAAGTCATTGATGGCATCTGCGCCCAAATTGATAATCCTAACATCACGATCGCCCAATTGATGAAGCACGTGAAAGGGCCGGATTTCCCGACGGGCTGCATGGTCTGTGGCGTGGATCCAATTAAAAAGTATTTTGAAACCGGTCGTGGGAGCTTGAAAGTTCGCGGCAAGGTCGGCGTCGAGCAACTCAAGGGTGGCCGTGAGCAAATCATCATCACCGAAATCCCGTACAACGTTAACCGAGCGGTTTTGGTCGAGCGGATTGCGGATTTGGTGAACGAGAAAACCATTGGCGATATCACCGCCATCCGGGATGAATCTGACGAAAACACCCGCGTGGTGATCGAGTTAAAGCGGGATGCCATCCCCAAGGTGGTGATTAACAATCTTTATCAGTTTACGGCACTGGAAAGCAGTTTTGCGGTTAACGCACTCTCCATTGATCATGGCCGTCCTAAGACGCTCAATCTCAAGGAACTCATTAATTGTTACATTGAGCATCGCCGCGAAGTGGTCATTCGCCGCACCAGGTTTGAGTTGCGCAAGGCTGAAGAGCGGGCAGAAATCCTGGACGGCTATTTGATTGCGCTGTCCAACATGGATGAATTCATCCGCATCATCCGCTCTTCCGCGAACCGTGAAGAGGCCAGGATCAAGCTGCTGGCATTTGAATTCGCTCGGACACAGGTGGAAAAGATCGGCATCCTGATCCGCAGCGAAGCCCGGTTGACGAGTGGGCGTTACGCCTTCAGTGAGGTGCAGGCCAATGCCATTTTGGACCTGCGTCTCTACCAGTTGACTGGCTTGGAAATCGACAAGGTCAGGGCTGAATACAAGGAGCTTATCGCCCGGATCAAGGACCTCATGGACATCCTGGCCAAGGAAGCCCGTGTGTTGGCCATCATCAAGCAGGAATTGCTGGCGATTAAGGAAAAGTACGCCACTCCGCGCCTGACCGATCTTGTGCCGGATGAAGGCGAGATTGCCATCGAAGATTTGATTGCCAACGAAGGGGTCATCATCACCATCACTCACAGCGGGCTTATCAAGCGGACCAATGTCAGTTCTTATCGCGCGCAACGCCGCGGCGGCAAGGGCGTGATCGGGATGACTACGCGCGAAGGCTCCACTGCGGACGGGGAAAAGGATGACTTCATCGAGCATCTCTTTACCGCGAGCACGCACGATTATTTAATGTTCTTTACGAATACCGGGCGGGTTTATGTGGAACGTGTGCATGAGATTCCGGACATGGGCCGGGCCGCCAAGGGGCGCAGCATTGCCAATTTATTGGAGTTAAAGGCCGAGGAAAAAATTGCGGCACTGATCCGCATTGGTTCCCGGAATGGCTCCAACAAGGAAGATCAGACCTGGAGCCAGCCCGGGGAACTTTTCTTTGCCACGCACAAAGGTACCGTCAAAAAAACGTCGCTCGGCGATTTTGCGAATGTTCGCAAAGGCGGCATTATCGCCATCACCATCGATCAAGGGGATGCGCTGATTGAAGTGAAGCTGACGCGCGGCAGCAAGGTGGAGGAGAACGGGCAGGTAAGCGATCCTGGCGACGACGTGGTATTAATTACGCGGGAAGGGATGAGCATCCGTTTCTCAGAATCGGATGTCCGATCCATGGGCCGTGCCGCCGGCGGTGTGCGCGGGATTACCTTGGAGAAAACCGATGCGGTGGTGGCCCTCTCGGTCATCGTGCCGGATGCCACCTTGTTGGTGGCAGGCGAAAACGGCATTGGTAAGCGAACGGACTTTGGCGAATACCGGGCGCAGTCACGTGGTGGCAAGGGCATTATCACCATGAAAACCAACGACAAGACCGGTGGCGTCGTGGGTGCGCTGGCGGTCAGGGATTCTGACGAAATCATGCTGATCACCTTCGGTGGTCAAATGGTCCGGACCCGGGTCGGCGATATCCGGGAAGCGGGACGAAACACCCAGGGCGTCAAGCTCATCGAGTTGGATGCAACCGATAAACTTCAAGCCATTGCGCCGGTCATCAGCGAGGAAAAGCAGGACGTTGAAGTCGATGTCGTCGAGCCGCCCAAGTAGCTTCTAGAAAAACCAGGACACTCCGAGAACGGGGCCTTGGGCATTAACGCCCACGTTCTTCCGTGACAGGCCGGCATTGGAGAAGTGCTGAAAGCGATATTCAAGATTGAGTGAGCAGCGGCGCGCGATGAAGTAACGTAATCCCCCTGCGGCATCCAAATTAAAATTAAAGGACTGGCCGAGCATGGAACGGTCCAGATCCGTAAACTCAAAACCGGCGCCGAGCTGCGCATAGGGTGTCACGTGCCAGCCGCGCTGGATAAAATTGTACCGTCCCCACAAGGTTGTTCCGGCGATGTAGTTGCCCTTTCCTTTGGTAATCCCAGCGCCAAACGCTTCCGGCACGAATTCAAAGTTTCCCCGAAAGAAGCCGCCGTGGCCCGGTTCAGTGAGCATGTAGCCTAACTGAAAGGCTCCAATGGCATAATTTAGTACGGGACGATTCTGAGAGCCGACCGGGGAAAATAATGGACCGGCCGCCAAAGTTGCCTCAAACCGGCCGCTGCGAAAATTATCTTCCAGCAGATTTGGCGCATTCGTCTCCGAACCACCAAGTGCCATTTGCGCCCGGGCGGAATGAGACGCAATGAGGGCAAAGAAAAGGATCGAACAAACGCCGGTCTTTAAAATACCTTTCATATGTGCAGATTTTTGAAGTTCTCTTTTCAAGCGGGTTTTTGATAGGGCTCCCTTCCAGCCCATGCCTGGAGGCAATGGACAGGATGAAGCAGAGGTCCGTCAGAGAGCAGGGGAGTGCGAGTAATCAACCGCCACACATAAGCCCCATCCAAAACGGCTTGTTATTTTATGCGTTAGAGTTCCCTTGATGGTCAGGAATTTAACTGCCGCAAGATATCACGGTATCATCGGTTTTACAATGTTATTCCAACAACTGCTCATTTTCCTTAAGGCGCCGCGTTCCGGCCAGGTCAAAACGCGGCTCATCCCGGCCTTGGACGAGAATGGCGCATGTGCCGCGTATCAGCAATTGGTTAAAACCCTACTTGCCCGCATTGGCTCGGTTCAAGATGTCTGTCTGTATTATACACCGGTGGATGCGGAGGGAGAGATTCAAGGCTGGACACGGCCAGGATGGCAAGTTCGCCCGCAAGCATCGGGCGACCTAGGCGACCGTTTGCACTCGGCATTTGTGGAATCGTTCATGCGTGGAACACAACGCGTGGTGATTATCGGCTCTGATTGTCCAGTCGTTAGCCCGGAGGATATTCACTCCGCCTGGGCCGCCTTGGAAACAGACGACGTTGTCCTAGGCCCGGCAACTGATGGCGGGTATTGGCTGATCGGCTTGCGGCAACCACAGCCCGTTTTATTTTCGGAAATGGCTTGGAGCACAACCACAGTTTTCCGCGACACCTTGGCGCGTGCCGGGGCAGTGGGGCTAACCGTCAAGATTCTCCGTGAGTTATCGGATGTCGATACGGAAGCGGATTGGAAGGCTTTCTTGAACAGCCAAAAATCACAGGTGAACCTTTAATCGATTTAAGGCGAGAGCCGTTCAATCAACCAGCTCTGGTTTGGCTGCTTATAATAGCAAAAGCGATCATGCAACCGGTTGGGGCGGCCTTGCCAGAATTCAATGCGATTAGGCGCGACACAGTATCCGCCCCAATAAGATGGCAGTGGGACTTCTTCGCCGGGATGCTTGGCATTCAATTGTTCCAACCGCTTCTCGAGCACCGCACGATCCGCGATAGCCTCGCTCTGGCTGGATGTCCAAGCCGCTATTCGGCTTCCCTTGGGACGACTGTTGAAGTAAGTGGCCGATTCTTCCCGCGAAACTTTGCTGATGGCTCCCGCAATGCAAATTTGCCGCTCGAGTTCGGGCCAGAAAAAAACCAGGGCGGCATGGGGATTCTGAGCCAGTTCGTGTCCCTTCCGGCTTTCATAATTGGTAAAGAAAATAAATCCGCGCTCGTCCGCCCCCTTGAGCAACACGATCCGTGCCGAAGGCTGGCCGGTTTTATCGGCGGTCGCCAGGGTCATGGCATTCGGTTCCGAAAGTTTGGCATCGAGGGCCTGGCGAAACCATTTATGAAATTGTAACATTGGGTCGCTCTCCAGCTCGGCGCGACGCAGGCCGGCCAGTGTATATTCCCGGCGCAGATCAGCGATCAGAGGATTTGCATTCACAATGCTGATTTAACGCAAAGGGACCGGCAATGCCAGTTCCTTTTGAATTGTGGTGCAAAGCGGAGAGCGCTTAACCCTTTTTTGCTATAATGGCAGGCGGGAAATGGAGAATGCCGCGACGATAATCGTCGATGCGCCAGCGCAGGAAGCTTGAGGATTTTTTTGTCCCGCTTTTGTTGCGGGTAGGCCAATAAAGGTTGAACTCCTGGTCAAGTTGTTTCAACTCAGCCATACCACGATCAGCTAAAGCTCTGGCTGTAGCTGGGTGGTTTGTCGCCAGTGCCTGTTGCCAAAGCATATATTTACAGGATTGAGCGGCCATGCGAGCGGCAAGATCCAGCTCAGCGACCAAAATTCCAGCCTCGCGTGACTCGGGGCGGGACCGACGCAAAAGCGAACGCTGGGCTTCGACCGCCTTTAATGCGCTCCGGATATTTTTGCCGGGAATCCGGGCGTATTGTTTCAAGCCGTTATGGCAAAACAATTCGCGCATTTCCGGTTTGGGTGCGGCAATGACGACTCCGAAGGGCGTTGCGTTGGGCAACAAATATTTGAATTGGCGATGCGCGAAGCCGAGCGCGTAGGCGGTTTTTCCAGCCTGGCCGGTCGGGTCCTGAAAGATGTCACGATTCGCAACTGGGATCAAAAGTTTCTCATCGTATGTCTGCGCACACCAACTGACCGCAGCGCCGACCAGATAGGGAAGATAGCTCACCGCCAATGGTTGCGGGTGCCCGCCATCGCCCCAATCGGTGTTGAGATACCCGATGGCCCCGTGTTTACGGCCCACGGCAGCCGCTCGCCGCAAATTTGGAAAGGCATTGTCATGCCGTCCAATCAGGGTCATCCAACTGGAGGTGCCTGGGCAGACGTAGAAAGGCACCTTGGAACGGGCAAAAATCGCCGCCTCGCGCTCAAACGGATGGCTGGATTCGTAGCCCCAATTCAACGCGATGACATCCTTGGGTAACTCGCGAACCAGCTTCGGGTAATGCAGAATGATGTCTCCCCAAAACATCATTTGCCTTTTGCGGCTCTTGATTTCGCGGTAAATCTTCTTTAGAAAATCCAGATAAACCCGGCCCTTGCCTTTGGTTTCACAAAGCCGCTTGCTTTGGCCGCGTCCCAGGTCCCAGGTCTCATCACAGCCAACGTTCAGGCGCGAACTGGTGAAATTAGGAAGCAACTCGTCATATAGTTTGCGGAGAAATGGCAGAGTTCCCGGATGCGTTGGCGCCAGCGTGGAAGGATAACGCAGGAATGCGCCGCCATGGTCCGGCCATGGTTCACTGGTTTCCGCCAGCTTTCGCAACGGTGGATGCTCCAGCCAATAACGCATATGGCCAAACGAATTTTGGTTGGGCACGAGTTCAATGCCCAGACGGCGGCAATGGGCATCAAGCTTTTGTATTTCCTTGCCGGTCAGCGCGCCCCAATCCCGCCAAACCGGTTTGTAGTTGCGATAGGCAAATGTATGCTCGGTATAAAGCTGGAATTCATTGATCTTGAAATCAGCCAGCTTATCCGCCAGCCCAAGCAGTGTTTTGAGCCGGGGCACACGGCCACGGGAAATGTCCAACATCACTCCACGCTTCGGAAAGTCAGCGTGGTCGTGAATGATGAGACAAGGCAACCGCCGTCCATATTCACGCAGCAACTGGCGCAACGTCGCAATTGCGGCTCGCAAGCCTTCTTCTTCCCGGTACTGAATGCTTACGCCTTGCGTGTTAATGGTGAGCGTATAAGCGGCTGGACCGTTGGGAATGTCCTCACTACGAGTGGCCTGAATTGCGGAACTCGAATCTTTTGTTGGCCTGCTGATCAGTTTCAGTTCAACTCCCGCGACCTTGGCTGCCGCTTGCAGCCGTTTGGCGAGCGGCAGTAGCACCGTCTCCCTCGACGGACCGTTTTCAAAATATACGGTTGACCGCGCCGGCAAAAGAAATGTGCCGGACTGGCGGCGCAATGAGCGAGGGTAGGGAAGCAGGTTCAAGTATCAGATCCTTAAGCTGCGGCGGCCTTTGCCCCAAGGATAAAGGCAATGGCTCAGACTAGCCTCGTGCCGCAATCATCCCAGATTGACGCGCATAATTGAAAAGGCCTCCCGCATCGACCACCGGGCGGACGTCACCGAGTGGCTTAAAGGAATAGACCTTGTCCGTCTGCTGGACGGTCACCGTCGCGGCATCCAGGTCCACGGTAACCACATCGCCCGTTTTCAACACGTCACAGAGACGATCCTTGCATTCACAGGGATAGAGTTCGCCTGTGGCCACGCAATTGCGGAAAAAGATGCGGGCAAAACTCTCCGCCAGGACGATATTGCAATCCGCCGAGCCCATGGCGATGGGGGCGTGTTCTCGCGAACTGCCGCAGCCAAAGTTACGTCCGGCGACGACTATGGGATACTTGCTGTCAAGCTGGCCTTCCTCGACATAGCGGGTCGGATAAAGAGAATCGGGCAGACCACAAAGGGCGTAAGTGCCAAGCTTGATATATTCCTCGTCGATCGTGGGTACAAGGTTCAGATATTGTGCCGGGATGATCTGATCAGTATCGATGTTATCCCGCACTACGTAAACAGGTCCTGTAAAAACAGATTGCATGGAATGAATTTGACGTCTGCGGGCGGAGTTTTCAACCAGATAAATGCGCCGGCGCCGGTGTATCGTAGAACGTTTTGGCTTCTATGCCGGAAGGTAAAGGGGGCAGTGACACAAAAGGGCGCTATTGATTCACTTTCCGCGCCGGCGATCTCTTTTCCGCCGGCGAGCCATTGCAGCATCAACTACGATTATGGCGACAAATGCCAGGGCAATGGCAAAGACTACAATCAAGGCAATAATAGCCGGATTCTCAGTTGCGGTCCTCTCAAATCGAAGAATCTGGGTTTTTAGGTCCATCAAGGTGGTGGCGTTGTCGACCTTTATACGGAGGAGTTGGGACAACGTCAACTTATCCCGGTGGAGTTACGGACGTTGCGCGCGCGAATATTGGCTTGATTTGGATGGGAACTCGGTGTTTCATCAATGGGCGTGGAGACTGACTGGCCATTGTAAGCACTCATTGGGTTTCATCTGCAATCGTGTATGGCAATCAAGGCAACTCGAATTCATCCGCTGGTTTTTGAAGGCATACGAATGCCTGACTTTGGGGTGTTTTTGGAAACCGCCGCCGTTTTGACCCCCGTCTCCGATGAAACGGCGCAATGGTTTTGGCGGTTTGGGATCTGTGTCAACTCACCACGCCAGGACAAATCCGAGACGGTTCGTCGGCATGTTGGCGAACTGCTGGCGGCCTTGAATAAGGCCGGAGATTCGCTGAACGTCGATTTATACCGCAAATTCCCCGGGTATGATCCCGAACAAATCAAGCGGGATTGGACGCAAACGCTTGAAAGCATCCTGGCCGTCAGCCAAACACGAAAGCATTGTCGATGGCACATGGAGGAGGCAGCGGTTAAATTACAGGCAGGAACGGCTTCCGTCGCACCGGTGCTTGGGTCGCGGGGCGATGATTTGAGGCCAGATTTGGCGATGTAATTAAATTGCTCGGAATCAATCCCGCTTGCCCTGCGGAGTTTGCTTCCTATAATGCCGCGATGCTCGACATCAAACTGATTCGTGAACAACCTGATCTTGTCCGCCAACGGCTCGCCACGCGCGGGGCAGGGGACGAAGCCCGGATTGATGAACTCCTAAAGCTGGATGAGCAACGCCGCAAACTCCTCGCCGAAGTGGAGGGGCTGAAAGCCCAGCGCAACCGGGTGTCCAAGGAAATTGGCGCGCTCATGGGCCAAAAGAAAATTGAGGAGGCCGAGGCCAAGAAAAAAGAAACTCGCGACTTGGGGGATAAAATCACCGAATTGGACAAACAGGCCGCTGCTGCCGAAGCGGCGCGGGATGAAATACTTTTGCGGCTCCCAAACCTTCCACACGAGTCTGTGGCCATCGGCAAGACCGCCGAGGATAATCCGGTCATGCGAACCTGGGGCGACAAGGCCACCTTCGATTTCAAGCCCAAGTCTCACGTCGAGCTTTGTGAAAGTTTGAAGCTTGTGGACTTTGCGCGCGGCGCAAAACTCTCCGGCAGCGGTTTCCTGCTTTACACGAATTGGGGTGCGCGACTGGAACGGGCGTTGATACAATTTCTGCTCGACTTGCATACCACCCAGCACGGCTATACGGAAGTGTCGCCGCCTTATGTCATTTCGCGCGAGTGCATGGTGGGTGTGGGACAATTCCCGAAGTTTGCCGACCAGGCCTACGCGGTGCGGGAAGGCGAGGACAACAATACTCTGGGCCAGCTTTACCTTCTGCCGACGGCGGAAGCCCCGGTGGCCAATATTCATCGTGAGGAGATTCTGGCGGAACGCCAGTTGCCCACATATTATTGCGCCTACAGCCCTTGCTTCCGCGCGGAAGCGGGCGCAGCCGGTGTGGGCACGCGGGGCATGATTCGCGTGCATCAATTCGACAAGGTTGAATTAATCAAGATCGTCAAGCCGGAGAACGGTTATGATGAATTGGAAAAGCTGGTGAGTGATGCGGAAAAAGTCCTGCAGTTACTCGGATTACATTATCGCGTGATTCAACTTTGCACGGCCGACATGGGTTTCGCGAGCGCCAAGACGTACGACATTGAAGTCTGGGCGCCAGGGCAGGGGACCTACCTGGAAGTTTCGAGCTGCTCCAATTGCGAAGATTATCAGGCCCGGCGCATGAACCTGCGCTTCAAAGCCGAGGCGGGCGAAAATCGCTTCCCGCATATTCTGAACGGGAGCGGGACGGCGCTGGCCCGTCTGTTCGTGGCGCTGGTGGAAACTCATCAACAACCCGATGGCAGCGTAACAATTCCGGCCGCGTTGCAACCGTATCTGAAAAGTGACAGGATCAAGGCTTGACCAGGACTGTAATCAATTAGTCGTATGAAAATCCTGCTCGGCAGCAGCGAAATCCACCCGTATTCCAAAACCGGAGGTCTCGCGGACATGGTCGGCGCACTGGTCAAGACGCTGGATCGCGCGGGACACCAGGTCGGTGTTGTCACGCCGCTTTACTGGGGCATCCGCGAGCGTTTTCCGCAAATGAAAAAGCTCGACTGGCAAATGGACTTGCCGCTCGGCCCCAACTACGTCTCAGCCGACGTTTGGGTGCTGGACTTAAGCAAGAAATCAAAGGTCTATTTTATAGATCATCCTGGATTTTATCAACGTGCCGGTCTGTACCAAAAGAACAGCATCGATTTTCCAGATAACGCTGAGCGGTTCATCTTTTTTTCCAAGGCCATCGTCCATCTCGCCAGATACTTGCCGTGGCAGCCGGAAATCGTCCATGTCCATGACTGGCAGGCGGCACTGGTGCCCATCCTGATCCAGCATCAAGCGTTGCGCGAAGGCTGGGAGACCCAGCCGCGCACCTGCCTCACCATTCATAATCTGGCCTACCAGGGCGTGTTCCCGCCCGCGCAATTTGCGCTGACGAATCTGCCCCTCGATTATTTCAATCTCCACGGCCTCGAGTTCCACGCCAAATTGAACTGCCTCAAAGCCGGCATCGCCTATGCTGACACGGTCACCACGGTGAGCCCGCGTTATGCTCGTGAAATCACCACCCCGGAATATGGCTGTGGGTTGGATGCACTATTGCGCAAACGGCAGTCGTCGCTCTTCGGCATTCTGAATGGTGTGGATTACGAGGAATGGAACACCACAAAGAATTCCTACCTTCCGCATCCTTTTTCCGTCCGCAACCCGGCCGGCAAGCAAAAGGATAAGTTGGCGTTGCAGGCGGAACTCGGTTTGCCGGTGGACTCAAACATTCCGCTGTTTGGGAGCATCACGCGGTTGGCAGATCAAAAAGGTGTGGACATACAGCTTGGCGCCCTGGAGGAAATGCTCAGCAGCCAAATCCAGTTTACTTTGCTAGGCAGCGGCTCGCCGGAATATGAAAAGGCTTATCGTGAACTGGCTAAACGGCATCCGACCAAGGTTCGGGTCCGCATCGGGTTCGACCAAGGCTTGTCCCATCGGATTGAGGCGGGTTCTGATTTCTATTTGATGCCGTCCCGATTCGAACCGTGCGGGCTAAACCAGATGTATAGTTTGCGCTACGGAACTATTCCCATCGTCCGGGTCACCGGCGGGCTTGATGACACCGTCGTGGATATCTCTGAAGACACTGAAAAAGCCAACGGCATCAAATTTACCGAATACACGGCGCGCGCCCTCGCCAAAGGCATGCGCAAGGCACTGGTGCTTTATAAAGAACCCAAACTGCTGCAACACTACCGCAAAAACGCCATGAGCGCCGATTTCTCATGGGAACGGGTCGTTGAGCAGTACGTGAAGGTTTACGGTGTGGCGTTGAAGCACTGACCAGGCTTGGAAACGTTCAGGATTGCCTGATTGGAGGTTGAATTGATGAAATCAGCCCGAAACCCAATAACCAGCCGGAAAGCCCAAAAGGGCCGAAATACGCACAATTGTATTAAATATAACCAACATTGTGCGAATGTATTTACCTTTCCGGGAATTAGCTCAATCCAGCCTTTAACGCGCATTCCAGCCGAAGCGCTCGCTGAATGGCCAATAGACGAATAGATATTTCCCTATGACGTTCTCACGTGGAAAATCGCCCCACGCACGGGAATCCAAACTGTTCATCGTATTATCACCCATCACCATGTAATGATTTGTGCGTACCTGAACCACACCATCCGGACTATCGGTAAAAAGTGGCGCGAGGCGCGGACCATCGACATGGCCGGAGAATTGGCTCTCCATGGGTGGCGTGGCGGGATCAAAGCTATAGACCTTTTCAAAATGCGGCGTGGTGGCATCCAGACGCTTGCCATCAATGACTAAATGCCGATCCTTGCCCAGTTGAACCCGTTCGCCGCCCAGCGCCACGAGTCGTTTGATATAGAATTGGTCCTGTGGCAATCCGTTGATGCCTCTGGTTTCAAAGACAATGATTTCGCCGCGCTTGGGATGCCGGAAATTATAGCTCATGCGATCCACGAACAAATGATCACCCGCCACGACTTTAAGTTTCACCAGGGGTTCGCCAGCCTTCAGCGGCGGCGCATCAATCACAGACCCGTTGTAATCAACCCGGTAGCCAGCCCGGTCAAACAATTCATCCGCCGGAAACCAAACTGTGTACCATTTATTATTAAACTCATATTCCTGCTTGAGATTGAACAATAAGAGCCGCTGCGGCCGATTGACCCTTTGCAATTCACCATCTTCCGGCGCGGTGATGTTGTAGTAAGAATTTCCCTGAATCCACGACTCAAGAAAACGTTTCACGGGACCCGGAATTTTCAAATCATACTGGTTTCCGGAATAGCGTTCGGGCGTCACTCCAAACAAGGTCGGCTGCATGGAGCCCGTTGGAATCTTGAACGGTTGCAGAAAAAATGTGCGGATGCTCATGGCCACAGCCAGCGCCACCAGCAATACCTCCACATTTTCCCGTATGCCGGCATGGGGATAAGGCTTGAGCCATTTATTGGCGGCCGTTTCCAGGTTTGCCATCTGCTTTTTGAGCGTCTCCTCATCTGCTTTTCCCTGGCGGGCCTGGCTGACATCCCGCAAGGCCGCCTCCACGCTGCTGACCGCCTGGGGGGAAAGAATGTCGCGCTGGGCGTTCAGCATTTTACGGACATGCTTTTGCATGTCTAGTGCCTGCCGCGACGTTCGCGAACCAAACCATTTAAAATTCATAAATCGTGAAGCCCAAAATCAGGCCTTGAGCACTTCAATAAACGCTTCCTGGGGAATATTCACCGAGCCGAAAGCCTTCATGCGCTTTTTGCCTTCTTTCTGTTTATCCAGCAACTTGCGCTTACGGGAAATGTCGCCACCATAGCATTTGGCCGTGACATCCTTGCGCATGGCACTGACGGTTTCACGAGCGACGAACTTACCGCCAATCGCGGCCTGAATGGCAACGGCGTATTGTTGCTTGGGAATCACCTCTTTGAGCTTGGCGGCCAACGCCCGTCCCCTGCTCTCCGCTTTGGAGCGATGCACAATGCAGGAAAAGGCATCCACGAATTCGCCGTTGACCAGCATATCAAGCTTGACCATGTCAGACTCCGTGTAGGCGGCATGCTCGTAATCCATGGACCCGAATCCGCGGGTGGTGCTTTTGATGCGGTCATGGAAATCAATCAAGATTTCATTCAACGGCACCAGGCTGGTCAGCATGACGCGGCGCGCATCCAAAGTTTCCGTGTGATCCACAGCCCCACGCTTCTCGGAAATCAACGCCATCATGTCGCCAATATATTCGTTGGGGCAGATGACAAAGGCCTTGACCATGGGCTCTTCAATTTTCTGGATATAATTCACCTCGGGCAGGAAAGCTGGATTGTCCACATCCTTGATCGTGCCGTCGTTCATGGTCACGTGATAGACCACACTGGGATATGTCGCGATGATGTCCATGTCGTATTCGCGACGCAGCCGTTCCTGGACGATTTCCAGGTGCAATAGACCGAGAAAGCCGCAACGGAAACCGAAGCCCAACGCCACCGAGCTTTCCGCCTGGTAAACAAAAGCAGAATCATTCAACTGCAATTTGCCAAGGTTGGCTTTGAGATGTTCGTAATCCGCGGTATTAATCGGGTAAATACCGCTGAACACCATTGGTTGAATTTCCTTAAATCCTGGCAACGCCGGCGATGGATTACGCGCATCGGTCAGCGTGTCGCCCATCTTCACATCCTTGGGACTCTTGATGTTCGCGGTAAAATAGCCGGTTTCGCCAACTTCCAATTTCTCGCGGACGTAAGGCTTGGGATTAAAACTGCCGACCTCTTTTACTTCGACATTTTTGCCGGAATGCAACAATTTCACCTGCATGCCCGCCTTCAATTCTCCGTTGAACACGCGCACGTGAGTCACCACGCCTTTGTAGGTGTCGAAATAAGAATCGAAGCCCAATCCTTGAAACGACGCTGCGCCGGTTGGCTTGGGTGCCGGGATGCGCGCCACAATCGCTTCTAAAATGTCCTCGATGCCAATCCCCTCTTTTGCGCTCGCGAGAATCGCTAATTCCGCCGGAATGGCTAAAATGTCTTCCAATTGTACCTTTGCTTGCGCGACATCGGCGTGAGGCAAATCAATTTTATTGATGACCGGAATGATGGTCAGATTTTGCTTCATGGCCAAATGCACATTGGCCACCGTTTGGGCTTCGACACCTTGCGCGGCATCGATAATCAGCAACGCCCCCTCACAAGCGCTCAAACTCCGGGAGACTTCATAGGAAAAATCCACATGCCCGGGAGTATCGATGAGATTCAATTCATAAACCTGCCCGTCCTTGGCAGTGTAACTCATCGTAACCGGGTGGGCTTTGATCGTTATTCCCCGTTCGCGCTCCAGGTCCATGGAATCAAGCAACTGGTCTTCCATTTCCCTCGTGGCAATGGTGCCGGTGCGATGTAATAGTCGATCGGAAAGCGTCGTTTTCCCATGGTCGATATGGGCGATTATGCTGAAATTTCTAATATGTGCCGTGTCCATCAGTTCAAACTCTTAATTATGAGCATAATCCAAATATGAGGGCTTGCCCAGAGATACCGTGAGAAGATACCGGTGTATGATATTAAGAAAAGGTCAATCTACGAAGCCAATGCAGGCGTTCCCCTGCCCGACTACACCCGATGCGTCAATTGCACCCCTAACTTGAGCAGTTTTTGGGCGGCCATATCCGACTTTGCCTCGGCATAGATGCGCAATATAGGCTCGGTGCCGGAGCCGCGCAACATCAGCCATGAGCCGTCCTTGGCCACAAACTTCACCCCGTCATAAGTCTTAATCTCGGCTAACGGTGAGCTGAGCAGTTTGGCTGGGGGATTCTTGGCGCAGTAATCCATTAACGCAGCCCGCTTTTCCAGCGGGAAATGGGTGTCAATCCGGCCGTAACGATGCGGACCAAATTGCTTTTCCAGATTGGCAACCAATTTGTTGATGGAAACCTTCTCGGTGGCCAGCAATTCCAGCAACATCAAACCCGCCAAAATGCCGTCGCGTTCTGGAACATGCCCGGGGAACCCGATGCCGCCGCTTTCCTCCGCGCCAAGCAAAACATTCCCTTTCAACATTTCCGCGCATATATATTTAAAGCCAACGCCTGTTTCCACCAACTCCAACCCATACGCGGCGCACATTTTGTCCATCATCGATGTGGTGGTAAGCGCCTTGACGACACGTCCCCTGCCCTTGCGATTCACCACGAAGTGATGCAACAGGAGGCAGATTAATTGGTGGGTCGAGAGATAATTGCCGCGGCCATCCATGCCGCCCACGCGGTCGGCATCGCCATCGGTCACCAGGCAAATATCGTGCGGATGCTTTTTAAGGTAGGCCGCGCTACGCACATAATTTTTCGCGATCGGCTCGGGATTAATGCCGCCGAACAACGGATCATGCGCTCCGTTCAAGGTGGTTACTTTGCAGGTGGTCCCCGCCAATAATTCATTGAAACAGCCCGCACCAACTCCGAAAAGCGCCTCATGAGCGAAACGCAGCTTGGATTTAGCGATGAGTTTAAAATCCACCAGTCCCTTGATCGCTTTATAATGGGCTGGACGAATATTCTTGATCACTGCCTTTCCCGCTTTGATCGCCGCATTCAAGTCCTGCGTTTGCACCGGATTGCGGTCCAGGAACGATTCCACCGCCTGACAGACAACCGGCTCAGCCGGACCGCCAAAATGTGATTTAAGCTTAAATCCATTGAACGCCGGCGGGTTGTGGCTGGCAGTGATCATCACGCCACCAATGGCCTTTTGCTCCTTCACAGCAAAAGAAACTGCGGGCGTTGGCGTTGGCTCGGAGGTCAGGACCACCTGATAGCCATTGCCGGCGAAAACTTCCGCCACGCGGTGACCGAATTCATTGGAGAGAAAGCGGCGGTCATATCCGATGATGACTTTTTGTTCGGTGCCGGGAATCGGATTGGCTTTCCAATAATCCGCTGTTGCCTGGCTAACCCGCTCCAGGTTGGTGAACGTAAAATCTTCCGCAATTACCGCACGCCAGCCGTCCGTTCCGAATTTGATCTTAGCCATAATGAAAACTTGCTGATTTATTTCAGGATTGCGCCGCCTGTTCAGCCGGATTCGGCCGGTGATTCAGGTCCAGGCCATTGGCGAGCGCATTTTGAAGGACCAGCTTGCGCATCTTTGCGATGGCGCGCTTCAGGCTGCGTTCGCCAAAAAGACCGGTGCCACTGATGAAGGCATCCGCTCCCACCCGCGCGCATTCGACGGCGGTTTTATAATTGATGCCGCCATCCACCCCGATGCGGTAATGAAGCTTGAGATCGCGTCGCCAGGCATGCGCTTGCTGTATCTTTGGCAGCATTTCATAAATAAACGCCTGACCGCCAAAACCCGGATTCACCGTCATGATGAGCAATTCATCGATTTGGTCCAGATAAGGCTGCACGGTGCCAATGGCTGTGGGTGGATTAATGGCCAGCCCGACCTTCTTGCCCAAGGATCGAATCTTCCACAGCAGCGGAGTAACCGCCTGCTCGCCCAACTCGACATGGATGTTAATCTGGTCGGCACCAGCCTGTGCAAAAGGTTCCAATAGAATCTCCGGCCGCGAACACATCAGGTGCGCATCAAAAAACTTCTTGGTGAAAGGTCGGATCGCGCGAACCACTTGGGGGCCGAATGAAAGATTCGGCACAAAGTGGCCATCCATGATGTCCAGATGAAGCCAATCGGCGCCGGCCTTGTCGACGCGCACGGTTTCACTCGCGAACCGGCCAAAATTGGCGGACAGAAGAGAGGGCGCGATAATCATTGGCTACAAGGCTAATAAAATGCTTGCCTGTGAGTCAATCACGAGCAAACAGTCACCAGACCTGCTTTTCCACCTTTCATAAAAAGAAAATGCGGACTATTCGTCCGCATTTCCCTGATTCAATTCTTTAGGTTGCAAACGGTCACGCTGCAGCCGGCGCGGCCGAACCCAGCCCCGGCAAATGCGGAGGCGCGGGTTTCGGCGGAACTTCCGGTAAGGGCGTGGCTGCTTGAGCGCCAGCCGGCGGTTCGACTTTTGGCGCTTCCGGTGGCGGAGTAAACTTGCCTATGCGGACGATATCTTCCACCTGCGAACCTTCCAGGGTCTCAAATTCGAGCAGCGCGTTGGCAATCATTTCCAGCTTGTCGCGATTCGAATCAATGATTTCCCGCGCGACCTTGAACGCATTGTCAATGATCAGCTTGACTTCATTATCGATATCCTGGGCCGTGTTTTCGCTGTAGTCCTTGCTGCGGGCCATCTCGCGACCAAGGAACACGTATTCGTTATTTTCCCCATACTGCACCATGCCAAGCTTATCACTCATGCCCCATTGGGTAACCATGGCACGGGCCATTTGCGTGGCTTGCTGGATGTCGCCCATGGCGCCCGAGGAAATATCATCGGAAACGATTTCCTCGGCGATGCGTCCCGCCATGGTAACCGCGATAATGTCCAACATTTCCTTGCGTCGACGGTTCAAAATGTCGTCCTTGGGCAAATACATGGTCGAGCCCAGGGCTTGTCCGCGCGGAATGATGGTGACCTTATGCAATGGATGCGTGTGCTTGAGCATCACATTGACCAAGGCATGGCCTGCTTCATGCCAGGCGGTAAACTTCTTGTCCTCATCCGTCATGGCCATGCTGCGGCGTTCGCGTCCCCAACGCACTTTGTCACGCGCCTCTTCCAACTCCAGCATCCCGACAGCTTTTCTGCCCGTGCGAGCGGCCAGCAAGGCGGCTTCGTTCAACAAATTGGCCAATTCAGCGCCGGAATAACCCGGTGTGCCGCGCGCGATGATTCCCAGGTCAACGATCGGGTCCAACTTTACGTTCTTGGCGTGGACTTTGAGAATCGCCTCACGTCCGCGTACATCCGGCAGGTTTACAGTGATCTGCCGGTCATAACGGCCGGGCCGGAGCAATGCCGGGTCCAGCACATCCGGACGATTGGTGGCCGCGATAATAATAATGCCTTCCTGCGTATCGAAACCGTCCATCTCCACGAGCAGGGCATTGAGCGTCTGTTCCCGTTCATCGTTGCCGCCACCCAAGCCATGACCACGGCTGCGACCCACAGCATCAATTTCATCGATAAAAATCAGGCAGGGAGTGTTCTTGCGCGCCTGGTCGAACATGTCACGCACACGACTGGCGCCGACACCGACAAACATTTCCACGAAATCCGAACCACTGATGCTAAAGAATGCGGCATCCGCTTCGCCGGCAATTGCCTTGGCGAGCAGCGTTTTGCCCGTGCCCGGCGCGCCGACCATCAGCACGCCTTTTGGAATACGGCCGCCCAGCTTCTGGAATCGCTTGGGATCCTTCAGAAACTCGACCAATTCGGAAACCTCTTCCTTGGCTTCTTCCACGCCCGCGACATCTTTGAACGTGGTCTTGTTCTTCTCCTTGGCCAGCATCCGAGCCTTGCTCTTGCCGAAGCTTAAAGCTCCCTTGCCCGCCATCTTGATCTGTCGGATGAAGAAGAACCAAATGAACGCGGCAACGACCAGGAACGGCAGCACCGTCCAAAGCACGCCCATCAACATGGTGTTGGGCTCTTCCGCATCAAAGTTTTCTCGTGAAAGCAATTGGCTGACTTCTTTGTTCGTCAGATGCACCTTGGTTTTGAAGGCGGTGGCGACGGCGGCCTTTTTTCCGTCCTTTTCCGTCTTAAAGTAGGTGCCCTTGATTTCCGTCAGATAAGGTGATTGCGGATTAAATTTTACCGTGGCTTTGACAATTTGGTTGGAATCGACCATCGCCACAAATTGGTGCTGGCTTACAATTTCGCCCTGCGTATCCATTTGGCCGTGCCAAAGCACAATCAAAAGCACACCGCAAATGAGGGCAATCCACACCACCCAATTGCGGGATGGCATTTTAAAGTCGCCATTCTTCCGTTGGCGGTCATCGTCTAGGTTTCTATTATCGTCAGACATTTTTATTACGTATTACTGAATTTTGCCAAGCTAACATGGCAGGCGTTATTAAACAACTCCGCTCATTATAACCGTTTCCAACGCCATTTCAACCGGCGATGGGTGTTTTTGTCGAGCTTGAAACGTTCCGCCAACCGTAACCCTTCCACCCAGAATAGTTCCCCCGAGGCTGTTGCCCCAACAATTACCCGATGCCGCTGGCTGCGCAAGACCTTTTGGTTGGCAAAAAGGTCCTGCAACTTGATAGCGGAAGGCATGCCAATGGGCTGAAACCGGTCTCCCGGCTGCCAATGCCGCAGAATGGCCTGCTGTCCCACCTTATCGGCATCGAACTGTTCATAATTGACCACCCGCTTGGGAGCTCGAAATGCTCTTTTGGACATGCTCTCAATTGACCATGTAATCTCCACGCTATCAACGCCCAACACCCCTCCCCTGCCCTCAAATTTAATGTTTTTTGCGCTTTTGTTAAAAACTGACTTTTCAAGTGGGCGGACTTGAATTCTACCGAAGCGATCACGAGAAACCAGAAGCGACTCATTAACACAAATCGACCGATTCTCGGCCTCCCGAAGCTGCTCGATCAACTCGAAATTTGCCATTATTCCCGCTGTTGCGAGCTGGAGGTGCAGGCAACGACGCTGAACCGCGAGCGGCAATGTTGCGAAAGGCTTTCCTTGAGGGGCTCTGAGCCATTGCCTGGCCTCCTGAGCGATATAATCGGCCTCCGCTCCCAGAACATCCATTTGGCGGAGAATCACCCGACTCAAAGCCGGTTGGTATTTTTTGGTGAGTAGTGGAAGCAGTTCGTGCCGGATGGCATTTCGTTGAATATCCAACACAGAATTGGTGGCATCTTCGCGAAAAGAGATTCCTTGTTCTTCGGCAAAACTCCGCAAGGCAGCCTTCGATTGGTCAAGTAACGGACGAACTAATTGGATGCTTGAAGCTTGGGGCGAAGGATTTCGCCATTTCATCCCGGCCAACCCTTCGCCGCCGGAGCCACGCAACAAGCGCAGGAAGAAAAGTTCCACCTGGTCATCCGCATGATGCGCCAAAGCAATGACGCGAATTTTCAAACGGGCAGCGGCCTGGCCAAAAAATTCGTGGCGCAATTTTCGCGCCGCCATTTCCAAGGAGATTCCCTGCTCCTTCGCCTGCTTTCGGACGTCTGCCCGACCGGACACAAATTTCAGGCCGAGCTTTTTAGCCGTTCGCTCCACCAATCGTTCATCGGCATCGCTGCTTCGTCCACGCAATTGATGATTGAAGTGGGCAACCGCAAGTTTCCAATGATACTCCCGGGACAGCCGCGCCAGCAACGTCAGCAGGACCATTGAATCCAAGCCGCCGGAAACCGCCACGAGCACGGATTGACCTCGCGAAAGCAGCCGTCGATCGACAATGGATTTTTCAACGCGTTGAACCAGCTCACTCACCCCGCCATAATAAGGTTACCGAACGGTTTGCCGCAACCTTGCAATGGAGCCCTTAATTAATCAGGCGCAGAGCAGTGGCGGAAATTGGCGGCCCAGGATGGGCGCGCTGGAAGTCTTCAACCATCCTTCCAGCACACCGGCATAGACGGAACGGAAGTCCACGTTGTATTTGATGTCCCCGTTGACCAAATCCGTCGGCGCCAGGCTCGGATATTTTCCGAAGAGTCCCGCTTTGACTTTGTTCCCAATGATAAACATCGGTGCCGCGGCGCCATGGTCTGTCCCGCCGTTGGCATTTTCCGCCAGGCGACGCCCAAATTCACTAAAGGTCATCACCATCACCCGCGACAGATTGCCCTGGGCTTTGAGATCATCCGTAAAAGCTTTCACCGAATCGCCCAACTCCTTGAGCAGCCGTTGCTGGGCGTTCACTTGATTAGTGTGCGTGTCATACCCGCCCTGCGAGACGTAATAAACCCGCGTGGGCAAGCCGCCGCCAATCAAGCGGGCCACCAATTTCAACGACGTGGCCAATTGTGACTGCGGGTAACTGGCCTGATTTTCCACCCGCCGACTGATGGCGCGAATCTTGTCGGAACTGACCTGTGCATCCATGGCGGTGCGTTCCAGGAAATCCAATGCGGAACCGCTGTGTGCGGTCGTGCCGCTGATGGCGCCGATGCTGCCTCCCGCGTTGGCGTCTGCTCCTGTTTCAGCCACCATGCCCTCCTCCGGCTCATTCATCTTCCGGTAGGATTCTTCCGTCGTGGTCCCCTCCTTGTGATTGCGATCGGAACTGATGAATCGATAGTTCTCGGGATTATCCAAACTGATGCCCACCGGGTTCTTCGCCGAAAATGACTGTGGCATCTGACGGCCGATATTTACCCCGACCGTGGGATCCGCGCCCGCACAAGCATTGTCAAAGTAGCGCCCCAGCCAGCCGTATTTCTCAATTCGTTCCGCATCACTGGCCGTTTGCCAGATTTCCGTGGACCGAAAATGGGAGCGGTTTGGATTGGGATAACCAATGCCTTGGATCACCGCCAGATTCCCGCCATCGTATAATTCTTTAAAACCGGCCAGGCTTGGATGGAAACCGACTTCCTCATTGATCTTGAGCACTTCCTTCGCTGATAACCCGATTTGCGGGCGGGCTCGATGATAAAAGTCATTTGTGAAAGGCACCACCGTGTTGAGCCCGTCATTGCCGCCTGCCATTTGCAGGACCACTAAAATGCTCGCATCCCTGCCGGTGACAACTTGAGTGGCGGAATCCGCCGCCTCGCTCTGCAAAACGGAAAAGGTGTTTGCCAAAAATGCCGGCACCGTCCAGGACAGCGCGCCGCCCAGCATGGTCGTGCGGAGGAATTCGCGCCGGGTCTTCAATGAATTGTCAGGGTTCATAAATTGATTTTAATTTGTCAGGTCAATTGATACTCAGGGGTGCTCATCATCAGCCGGATGGCGTTCAGGATGGTCGCCTCGTCCAGATTGGATTGGCTGTTAAGATACTCCTGCAGCGTCTGTTCCTGTTTCTCACTGAGTTTGGCTTGCAGCAGCCGCTTTTCCAGTGCGGCGATCAGTTTGCCTTTGTCACTCCGTTCCTCCTCGGTCAGGATTTTGACCGCCTCCACTGGTCTTAACCGCAGGTTTTGCAGGCGATTTTGTAACTGCCCGTTCACGGCTGGATTGGGAGCAATGTTCATTCCCTTGAGCATGGAGGTGTCGCCCTGCACCAGCAATGCCGCTTCATTATAGCGCGCGAGCAGATTGTTGGTGGTGATCCAACTTAATCCCCCATCCCAACCCTTGACGTTGGGCGGCGCGAATAAATCCTGTCCCAGGTTTCGCGTCAGACCAAAACAAACAAATGGCGGCGGCAATTCCCGTTCTAATATCCGCGTGCTGCCCACCAGCCATTGCACCGGACTTTTTACCTGGTTGCGAATGATCGAGCTGGCATAAAATTCCTCGCTGCGAAACATGACATTGAGCAACGGTTTGAATTCATTCCCTGAGCGGCGAAAGACGTCCGCCAAGGCCGTCACCAAGTCATCCGCTGGATCTTCTCCGGCAAAAAAGTTCCATAATTTGGCCGTGATGAAACGCGCCGCTTGCGGTTGAGCGACGATTTGTTCCAGCACATCCTCCCCGGACAAATCGCCGGTATTTCCCAAAACCGTCTTCACTCCGTCATCATGCGCTCGCCGGCGTTCGATGAATTGCTGGTTAATGCGATCGTAACTCCAGCCGGTGAGTGCGCGGGCCGCCTCGGTGACATCCTTTTCCGTGTAGTGTCCTTCTCCCAAGGTGAACAACTCCATCACTTCCCGCGCAAAATTCTCGTTGGGATGCTCCTTCCGGCTCTGCGCCTGGTCCAGCCAGACCAGCATCGCGGGATCCTTGGCCATGGCGATCAGCAGCCGCAGCCAATTGCCCGTTGCTTGCTGGCGGAAGAGGTCATTCTGCTTCCACATCAGGTAGGCATCCCGCACCTTCTCCGAACTCGTGGCAAAATGGCCATGCCAGAACAGAGTCATCTTTTCCTGCAAAGGCCGCGAGCCTTTGGCCATCCGAGAAAGCCACCAGTGCTTCAATTCCACGCCACGCTGGCGTTGAGTGCGCTGCTC
Source organism: Pedosphaera sp. (assembly GCA_028293325.1). GTDB lineage: Bacteria > Verrucomicrobiota > Verrucomicrobiia > Limisphaerales > Pedosphaeraceae > JAQGOT01. The sequence goes on along the minus strand of JAQGPA010000212.1, from coordinate 20,951 downwards.
TGCCTGCAACAACTGGCGCCGGGTCTGTTCATCGGCCTTGCGCGCTTCCGCAAGACGATCTGCCCGCGTCGGATCCGGCTTGGCCCACTCCGGGTTGGTGCCGTGATCTGGAATCTTCTCATAGTCAATCAGGCTGGAAACGGCTTTTTCCGGCCCAAGGCTTGCCAATTGTTCAATTTCTGACGGCGGACCGCCAAATCCTGCCCGATTTAACAAATGCGCTGCAGTGGTGAAGTTCCAGCGCTCGTTGGGTAGTGACTTCAGCATACCATACCAGACGTGAGGGTTGCCCGGAAGGTTTCAGGCTTCCGGTTGGGTGGATTACCCACCGCCATTCAGCTAAGCGGGAGCAAGGGCGACGGGGCGGAGAAACGGGTTTGGTTTGGCAATTCTGTGCGGCCGGCCCATCCAAACGCATGCGGCGCCTGGCGCGTAGTTCGCGCCCACGAATTTCGCGGTGCGATACCAGGGAAAATTTTTGATGAGCAGCGAGTCGTTGCAAATTCGCAAATCAATTTTGGTTTGCAGCCACGGCGGATGCCAGATGCGAAAATATCTTCGGTGTGAACCGCGACTGGTAAACGCGGTGTAGCGCTCAATGAAGAATTCTTCCAGCGAATTCGCCGGGCATGAGACGAATTTGATATTGGCGTTGATTCCAGCTTCATACGCCAAGGCATTTGGTCCGGCGGTGACCGTGCCTTTCAGCATGCCCGTCTCAGCTTGATGCTCATAGCGCAATTGGCCATGCCGATACGGCAAACCGAACGTATGCGGGCCAACCAACTCGCTCAGGCGGTTGGGTATCCACTCGGAAATGAAATAGATGCCGGGTTCCCCTTCGTGCCGGACATAGGTCCGCACATTGAGCAATCCGTGGGTGGCAATCGGCGCGAAGAGCCAGGCGGTGGCGCGTCCACCCCAACAGGGGCGAAGCTCCTTCATGGTGAACGCGACCAAACTGACGTAGGCCTTCCCGTCGCGCAGGTCCAACGGAAACGGAATACTGCATTGCAATAACTCGGCATCAACTTCGAAATGAATGAAAACCGCCCGCAACCAGTCGCTGTAAAATAACGGTTCGCCCTTGCGCGAGAGGAGCCGACGCCTGGCAGCATCGCTTAGGTTCCCATTCCCTTCTGATTTGAGCGCGGGAGCATTCATGTTGTCCCTTCTGACCCGATGATTTCAGACTTAGCCTTTGCCCATTAGAGCGGCCATCCAATAAACCACCACAAAATAAACAAACACAACCGTCAACACGTGATAACCGAGTTTGTAAAACCAGTTCGTGAGGAACGGACGGGCATCGAACACGAATAGCTGGACCAGCAATCGCGCGAGCCAGAAGATTCCGATGAAGATGCACAGCGACCGTCCCAAGGGCACGCCAGCGGCCATATCGGCGGTGTGGCGGAGGGTAAGCACGCCAAATGCGATAATGACCAGCACAATGAAGATTCCGTAAACCCAGAAGAGTTTTCGGAGAAATGGATGCAGCGACGCCAGGTTCTGGCGCCAGTTGAGCGCATGTGGGGTCGAGGCACTGGCCACGAGGATGCCGAAGTGAAGGAAACCGGCGATGCGCAGGAAAGTTTCAAGTTGGTTCATGGGTTATCCTTTCAAAAGGCATGGATTGCGTGCAGGAACGGAATGATTACTCGCGTGATAAATGGAGGGTGAAACAGCCAGAACGCTGGGATGGCTGTTAACGCCACGGTAAAGCACCAGCCAATAATGCCGTGTCGCAGACTGATTTTCGTACCAAGAGCGGTGTGTTCGGCAAGGATACCGGCTCCTTGCAGAAGAAAGTAGAGCGTGGGCAGACCATAACCGGCACGTGCGGGGACCGAGAGGACGAGTTCGTGGATCATGCCTGAGGCAAGGAAGACGCCCATGGTTGCGACGGCCAAGCCTAATTGGCGATGGAATGGGCGGAAAAGAAAAGCATGGACGACTTGGTTAAAGGCCGAATTCCAGCGTTGGCCCCAGAATTCACCCAGCGACGTGGCCAAGATGGGTGCGCGCATCAGCGGACGCGCGTTGACGCCGATTTGCTGCCAGGCCAGCGCCAGCAGATGGAAGGTGCCGAAGTGGAGCACAAAGATTAGTCCGAGCAGCCCGCACCAGCCGGTCAATATTACCGATGATGCGGGTAGCATTCGAACGGTTCCCCACAAAAGTGCAGCGCCTAAACCGGTTATCAGCAGTGCGGTGATCCACGCAAACGGTACGGGCTTTTGAACGGGGGCTCGGTCGCAAAGAAAGGCTTTTGCATCCAGTCCGGGCCAGGCCAGAAAGTATGCCCAGTTTCTCCAAGGCTGAATTGCCGGCTGTTGGCAGCGATACCAAGTCAGCCATTTGCAGCCGAAAAAGATGGCGGCAGCTTCGGCCCACATGAAGGCCCAAGGAACGAGTGAGTTTCTGAGCAGGATCGTAAGGGCTGGCAAAAGAATGAGCGGCAGCCATCCCAAACTTTCCATGAAAAGGCTGCCATGACACTGCTCGATAATGACCGCAGTTTCCATGGGAGCGGCAAGGTCGGCAAGATTTTTGGCATTCGTGTTCATGCGATATCCATCAAGGCATTTTGTAAAAGGCGCTGGTGACGCTGTGTTCAGGGGTATGGCCGGGAAGTTGGCAGGCTCCGCCGAGACAGTGGCGTCTTTGGGCGATCCATTCGTAGCCCCTCCGCAAAATGGCTCTCGTTCCCGGGATGAGACTGCTCAGGTAAAAAGGCCAAGCCCACCAAACGGCACGGGCAAGTTCAGCCAAAGCATCCGCACCGCCGAAGTTGCGACCATCGGGAGTTATCACCCGCATCTCTCGCAATGGCTCATTGTCTTTGAGCTTAAATTTCTCCCGCACCCACGGCGCTTGCAGGGTGGCAAACTTGAATCCGCGCCGCCGCAATGGCCGGTACACCCAGCCCACCCACCGCCGACAGAGGGGGCATTCGCCATCGTAGAGCACCCAACCTTTATTGGTTTCTGTTATTTCAGTATTCACAGAAATACTGGGTTAAATTTTTTTACTTCGCGCTGATGCCCAAAAGTTTCAAAGCCTTGTCACCTAATTTTGCAAATTTAGCCAGCGCACTGGACGGCCAGCGGCGCACTTGTTCATACCAACCGGTGGTGGTTTCAAAGAAATCCCGCAGATCCCGCAGGCGGTCCCGCGTATAGGCGTCCTTCTCTTGCCCGGCCTCGGTCAAGCACTCCCGCAGCATGGCCAGCGTCGGATCGATTTCCCGACGCTTCCGTTCGTCCAGCACCAGGCGAAACATTTCCCAGACGTCCTTCATGGATTCAAAATGATCCCGTTTATCGCCCAGGACATGCACCAACTTGACGATCCCCCAGCCCTGCAATTCCTTGAGGCTCGTGCTGACATTGGAGCGCGCCACCGACAACGCCTCGGCTATTTCCTCGGCATGCAGCGGCTTGGGTGAAATAAAGAGCAAGGCATGGATTTGCGCCACCGTGCGGTTGATGCCCCAACGCGTCCCCATCTCCCCCCAGTGGAGGATGAACATTTGTTGGATGGGGGTGAGTGTCGCCATAATTTCGTTTATTTCTGTCTGTTCAGAAACTACTATAATGAATGGATTTTGTCAAGCGGCTCACTTGCGGTGAATGCGAGCGACCGGGAAGCCATTATACCCTGGGCAATAGCCGAAGCGCGGGCGCATTGGCTGGCGTCAATGGATTGATGGAAAAATCATTCGCTTCCAATTCCTGCAGCCACCGTTCAATCAATGAAAGCACTGCGGCAATATCCAGTTGTTCATGGATGGCGGGGTATTTTTGGAGATTGGTCCGGGCCAACTTGAATAATGCCGCCGCCGGACGCCGCCGGTCTTTCTGAAGATGGACGAACGCCCCGGCCAGTTGGATCATCCCCTTGTAAAAAGCATAGTTGGGCCCTTGCCGGTCACTCAACCAGAGCTCTTCCAGCACATCGTGGGCTTCGTAGTATAAACCCTGATTAAAGCAGGCAAAATAGCCAAGGTAATGGGCATCCATCCCCTGCCCCTGGCAGCTTTCAATCAGTGCAGCTATCTTGCCGCTCTTTTTGCTCATGTTGGCGGGGTGATTTTATCCAGGACGGCATGCTTGAACCAAGCGGGAATCTGGTCTGACTTCAGCTCCAGCACACGGCCGTCGGTGATTTCTGCAAGCCAAGTATGTTTTTTGTCCTTGTTTTCGCCGGAGTTGTCGAACACATAGGCGCGGTTGGTGTGCCGTATCGCTTTCATCAGCAAATCCAAAGAGCGATGGTAGCGGGTTTCGATCCGGTCTTCAGGCACGTTGTGGCCGCCAAGCTTCACCCGGCTCCGCACCCGCGAAATGTTGATGGCTGGATCATCCGTGGCCACGAAATACAAATAAGTCCGATAGCCCGCCAGCCGCGCTTGGTCCAGCAAATCCACCTTGCCTGGATGCGACATCACCGTCTCAAACGTGAAGGAAACGTTCAGCTCCAGAAGTTTTTGTCGGAGAAAATCACACACCACCGATGCGAAATAGGAATTAACCTCCACTTTTCCAAATTCCAACCGGCCACCGGAAAAACCAAGCCGTTTGACCCTATCGCCAAATCCAGCAGCAATTAAAAACGTAGAATTGTTGAAAAATGACAAAACCTCCTGCGCTGTCGTTGAAACACCATAGGTTGCGAAGTCCATAAACCCGCGCTGCCGGATATCCTGTTCGATCTCGTCCGGGTTCAGATACACGCCCAACAGTTCCTTGGGGAGAATAGACTTGAGCGTGCTTTTGCCCGAGCCGTTCGGGCCGGCGAACATCCGGAGGCGTGGCGGATGCGCGCTCACCCAATGGTGATTTTGCGACCGGATACGACAGGTGTGGGTGGTTCGATTTTTTTCACCACCACGCGGCGACCATCAGGAAACACCTCGTAAATATATCCTTGCTCGGATTGCAGCACACTCTGTCCCGATGCAAGAACTGTTTCGCGCGCCGCCGCAAAAGCCGAACCAGAAGCGGCTGGAAACTTACTTTCCAGTATCTCGATGTTGTCCTCTTGCTCTGCCATAATTAATTTTTCCGTTTCAATCATACAACGCCAAATGGTTCAGAGCAACCTTGTTCTCCCAGTCAGCAATTCCCGCATGATGCCCCAAAAGAGCGAGAAGGATTAGGGGCCGAGTCAACGTTGACAATCATCCCCGCCCTGAGACAATCTCAGGTCATGGCAAAACCAGCTTTGGGCCGCGGTTTGGGTGCGTTGTTGAGCGGTTCTTCCCCCGCCGGGAAACCGACCACCCCTGCGCCACCCGCAACCAACTTATCAAGTCCGGCGCCGATGCCTGACACCCACGAGCGGGTGCAACGGGTCGCCCTGGGCCGCATTCGCCCGTGTTCCTTTCAGCCGCGCAAGAAGTTTTCCGAGGAGGCACTGCGCGAACTGGCCGATTCCATCAAGGAACAAGGCATCGTCCAACCGCTCATCGTGCGCGACAAGGGCGATCATTTTGAATTGATCGCCGGGGAACGCCGGTGGCGCGCCTCCCAATTGCTGGGCTTGCCTGAAGTCCCCGTGATTGTCCGCCAGGCCGATGATCGTGCCGTTCTGGAATTGGCGTTGATCGAAAATCTGCAGCGGGAGAATTTAAACCCCATTGAAGAAGCGCACGGCTACGCGCAACTGATCGAACAATTTCAATTGAAACAAGAAGAAGTGGCCACCAAGGTGGGCAAAAGCCGCGCGGTGGTGGCCAATGCTCTGCGTTTGCTCAGGCTCGTTCCCGCCATCCAGGAAGCCTTGCGCGACGGTCTGCTTTCAGTGGGGCATGCGAAGGTCATTCTTGGCCTGCCGAACGAGAAGCAGCAAAAGGTCGCCGCAGATCGGGTGTTAAAAGATGGTTTAAATGTGCGCCAGACTGAGGCGTTGGTGGCGCGATTTCAAACCCGCGGACTCACCGGCAAAGGCCCCGGCTCCATTACTCCGCTGGCAACCGATGCCAATGTGGTGGACCTGGAAAACCGCTTGCGCGAACGCTTCGGCACCAAGGTTCGCTTAAAATATTCGCAAGGCAAAGGCTCCGTGGAAATCGCTTTCTTCAACGATGATGATTTGGAACGGATTCTTCAGATCGTGGGAGTAAAGGTGGATTGAGCCGGCTGCCAGCGGGAGCGGCCGAATTGACCTTTGCCCCAAACCCCGGATTCATTAATATTATAGTGGTATGATTTTGAAAGTGGTAAAGTATGGCCATCCTGTGCTGCGCAAGAAAGGCACGCGCATTGAAACCGTGACCCCCACGGTCAAGGCACTCATCGCGGACATGTTTGAAACCATGTATGACGCACGCGGCATCGGGTTGGCGGCCCAACAAATCGGTGAAGCGGTTCAGCTCACGGTGATCGATGTTCGTGGAGTGACCGACCGGCCTTCGACACTGGAAATCGAAGGAGAAGAGAAGGATCCTGGTGAGTTCATGCCACTCGTATTGCTCAACCCTGAGGTTAAGCCGGTTGGCGACCATGCGATTGGCCCGGAAGGTTGCCTGAGTTTCCCGGAAATCTTCGCGGATATTAAGCGACCCGAATCGGTCGAGGTCACCGCCTTGAACGAGAAAGGAAAAAAGATAACCTTTCGTTGCGGCGGTCTGCTGGCCCGCGCGGTGCAGCATGAGACCGATCACCTGAACGGAATCCTGTTCATTGACCGGATGGATTCGGAGTCCAAGAGCGAGCTAAAGCCCGAATTGGAAGCGCTGCAGGCGGAAACCAAAGCTGATTTAAAAAAGCAAAGGTAGAATAACTGGCGGGCTCTTTTAGTAATTGCAGGTGTAAGAGCGGCTCAGTAAACCTTCCGCAGATTGGAAGGCAGGATGTTCAGTTCGCTGCGATACTTGGCGACCGTCCGGCGGGCGATGACAATTCCCTTTTCCTGCAGCATCTTGACAATTTCCTGGTCCGACAATGGTTTGGCGGCGTCCTCCTTGCGGAACATTTCGGAGATCATGTCTTTCACACTGGTGTTGGACATGCCTTCCCCTGAGGAGGTCTGGATGCCCGCTGTGAAGAAATACTTCATCTCGAAAATCCCCTGCGGCGTCTGCATGTATTTGCCGGAAACCGCCCGGCTGACCGTCGTTTCATGCACGCCAACCACTTCAGCCACTTGGACCATGGTGAGCGGCTTGAGAAAGGCCACGCCCTTTTCCATGAATTCGCGCTGACGTTTTACAATCTCCAAACCGATGTTCAAAATTGTCTGCTGGCGCTGGTGCAGGCTCTTGATTAGAAATTTACCGGCCCGGATCTTCTCCCGAATGTAATTCATCACCTCCGCGGTGTTCCCGGACTGCGCCATCAAATCCTTATAGGTATTGCTGATACGCAGGTGGGGAATTTGTTCGTTATTGGTGGTGACCACAAATTCATCGCCGGCCCGCTGCACGAATACTTCAGGCAAAATATATTGGTTGTTGTCAGATAGAAAAGCGCGGCCGGGACGCGGTTCCAGGCGGCCAATGCGCCCAATGGCATCCTGCACATCTTCGACCTCCATATCCAATCCGCGGGCAATCTCCGGGATGCGCCGCTTACCCAGCGCTTCCATGTAATCCTTGATGATGCGGTATTCAATGGAATCCTGCTCGCCAGCCCGTTCCAGTTGCCGAAGCAGGCATTCCTGCAGATCCCGCGCCCCAACACCGGGAGGATCAAAAGTCTGGATGACCGTCAGCACGGCTTGAATTTTCTCGCACGGGATATTGGTGGAGAAAGCGAGTTCGTCGAGCGTGGTCTTGAGGTAACCATGGTCGTCAATGTTGCCAATCAACATCTCGGCAATCGGCCGTTGTTCCGGGGTCAGGTCGGACTCCCTGACCTGCTCCAGCAGGATTTCCTGCAACGAGGTGCTGGCCACGAGTGAATCGAACATGAACTGGCGCTTCTCCTCATCCTCGGCGGATTGGCGCATCGGCATGTTGGTCTGGGCAAAATGGTCGCGCCATTCCTGGTCCAGCTGTGACAAGCGCTCAAACTCAGCCGCAAAGTCATCGGCGGGTTCGCCGTTCGGCTTTTCGGTGATGGGGTCGAAAGTAATATCCGCAGGCGGTTCAGCGGGATCGGGTGTCTCCGGCGAGTCGCCATCATCCGTCTTGGCTTTTTCGCTCTGGTCGGGGTCCGTTGCCGCTATCTCTTCCAGCACAGGATTCTGCTGCAACTCTTGTTCCACCAATGCCTTGAGTTCCAGTGTTGGTGCCTGGAGTAAGGCCAGCGACTGCTGCATCTGAGGCGACAGCACCAACGACTGCGTTAGACGCTGCGCAAGTTGTAAACCTTGAGCCATGTGCCGTAATCTTAGACGCTGATTTTAATAGCTCAAGCAAGAAGTGGTCTGATTTTTGCTTAACGGCCAACCTCAAAGCCCAATCTCCAAGGCTGGCAGAACAAAATCGCCCTCCCAAGAGGGAAATTTTGGAGCCAAATAATGACGTCTTTCCCAAGCTCCGGCCCTGTAGTTTCGGGGAAAAGATGTTGCCCCCATCAAGCCGGACAACTACGGTGATGCTGTGGCCGTTCAACTGACGATTCTTGGCAGCGGTTCCAGTGGCAACTGTGCTTATTTGGAGACCGGCGAAACCCGCATTCTTGTTGATGCGGGTTTTAGCCTGCGTCAAATCCGGCAGCGCCTGGCAACTATTGGCAGGGCGCCGGAGGGGTTATCGGGTGTCCTGATCACCCACGAACACACCGACCATATCAATGGCCTGACCGCCCTTTGTTCCAAACTGAGCATCCCCATTTATTGCAACCGGCCGACCAAGGATGGCCTTGAATGGCAGCTTAAATCCCAATTCGATTGTCGGATTTTCAGCACCGGGAGCAGTTTCGAGGTGGGAGATATTTCCGTCGATACGTTCAGCATTCCTCACGATGCCTCCGACCCGGTTGGTTTTCTGCTGCGCACTTCAGCGGGCAACATTGGCTTTTTAACTGATCTGGGGCACGCCACAAAACTTGCTTTGGAGCGTGTTCGAGCCGCCAATATCCTGGTGCTGGAAACGAATCATGATTTGAAAATGTTGCAGGATTCCGGACGTCCCTGGAGTCTCAAGCAACGAATCGCCGGCCGCCATGGCCATCTTTCCAATACCGACGCTGCTGACGCGGCCCAGGAAATCATGTCCGCTGATCTGCGTCATCTCTACCTTGGTCACCTTAGCCGTGAATGTAATCGCCCTGAACTTGCCCATGAGGTAATTACCGGGCGGATGGAAAAAATCGGAGCCCACCACGTAACAGTTGAATTAACCGCGCAACACGTCCCCTGCCCCACGCTGCTTTTGGAGCCAGCGGTTCGCTACACGCAAAAGACTTTGTTGTAAACGGCGCGGATCGCCTGTCGGATTTTGGCAAGCGACAATTGAAACTCCTTTGTGGTGCTGAACCCGCAACGAACGGCCACGCGATAGAACGGTTCTGCTTCAATAGGCAGAACGGTTTCTCCTTCGAAACTCCACCGGCGCAATATTCCTTCCACGCGGCGCAACTGGCGGTAATTCTCAATCAATTGCCCGGCATCTTTCCGCGCCAGCACTCCGGTATCCTTGGCGCGAAGGAGCGCGCGTAGAGTGTTGGCTTCCTGCCAGCCTTGGGCCAGGCAGAGCGTTTGGGCTATGAACTCCGCATCCATTAAGCCGCCACTGCCCGTTTTTATGGCCAGCGCATCCTGCCCAGCCGGTGTGCGCTCTTTCTCGATACGCTGACGCATCTGCTGAATCTTTTTTTCCCAATCGGGTGTGTAGGCGCCTAGACCGGATTTTGCCTGCGCAGTCTTTCCCTTGGGTCGAGTGGCTCGATTCTTCAATTTCCCATGGCCAGGTAAGCTAAATCCGGCGGCCACATTTTTGGGCCGGAAATCAGTCAATGTTGCTGCCAATTCTTGAAAACTCCGGCCGAGCGCCATATTCCCGGCGATTGGGCGGGTGCGCGATATCGTTTGGATTTCCCACAACTGAGCGCGGTGGCGGTAATAATCCTCATATGCTTCCAACGTATTCACCAGCAATCCCTTTTCCCCGTCGGGACGAAGCCGTGCGTCGGTGACAAACGCCACGCCCAATTCCGTCCGACTGGAAAGCAAATCCATCAACTCGACGGCAAGGCGCTGTAGTTTGGGCAGGTCTTTTGCCGGGGCATCCGTCACAAAGATGATGTCAAGATCCGAGCCGTACGTGATTTCTGTGCCACCCAGTTTGCCCAGTCCCACGACCACCATGGGTGAGCTTTTGAGCCGGTGTTTTTCCAGCACGACTTCCCAGGCATATTGCAGACAGGCATCGGCCAGGGCGGAAAGCTCCACCAGATTTTGTTCAAAATCGGCCAGGCCAAGAATGTCGCGCAAGCCAATGCGCATCAACTCGGCTTGATGATAAAGCCGCAGCCAAAGGCGTTGGTCGGCGTCCTTCCGGCCATGACGCAAATCCGCCAAGGTTTCCTCCGCGGTTTTACGTTGGCGCAGTCGTCCGCTGGTCACCAATTCATCCACCAGATCAGGAGTGCGAATTGCCGTCTCAGCGAGAAATTCAGAGCGATCAAACAACAATAATAGCAATTCAAACAAAGATGGATTGCTGGTCCAGGTTTCCAGCAGCATTGCCCTGGCCCCGTACGCGCCAATGAAACTGTCCAAGCGCGTCAAAACCCGGTCTGGATCAGAAAGCACTTGCGATTTTTGATCCAGTTTCGATGCGGGCCCGGCCACTTTGGGACAGCGGGCGAGGAAGCGGGGCAACAGTTGCAGTGCCAGAGCCACTGACCGATTACTTACATGCACATAACCCGGACCATAAACAAATTCAGTGAGCATCCGCAGTGCCTGGTCAATCTGCTTGAAGGAATGCTCTTCAAGAATTTTCCGCCATTCCTTTTCTGCGCCCTCAAATTGACGCGGCAAGGACGCCGCGGGTTCAATCTCCTCAACCCTTAACAGCTTATCATAAACCTGGCGCACCTTGCGGGTGTGTTGCATTCGGGCTGTCTCAAATTCCTTCAGGTTCTTGAATCCCATCAAGGCCGCCAAACGTTCCTGCGCCAGCCGCGAAATGGGAATGGTATGGGTTTGAAGATTATCCTCCATTTGCAGGCGGTGCTCCACGTCTCTTAAAAACTTGTAGGCCTGAGTCAATTGACCTGCTTCTTCCGCCGCCAAAAGATCGTATTGCACCAGTTTTTCCAACGCGGGTAATGTTTGTCCTCCCTGTAGGAAGGGCAGCCGTCCGGCATGCAACAACTGCAGCATCTGCGCGACAAATTCAATTTCCCGAATGCCCCCACGGCCCAGCTTCACATTGCGATCCAATTCACCCGCCTTTACGACTTCATTTTCAATCCGGTCCTTCATCGCTGCCACTTCGCGCAGCACGCCTTCGCCGAGCAAACGCGGATAACGGAAAGGTTGGATCATCTCCATGAATTCCGCTCCCAAAGCGGCATCGCCGGCAACGCAACGGGTCTTGATTAACATCATGCGCTCCCAGGTCTGTCCCCACTGAGCGTAATAATTTTCATAACTGGCCAGCGAGCGCACCAACGGCCCGGAATCCCCTTCCGGACGCAGGCGCAGGTCAATGCGATAAAGCATTCCAGCTTCCGTCAGTCGGCTGACTTCAGCAATAATCGCCTCGGCCAGCCGGGTAAAAAACTGATGGTTCGACAGCGCAACACTGGATGCCTTGCCTTTTTTCGGTGGACTTTTGAATACCTGCCCTTCTTCGGTATAAACAAAGATGACATCCACATCGGAACTGTAATTCAGCTCCTGGCCGCCCAGTTTGCCCATGCCAAAAACTGAAAAGGCGGTGGGCTGCCAGCGGCCTTTGGCATCCTGATGATAGGGTTGGCCAAGGCGCTGGCTGAGTTGCGCGTGGCACAGTTGCCAGACCGTGCTTAAGCAGATGTCCGCCACATCAGAAAGTTCCTGTATGATTTCCGTGACGTCGCCAAGTCGGGCCAGGTCACGGGCCGCGACCCGCAACATCTCGCGTTGCTTGAACTCGCGCAAACGGCTGAATGCGGTCGCGTAGTCCTGCGCTTGGAGCAAAGACGGCAACCATTCGTTCACTTCGCGGCGCAGGCCCTGGGCGCGACGCGGATGACGCAATGACTCGGGTGTCAGCGAAGAGAGGATTTCGGGATGCGAAATCAGCCAGTTGCTCAGGGCCTGTGAACCGCTCAATAGAGCGCAGATGATTTGGGCCTGCTCGAAGGCTGCCTTCTGTAAATCCAGCCTGGCAGTGGTGGCGCTCAGCAATTCAAGGTGATGCCGCGCACGTTGCGGATCGGCACACGCTTTCAATGCTTTGGTCCATACCGGATTCTCCATCACGTGAAAAACTAGAGCGGAACCGTCTCCAGCACAACCTGGACTTGGTTCCCGTGTTGCCCGCCACCGGATGTTTTCAATCGTGTAAACAGACCACGCCAAAAGCCGACACCATATAAAACATGGGTGATTACCATAAGCGGGATGGCGCACAAACTTTGCACAATGCCACCCTGCGGCACGAGGACTGCCGCCTGCATCAGCACCGCCACGGCATAAAAGAACAACGGAACCAATCCCATTATGCCGCTAAACGGAAGCACCAGCAAATAAAGGCAAAACAACGGCGGCACAAAGTTCGGGGCTGAGCCTAGTGTGGGATGCAATCTAAATTGTTCCGCCCGGCCGCGTCCATAATTCAGCAGCATTTTGGCAAATGCCTTTAACGTCTGTCGCGGCCGTCGGTGGACGATCAGTTGCGGATCATAAAGCAGCTTGCCGCCCCGCTTCTGCATTTCATCCATCAGCGCATTTTCTTCATTTGGATAAAGCGCCTCATTGAATCCACCCAACTCAATCATCACCTCCCGCCGCACGATGAGATTACAAAGAATCAGTTCTTTTTCATTCGTCTCGCGCCGCCCCCCCACTGCGGAATAGCGCGCACGACTTGGTCCAAAAGCCAGCCAACTCGCATGCACGAGCGCGAAGACCTGTTCCAGGAAAGGCGCATCGGACGGACATAGGTTCGGACCTCCAAGCATCTGGACTTGTGGATCATTAAACGCTCCGACCGCACAGCGCAAGTTATCCGGTGACGGCACTGAATCATCATCGAGAAAATAAATTAGCTCGCCGGCGGCGGCACGCATGGCTGTGTTGCGTTGCACCGAAGGTTGTTTGCCGCGGGCCACGATGATCTGGAGTTGGCCCTTGGGATAATCCAACTGACGACTGGCATTAACGGCCTTGATCTCCGCCTGGTCCGGGCGGGCGGCAATCAGCACAGTTACACTGGGTGGCGTTTGGCTCACAAGCCATAAGCTAAAGTCCGGCGGGGAAAGTTCAAAGTTTAAAGATTCAAGCCGGCTGAAGTTCCGGTTGCAGCACTTCCTTCAACGCCACTAACAATGCTTCCGCCGTATATGGCTTCGTTAGAAACTTATTGACGTTCGCGGGATCCAGTTCAGCGCAGGCTTCATTGCGCCCAAGGCTCTTCCCCAATCCGCTGGAGGCTATAATGGGAACCCGCTTGTCCAGCTTCCTCACCGCCCGGACCAGGGCCAACCCGTCCACGTGCGGCATCATGATGTCCGTCACGATTGCCTTGATTACTTTTCGATGGTGGGCAAAAACCGCCAATCCCTCCGCTCCGTCCTGGGCCGTTAACACCTGATAATGATATTTCTCCAAAATCTTTTGGTTGGCCTTGAGAATGGCAATCTCGTCATCCACCAGCAGAATCGTATCCCCTGTTCCGTGCGGCAATGGTGATGCCAATGTCTCGGTTGGCGCGGATATCGCTTTGGTGTCCGGAAACGCCGGCAGGAAGACATTGAAAACCGTGCCTTTGTTTGGCTCGCTGCACACAGTCACCGACCCGCCATGGCCCTTCACAATCCCCATCACCGTGGACAATCCCAAGCCGGTCCCTTTTCCTTGTGACTTGGTGGTGAAGAAGGGATCAAACACCCGGTCAATTATTTCGGCTGGAATTCCCGCGCCGCTGTCTGACACCTGAATTAACACGTGGGAACCCGGCTTTGCGTCCGGATTATTTCTCGCATGATGCTCGTCTAAAATAATATTTTCAGCGCGCAATGACAATGAGCCGCCTTGCACCATGGCGTCGCGCGCGTTTACACACAGATTGAGCAGCACCTGTTGGATCTGCGTGCGGTCGCCCTGGATATTCCACAGGTCGGGCGGGGATTTTGAGGTAATCTCGATGGTCTTTGGAAAAGTCTGCCGAATCATCGTTACCATTTCCTCCAGTATCTGTCGTGGCTGCAGTAACACCCGCTCGCCATTGGCGCCGCGTCCAAACGTTAATACCTGCTTGATGATCTCCGCTCCCCGTTTGGCGCTGATTTCAATTCTCGACAGTGTCTCCTCAAACTCCTTTGCCGGGAGCGGCCAGCGGAGAATTTCCGTTGCCATCATGACCGGTGCCAGAATGTTGTTGAGATCGTGGGCCATGCCGGTGGCCAGCGTCCCGATGGCTTCCATCCGTTGCGTGCGCAAAAACTGGGTCTCGAGCTTTTTCTTCTCGCTGATATCGCTGTCGATGGTCAAAATGGACCGGGGCTTCCCTTGGGCATCGCGCAACAATGTCCAGCGGCTGTTGACCACCACCTTCTCGCCCGATTTGGTGCTGCGCTGCATTTCTCCACTCCATTCCCCTTTGCCCAGCAAGGCCTCTTGCGCGGCGGTCAGTTGGAAGAAATCCTTGAAGAACGACTGGGCCAGCCCGCCATTCATGGCCTCCTCCGCCGTCCAGCCATACAAACGTTCCGCTCCTTGATTCCAGAAATGGATTCGGTCCTCCAAATCCCGCACAAAAATGGCGTCTGACGCCAGGTTGAGCAGCACGGCTTGCTCCCGGACACGATCTTCGGCCAGCTTTCGTTGCGTAACGTCCATGGCCAGCACCAGTTTGGCGTTGCGCCCAAAGAGCTGCAGTTGCCGCGTGATGATCTCAACGTCGATGGTGCTGCCATCTTTTTTGCGATGCTTCAGTACGCCATATTCCATGAGTTGCAATTGCGATTTTGCCATGGCATCGGAAACCGAGGCTTCCACCCCGGGATGCAGGTCTCGAATCGTCATGGAAAGAAATTCCTCCTGGCTATAGCCGTAATGCCGGATCGCAGTTTCGTTCACGGCCAGGAAGCGGAGTGTTTCCGCATCATAAGCCCACATCGGCAGCGGATTGCTTCTGAATAACAAGGCGTACCGGTTTTCGCTCTCCTGCAATGCTTCGGCGGCCCGCTTGTGCTCCTTGATTTCGTTTTCCAGCAGGACATTGGTGCCCTGCACCGCCCACGTCCGTTCGGCCACGAGCTTTTCCAAATCTTCAAATTTTCGTTTTGATTCCTGAAACAACCGCCATTTTTCCGTGAGCGTGTGGGCCAGTTGCAATACCTCCACCGCATCGAACGGCTTCTTGAGAATGACCATGCGATCCGTATTGCCAATCCTCGCAATCATGTCATCCCAGGAATAATCCGAGTAGGCGGTGCAGATGACAATTTGCAGATCCGGGTCCACCTGCCAGAGTCTCGCGGTCGTCTCGATTCCATCCCAACCCGGCGGCATCCGGATATCCACAAATGCCATCGCGTAAGGGTTGTTGTCCTTCATCGCTTGTTCCACCAGCGCCAGGGCCTCGTCGCCTTGTTGTGCGGAATCAATTTTAAAATCGTTTCGATTCTCGGGCGTGGTGGCGGGTTCGCCGAACAGCGCGGCTTCCGCAGCTTCCAATTGTGTATCGCGATTGCTGCCGCACAGGATCTTCCGAAAATCAGCGTGAATGGCCTGATTGTCATCAATAACCAGGATACGGCTGTTCTTCTTGGGACCGGGGACGTTCATGAACTCTTTCCCCCCTTCGGCTGACATGGGAGCTCAAGCATAAAGACGGCCCCTTTTCCAAAACCATCGCTATGGACCCTGAGCGAACCACCCAGTTCCTTGGCCGCCAGTGCGCCACTGTGAAGACCGAAACCATGGCCTTCCTTGCGCGTGGTGAAGCCATGCCCAAAAATCCGGGTCAAATTCTCCGCGGGGATCCCCACGCCATTATCGCTTACGGAAATGATCACCTTGTCCTGCTCTCCCCGCCGGATCCGCAAGGTCATCAGCTTGTCCGGACGATCCACATCGTCCAGCGCGTACTTGGCATTGCGAATCAGGTTCACCAAAATCTGCAGCACCTTATGCTTCTCCACGAACACGGGTGGCACTTCAACATAGTCCCGAACGAGTTGGACGTGGTGACGCTCGATGGCGCCGGCATTCATGCGCACCGCATCTTCCACCAAATCAACCGCCGGCATGAAATCAACCACCCCGGAGACTTTGGAATAGCTTTGTTGCATGGCAACAATCTCCTTGATGTGTTCAATATTGTTGCTCAGCAAAGTCAACTCCTTGACCATCTCTTCCTTCTCCGCTGCCAAATGTTCAGCCAGACTTCTGAGATATCCGGGCAATTGCCTGCCCTTGGGGTCATTCGCGAAAAAGCCGGGTAAATCATGCGCCTGCGCCTCCAATAACGCGGCAATCTTGGCCACGTTCGCTGCTTTTGAATCCCGGACTTTGTCTGAAACCACGGAACTGGAAATGTTCACGCTGTTGAGCACGTTGCCCACGTTATGCAGCACACTCGTGGCAACTTCCGCCATGCCCGCCAGGCGCGATGTTTCCAACAACTGCTTGTTGGCTGCTTCCAGTTTTTGCTCCGCTCGTTTGATCGCGGTAATGTCCTTGGAAATGCCAAACGTGCCGATGATTTCGTTGGTTTTGCTCCGGAGCGGCATTTTGGTCGTCAGCACCCAAAATTCCCTGCCGTCATTGAAGATTTCTCTTTCAATCTTGCCAACGATGGGCTTGCCGGAGCGGATGATTTCCTGCTCGTCGTCGTAAGCGGGTTGCGCATGATCTCGCTTGAAAAAGTCAAAGTCCGATTTCCCGATGATCTCCTGTTCGCTGATCTTAAATCGTTCACATAACTCTTTGCTGGCCCGGATAAAGCACGACTTCGAGTCTTTGAAATAAACATGGTCGGGCGAATTATCCAGCAGTGACCGAAGCAGGTCCCGCTCGTAAGCCAGCGCTGCCTCCGCCTGTTTGCGTTGCGTGATGTCGAGCAACAATCCCTGGCTCCCGACGACCTTTCCGGCAGCGTCAAATACGGGTGATTTTACGACCTGAAAATATTGAACTGTGCCATCCGGACGGCGGGACATCTCTTCCCGTTCCACCGTTTTTCCGGTTTCCATAATGAATTCGTGGTTTTTGGCGCCATCCGCCGTCTCCATGGGCGTGCCCACGAGGTCTTCCACCGTCTTGCCCAAGATCTGGTCCGCAGTCATTCCTTTAAGCTGGCAAAGCAGGGAGTTTACATAGACGAATCGGGCTGCTGCGTCTTTGCGAAATACACACACCGGCAGGTTGTCCACGATCGAATGATAAAGCGCTGCCGAGTCCAGCGTCCCTTCCTCAGCCGGCTTGCGTCCTTCCATCTCCCGATTGGTGTCGATCATGTGTTTTGAAGTGTTGTTGGATATTTGTGCCATCACGGGTTGTATCCCTTATTATCAGGGACCTGAACTAAATGGAATCTGTCCCCTGATTCCGGACACTTTTTCCGGAAATCGAGCTGGGCCAAAGCTGCCATACTAATGACAATTACATTCATTCCTAATTCGTAACCTGTTTGTAACACGTATATTCTGCTTTCTGTCCGCAGGTAAGTGGGGCACCTGCCAAAGGCACATCAAACTTCAGGCTTTCTGAATCACCGTTAAAGCAGCTAATGTGCCGACATGGGCTTTTCCTGATAAGGGCCACTGCTTGCACCACCAGCATATTGCATGTTTTTTGCTCTTTTGCACGCCGTAACCTGCCTGCGGGTGGCAACCGTTCTCTGTGCGAAAAGCTGGTTAAAATCGGGAGTTGCCCATCAGGTAAGCAAAAGTTTATGCCTCTCGAATGCTTTTGCCACGGGCCGATGATAACAGCCGCACATCCTGAACCTGCTCTGCAAAAAGCTTATTTTACTGTCCGTTGGCGTCCTACGAAACACGAAAACTGCAGGCCACGAGTTGGAGGACAGATCAAGTAAACCCGCCAAACTTGGAGCAATTCTTTCAGTCTTACAACGAGGTGTCCAAAAAACTGTTTGACAGTTTGCATAGTTTATATCAATCTATCCGTATTCGTTGATACAACGAATCTCATGAAGAGTGGTTGAGGGACTGGCCCGATGAAACCACGGCAACCGGCTGAAGCGCGATCTCCAGTGACCAGGTGCCAATTCCAGCTCGAACCGTAAACGGTTCGGGAAAAGATGAGAAGAGCACGTAAGATTTATCCTCTTCTCACCTCCTGAGCAGGGGTTTTTTATTCCCCGAAGACGAAGAATCAGAAGTTTATGGACATACACAACGGTTTCATGAAGGCCCTGAAATGCCGCGAGTGCGGCCGGGAATATCCGCTCACCGCCACGCACGTCTGCGAGTTTGACTTCGGCCCCCTCGAAGTTGCCTACGACTACGATCGCATCAAACGTTCCCTTACCCGGGCTTCGATTCAATCGCGCCCGCAAAACATGTGGCGTTATCGTGAGTTGCTCCCGGTTGCTGGCGACCCCACGGTTGGCTTCAAGGTCGGCTTTACTCCGCTGATCAAGGCCGATCGCCTCGCCAAGCGTCTGGGTATTCGCGAACTTTGGATCAAGAATGACACCGTCAACTACCCCACCCTCTCCTTCAAGGACCGCGTGGTTAGCGTGGCCTTGAGTCGCGCCCGGGAACTTGGCTTTACCACGGTCGCCTGCGCTTCCACCGGCAATCTGGCCAATTCCGTTGCGGCCAACGCCGCCGCTGCCGGCCTCAAAGCCTACGTCTTCATTCCCTCCGACCTCGAGCAGGGCAAGATCGTCAACTCTCTCATTTACGGCGCCACGGTCATCGGCATCAAAGGCCACTACGATGAAGTCAATCGTCTCTGCGCCGAAATCGCCGGCAAATTCGGCTGGGCCTTCGTCAACGTCAATATGCGCCCCTACTACGCCGAGGGCTCCAAGAGCATGGGCTACGAAATCATCGAGCAACTCGACTGGCGCATTCCCAAACACACGGTCGTCTGCATGGCTTCCGGTTCCCTGCTCACCAAAATCCACAAGAGCTACCAGGAATTCACCAAGCTTGGGATCACGCCTGAGGTGCCTTACAAAATCCATGGCGCTCAAGCCACCGGTTGTTCTCCCATCTCGGTGGCCCAAAAAGCGGGTCTTGATTTCTTCAAACCGGTCAAGCCCAACACCATCGCCAAGTCCCTTTCCATCGGCACCCCGGCGGACGGCTTTTATGCTCTTCGCACCATGAAGGAAACCGGTGGCGTGGCCGATGACGTCACGGACGACGAGATTCGTGAAGGCATCAAGCTCCTCGCGGAATACGAAGGCATTTTCGCCGAAACCGCCGGTGGCGTCACCGTTGGCGTCGCCAAGAAACTCATTGCCTCCGGCAAGATTCCGGCCAATGATTCCGCCGTGCTCTGTATCACCGGCCACGGCCTCAAGACCCTCGATGCCGTCGTCGGCCATGTGGGCCAGCCGCGCGAAATCAAACCCAGCTTGCGTGAATTTGAAACCTTGCTGGCCAATGAAAATCTGTCTCCGGTAAATGCATAATTTATGGCTAAAAAAGTTCGCATCCCCACCCCGCTCCGCAAACTGACCAACAACGAGGAAATCGTCGAAGTCGATGCCGCTACCATTGGTGCCGTCTTCGTCGAACTTCAATCCCGCTATCCTGGCATCAAGGAACGCTTGATGGACGACAACGGCGAAGTCCGCCGTTTCGTCAATGTTTACGTGAATGAGGAAGACATCCGCTTCCTCCAAAATCAGCAGACTCCTCTCAAGGATGGCGATGAAGTCAGCATCATCCCCGCCATCGCTGGAGGTTAATTTCATGCCACCCAAATCCAGGAAATCCACCGCCACCGCCAAGGCCGCCTCCAACGGACGCCAACAGCAGACCCGTCTCTGGCTGATGTATCCGCCCAAGCTCATCAAAGAGCCGCTCATCTGGCAGCTCACCCGGAAATTCCCCGTCATCGCCAACATCCGCCAGGCCAGCGTCACCGACGAAATCGGCATCGTCAGCCTCGAACTCGACGGCAAACGCTCCGACATCAAAGCCGCCATCAAATGGCTGGAAAAGATCGGCGTCAGCGTCGAACCTGTCGAAATCAACGTTATCGAGAGCTAACCGCGTCCCCAGAAAGGTCAATTTTCGGCTCCCTAACCCGTTATCCCCCATTGCCCATGCGGAAGTACTTTGACTGACCTTGACGGAGGAACAGACCCAATCTCGAAACTCGGACAACTCTGAACTCTGAACTCGGAACGGCGAACTCTGAACCTCTTTGTTTATTTTCATATTGGCTGTCCGCTAGGACCATAAAAAACTACCTTTAGTTACCTTCCGATGCCTTCCGGCTACCTTGATTTAGCTTCCGATGCCTTCCGATGCCTTCCGAAACCTTGACCGAGAGCCAAAACCTTCCGATACCGCGAACCCGCCCACCTCTTCCCTCGCCCCGCCCAAGTGGGGAGAGGGACACAGGGAGAGGGGCACAACTCGGAACGCTGAACCCTGAACTTCTTTGTTTTGTCTTCATATCGGCTATTGGCTATCGTCTATTCGGTGCCCCGTCCGGAGGACCCGCACTCCGAATTTGGATACTCCCCGTTCTCATTTTAAAATCCATTCTTAAATCACCTTAACTGGAGTTTGGCATTTTTTCATGCATGAGCCCATTGTTCAAAGCAGCGCATTATCTCTTCTGGCCGGACGGACTTTTGGTATGCCTCCAGTCGCGTGCGGAAACTGCCCTTGCGCCGTCCCGCC
>JAQGPA010000206.1 GCA_028293325.1 Pedosphaera sp. | reverse complement strand
TCTTCAATTTCGCTTTCCCGGCGGGCATAGCGGCGGGCGGTGGCAAAAACGCGCGGGGAATATTTTACAACCAATGGCTCGAAGCTGGCCGCGTCGCCTTGCAACACGGCGGCAATGAGTTCCGCATCGGTTCGTTCCATTTACCGCTGGACTATGCCAGACGAGTGGCGGGGACAGAAGTTAAAAGCCGCAGGGTGCCGAAACGCTCAAAGCGAGGGCCGGATCGGCGGCGGCACCTTGGGGTAATGAACGGCGGGCGGGAGGGGAAGTTTTTGATGGCTGCCCAGCAGAGAACGCAAAGCCCGACGGGAGCGAAGCGTTTCGGAGGTTGAGAGCGGTGGCAGGTCAGGGATCGGCTTAGTGGTGGCGTCGTGGCCGAACAGCAACTCATGGCGGCGCTGCGAATAATAGTAATCAAAAAGGGCCGTAATGTTCATGGACCAATCAGGTGGGTGAAAGTTGGTAAAGCTTCCACCAACAATTTAGACGAACATGCTTTTTAAAAAGTTACGAGTAAATTTTGTAAAAATTGAAAAAGTGGGGACAAGGAAAGCGAAAGAATGCGAGGCTGAACAAAGGCACCGAAGGATGACTGCAACAGGTTGTATGGTCAGTGTGGAAGTAACCACAGCCGGTGGTGGCCTGAAATTTGCGGGCGGAGTTTACGACTGAGAAACCGAGGGCAAACTTACGGTTGGCAGACTACGACGGGATGATGCCAAAGGTTTGTTCAAATTCGGTGGAGAATTTGGTAAGGGCGGCGCTGGTTTTTGGGGGCTGCTCGATGAGGGTGGCCATCATGCGTTCCGCCATTTGTGGTTTATGGCGAATGAGTTCCGAGGCCGCCATGATGAGCGAAAGATGATTGTTAATATCATGGCGCAAGGTGGCCAGCTTGTGATTTAACTCGGCAATCTGCTCGACACTTAATGTAACGGGCTCACTGGGCATACGCATGAGAAGACGATGGCGTGGGAGGTGCCTGAAAGCAAGCCGGTTTCAGGTTTTTGGCTGTAGGATAATACAGGCAGCCGGTGTGGGAGTACGGACGACAAATTCCGTTTTTTCGGGATTTAATGGGTTTTGCCGGTTGACACATGGGGCACATGAAAATAACCTCTTCGGCCGGACTAATTAGGGCGGCGGGGCCATGAAGGCGTCGTACGACCCACAGTCCGCTTGAGAGGAAGTGAATTAATTTGACCGAGATTAAACTGAAAAAAGGCGAGCCCGTTGAAAAAGCCCTGCGGCGATTGAAGAAAAAAATCGACCGCGAAGGGACTCTCAAGGTCGTGCGCAGTCACCGGCACTTTGAAAAGCCGAGCGAACGCAAACGTCGCAAGATGAAAGCCGCACGGTTTTCCGCCATGCTGACCGCACGCTACGCGGATTTGTAAGCGTTTGAATTCCCAGGGCCGAATGCGGTCGAAGTAACCATCGCATTCGGCCTTTTCCATTAATGTATTCACTTTCGACATGTTGGAATTCCCACCGCCACACGGATGGCCGCGCGATGCTGCGCGAAATCCGGGAGTTGGGCTTTGAGTACGCGGAGCTGAGCCACGGGACGCGCATCAGCCTGTTGCCGGGCATCATCGAGGCGGTGGGCGCCGGGGAGATCAAGATTTCCAGCCTGCATAATTTTTGTCCGCTGCCGATGGGGGTGAATCATTCCGCGCCGAATTTGTTCCGGTTGTCGGCGGAGAAGCCGACGGAGCGGGAGAGCGCGTTGCGTTACACGCGCAAGACCATTGAGATGGCGGGGCGGTTGGGCGCGCCGCTGGTGGTGCTGCATTATGGCAGCATCGACATGAAGGAGTACACGGACAAGCTGCTGGAGATGGTGGCGCGCGGTGAAAAGGAAACGTCCAAGTACCAAAAGCTGTGCGAGGAAGTCAGCAAGAAGCGGGAGGCGTTGAAGGAACCGTACATCGAGCGCGCGAATGAATTGCTGGGCCGCGTGTTGCCCGAGGCGGAAAGCCTGGGGTTGAAGCTGGGGATTGAGAATCGCGAAGCGCTGGAGGAACTGCCGTTTGAGTCGGATTACGGATTTTTATTCAAGAACCTGGCGAGCCCGGCGTTTGTTTACTGGCATGACACCGGTCATGCGCAGATCAAGGAGAACCTGGGGTTTATCCATCATGCGTTTCATCTGGAGGCGCAACGCGAGCGGTTGTTCGGGTTCCATATTCATGACGTGCAATTTCCGGGGCGGGATCATTGCGCGCCGGGGACCGGCACGGTGGATTTTACGGCGCTTAAGCCGATGGTGAAGCCGGGGCACATCAAGGTGTTTGAGTTCAGCCCGTCGCTGACGGTGGAGGAATTGAAGCAGGGCGTGGCGCATGTGAAGGGGATTTGGGGAACGGAGTAAAGGAACGGCGGCGAAGCTTCGCTGTCAAAACGCATCGCTTCTTGATTGGTGCGGGTATATAATCACAGGGAATGGAAAGCGGCAGCATGGCTTTGCGCGACACCGCCACGGAAATTGTCCGTCGATTGCAGGCGGCCGGGTTTGCCGCGTACTGGGTGGGCGGGTGCGTGCGGGATTATCTGCTGGGGCGCGAGCCGCAGGATTATGACATTGCCAGTTCGGCATTGCCGGAGCAGGTGGAGAAGCTGTTTGCGCGGACGATTCCGGTGGGGCGCAAGTTCGGGGTGATGATCGTGCTGGAAGGCGGGCATGAATTCCAGGTGGCGACGTTTCGGGCGGAGGGAGATTACCAGGACGGGCGGCATCCGGAGCGGGTGACGTTCGGCAATGCGCAGGCGGATGCGAGCCGGCGGGATTTTACCGTCAACGGATTGTTTTATGATCCGGTGATCGAAGAACTGCATGATTGGGTGGGCGGGGAAGCGGATTTGCGGGCGAAATTGTTGCGCACGATCGGGTCGCCGACGGAACGGTTTACGGAGGACCATTTGCGGTTGCTGCGGGCGGTGCGCTTTGCGGCGCAACTGGATTTTCAAATTGAAGCGGAAACGTTTGCGGCGTTGCGCGCGAATGCGCCGAAGATTGTGACAGTGAGCGCGGAGCGGATTCGCGAGGAGTTGCTAAAGCTGTTTCGGCCACCACACGCGGCGCGGGGATTGGATTTGTTGCGGAATAGCGGGTTGTTGGAGCAGGTGCTGCCGGAAATTGCGGCCACGATTACCACTGAACAATCGCCCGATTATCATCCGGAAGGGAGCGTCTATAATCACATCCGATTCATGCTGGAGCAGTTGCCGGCGGACGCGCCGGAAGAGTTGCCGTGGGCGGTGTTGTTGCATGATGTGGCCAAGCCGGTGACGGCGTCGAAGGACGAGCAGACGGGGAGCATCCATTTTTACGGTCACGAGAAGGTGGGGGCGGAGATGGCGGAGGTGCTGTTGCAGCGGCTGAAGTTTCCGCGGAAGGAGACGGAGGAGATTACGCAGGCGGTGCTGTATCACATGCAATTCAAGGACGTGAAGCAGATGCGGAAATCCACGGTGCGGCGGATGCTGCTGCGCGAGACGTTTCCGCTGGAACTGGCGCTGCACCGGTTGGATTGCCTGGGGTCGCATCGGCGGCTGGATCATTATGATTTCATGATTGAGCAGGCGAAGGAGCTGGAGCAACAACCGCATATTCGCCCGCCGTTGCTCACCGGGGATGATTTGATGGCGTTGGGCGTGCAGCCGGGACCGGCGATGGGCGCATTGCTGGCGGAAATTCGCGAGCTGCAGTTGCAGGATGAATTGAAAACGGCGGATGAGGCGCGGGAATGGGTGAAGGTCCAGTTGCGCGGAGCTTGACCGGGTTGAATTCCTGGAGTATTTGAACGGCGCACGGGCCGCGTGTGACGCGCTGTTCCGGCATAATCACAATGGCTTCCCGTTGGAAAACCTGGCTGGACCGTTTCGGGGGACGCCGATCCGCGCTGCCGTCGCTTGATTTGCTGGCTTCCTCGGCCTCCGCCAACGACACGTTGGAGAATCGCCTGAACTGGCTGGTGGATGTGGTGCAATGGATTCGGCGTCCGGGACATGAGAGTGAGGTTCAAGCCCAACCGCAGTTGCAATTGCAAGCGGGACGTCTGCGGCGGTTTTTGGATGTGCTGGACCGGAATCCGGCGTGGAAACGGTCGGTGGCCAAAACGTTGCGGTCGATCATCAAGGAGACCAGCGCGCTGGAATTGTTTTCTGCGACCGGGCTGCCGCGGCAATTTGGATTGCTGCACGAAGCGGGCGAGCGGCTGGGACGAAAATTTTTACCGCCGATTCCCGGTTCGGCGGAGTTGGGCATTGTTTTTGACCGGCTGTTTCCGCATCGCCGCGATGAAGCGTGGATTGAGAAGCTGGACGAGGAAATGTTGCGGCGGTTCTGCACTTTTCTTGAGTTTGAAGTGGGCGCGGAGGAGGGAAAGTGGAACACCTTGGCGGAGGACATGGAGGATGCGCTGGTGCAACTGGCGGCCCAACTGCGGGTGGCGGGTTGTTCCCATACGATCCGGTGGCGCAGCAAGCAGCAGCGGATTCGCGAATTGCCATTTTTCAAATTGAGCCGGGTGTTGTCGGCGGTGCTGGAAGCGCGCGAAAAAAATGATGAAGCCACGCTGAAGGCGGAACTGAATTACCTGCATTTGGTAATCGAGGGGTGCCGGCGCACGGGGGCCGAGGTGCTGGAGCATTTGGAGAAACAGGGCGTGAGCACGGAGGTGGTTTACCAACTGGCGTTTATTGAGGCGTCGTTGCAGCGGTTTGAGTCGCTGCTGGAGCTGGCGTTGAATCCGAATTTGCCGCGGACGCACGCCGGGGCCTTTGTGGCGATGCTGGTGCGGGAAAACCAGGCGCGGGAGAGCGTGGTGGATTTGTTGCGGCAGAATTTCCGGCTGCTCACGCGGAAGATGGTGGAGCGTAATGCGGAGACGGGCGAACATTACATCGCGCGGACCGCAAAGGAGTATCGGGAAATGATTTTGCGGGCGGGCGCCGGTGGGGCGTTGATGGCGGTGACCACGTGGCTCAAGACGATGGTGCTGAGCTGGCATCTGGCCGGGCTGTTGCAAGGTCTGGCGGCGTCCGTGAATTACGCGGCCGGTTTTGTGGCGATCCAACTTTGTGGCTGCACGCTGGCGACGAAGCAACCGGCCACCACGGCGCCGGCGCTGGCGGCGCGGATGCATCAGAATCGCGATCCGGAGGCACTGGAGGGATTGGTGGATGAAATTGTCTGCCTGATTCGATCCCAATTCGCCGCGATTGTGGGCAACCTGGGCGTGGTGGTGCCGGCGATGCTGGGCTTGCACCTGATTATTTTCTGGGTGACGGGCGCGCCGATCATGAAGACCGAGAAAGCGATCGCATCGCTGCATTCGGTGTCGATCCTGGGACCGAGCTTGTTCTATGCGGGGTTGACGGGCGTTTTGTTGTGGGCATCGAGTTTGGTGGCGGCCGCAGCGGACAATTGGTTTGTGTATAACCGGATTGGTGAAGCGCTGGCAGGAGATCGACGGCTGATCCGGACTTTGGGCACGAGCCGGACGGGCCGCCTAGCGCGTTTTCTGACGAAAAACATTGCCGGTTTTGGCGGCAACATTTCGCTGGGTTTCATGCTGGGACTGCTGCCGGAGGTGGCGGTTTTTGCCGGCCTGCCATTGGATGCGCGCCATGTGACGTTATCCTCCGGCCTGGCGACGGCGGCGGTGGCCTCACTCGGGCCGGGAGTGATGTTGACCGCTCCATTCTGGCTGGCGGTTTTGGGCATCCTGGGCATTGGGGTGGTGAACGTGGCGGTCAGTTTTGCGCTGGCGATGCTGGTGGCGATTCGGGCGCGCGCTGTGCAAGCGCCGGAGCGGCGGGCCATTTACCGCGCCGTCTTGCGGCGGCTATGGCAGCGGCCATTGAGTTTTATTCTGCCAATATCCGGGGCGCCGGCCGCGCTCGCGGAGGCAGGACCGGGAAGTTGAGTGCCGGAACTGGCTAACGGAATTTTCTTTCTTCGGCGGTGATGGGGAGTAGGCGAAGCGGGGAAAATAAGAGCACGGACGTAGGGCAAAATCTTATCGACAGGGAGGGAGGAAATCGGGCTATTATTTGGCGTTTAGGATACAGCAGGCAAGCTCACTCAACCATAAATCAGATTATGTTTCGAAGAACCCTTTTGCGACTGGTCGCCATGATTACATTGCTGGCGGCGATTCACAGCCAGGCGCAGACTATTGTGTTGCACATTCCCAACGTCACCGGCGATGCGACTTCGTCTCCTCATGTGGGGGACATGGACATCGATTCATTTAACTGGTCGGTGGCCACCGCGCCCAGCGGGAGCGGGACCGGGGGAGTTGGTCCGCCCACTTTTTCGGACGTATCCATTTCCAAACTGGTTGACAGGGCCACGCCGACGCTGGCGCAAAAGTGCGCCGCCGGAGCAAATCTCGGCACGGTTGTCATTTATGTCACGAAAGCCACCACCAATGGACTACATTATGATTATTATCGTGTTACCTTGGGGCAGGCGTACCTCACGGGTGACTCGGTATCGGGCGGGGGAAACGGCCAATCCATGCAGGAAACATTGACGCTTCGTTTCAGCACGATTCAATGGCTCTATACTCCGGTGGACAGCCAGGGGGTACCGCAGACGCCGATCACAACGCAGTATCCTTGAGTCCTTGGATTGCTTGAGCCTTTCCACCATGCCGTTTAAAATTGCCAAGAGTCTGCTGGTCTGGTTGTGGCTGCTAAACGGCTGGTCTTCGGCGCAAGCGCAAGGGAACATTGCCGGGGCGGCGCTGGAACTCCCGGGCGTCAGCGGTGAGTATCCCGGTTATATTCCGCCGGATAATACGAACACCAATTATTATGCGGGAAAGATTGAGTCATCCACATTTTCCTGGCAGGTGGTCTGGTCCGTGGGAACCAATGGGGGACCGGGCACACGGACATTTTCCAATGTGGGTTTTACCAAGCCACTGGATAAGGCCACACCCACGCTGGCGCGCAGTTGCGTCGTTGGAACCGTTTACAGCCCGGCGACCGTTCACATCCTCGGGTTCAACGGACTGACGCCCGAGCTGGAGACGATCATTTTTTCCAATGCGATTGTAAGCAGCGTGAACGATGGAGTGAGAGGCGGGTTGTTTGGCTCGTCACAGGAGATGGTGGCTTTTAATTTTTCCGGAATGAAGGTCAGCACCAGCTTCAGCCCAACGGTGCAACCGAGGTGGTTCGCGCTTTATCTTCCCGGCGTGCCGGGCCCCTTCTCTGATACAGTGCATACCAACTGGATTGGCCTCACCAGTTTATCGCTGGGGGTGGGCAATAGCGGAACGATAACGCCAGGATCAAGCGCGCCCAGTTTCCAGGATATTTACGCCACGAAATTTGCCGATACCGCTTCGAGCGGTCTGATCAGCAATTGCCTGGCGGGGACGGTTTTCAGCAATGCCGTGGTGGACGCTTATTTTACGGGGGTGAGCGGCGTGCGCATCTGGTATCACCTTAAAATGGAAAAAGTCTGGATCAGCAACATGGGTCAATCGTTCAGCCAGGGCGGCGATCTGAACGAGTTTTTGGGACTGCACTTTTCGGGCAAGATCACCTGGAGTTACACGCAGGCGCCGGCCAGCGCAACGCAGCCGGATACGTTTGCGTCGTTTTGGGATTTGCAGCAGGGGGCGGGGGCGAACGGCACGCCGTTCGCGACCGTGACGGGGATTCAACAGGCGGGCGGGAATTCAGTGGCGATCACCTGGCCGGCGGTGGATGGGGGGAGTTATAATATTTTGGGCGCGGCACAGGTTACCGGGCCATATCAATATGTGGCTGGTTATACGGCCACGAACACCGGACCGGTGACGGTGTCGGTGCCCATCAGCGGCAATCAGAGATTTTTCCAGGTGCAGTTGCCGTCGGGGTTGTAAGGACTAAAACTGCGGTTAAAGGATTGGGTCGCCCCGTCCGGGGCTTGGTCGTTATTAGATGCTTGCGCACAGCCAATGTGGGGAATGGATTTTCACCACGAAGGTGCTTCCGCACGGGCGTTTTGGAAAGTTCGGCGTTCAGAGTTCAGGGTTGTTCGGTTTTGGAGGTGCTCCAGTTCTTCAGGTATTGGTACATAGGCAAGGGAAAAAATCGACGACGAGGACGATGGGAAAGCAGGAACCCTCACCCCGCCCTCTCCCGTCGGACGGGCGAAGGAGAGGGAGGTGTTGGTCGTTCAAGCAGGGGTTGCAAGTTTCTGGTTGCTGGTCGTGATTGAGGTGAAGCGGAATAAATTCCGCGCTCCCTTCTTCCCGCTTGCACGGGGCGAAGAAGAAGGTTGGGAGGATAGCTCACGCGTTGGGGTTGGATTGAATGATGGTTTCATTTATGCGGTGGGAATTGGCTTGCGCAAGTGATGTTTTTTTGGGATAATGAGAGGATGCGAATTCTCCCGGCTTTCCTGCTGGCGATACCTCTCGCGGCGGTGGCGCAAACGGCCACGACTGATTCTCCGCTGACATTCAACAAGGACATTGCCCCGATTATTTATCGGAATTGCGCGCCGTGCCATCGGCCGGGGGAGGCGGCGCCGTTTGCGTTGTTGTCGTTTCAGGATGTAACGAAGAAGGGGAGGACGATTGGGAAGGTGACGGCGTCCCACGTGATGCCGCCGTGGAAGGCGGAGCCGGCATCGTATGCGTATCGGGACGAGCGGAAGCTGACGGACGGGGAGATTGCGCTGATCCAGGCGTGGGTGAAACAGGGAATGCCGGAGGGGGAGGCAAGCGAGAAACCGGAGCCGCCGAAGTTTGCCTCGGGGTGGCAGTTGGGCGAGCCGGATCTGGTGGTGGAAATGCCGGCGGCGTATCATGTGCCGGCGGAGGGGCCGGATATTTATCGGAACATCGCGGTGCCGCTGGGGTTGACGGAGGACAAATGGATCACGGCGATTGATATGCGGCCATCGGCGCGGGCGGTGGTGCATCATGTGTTGTATTTTGCGGATTCGAGCGGCCAGGCGCATGCGAAGCCGGCGCAGGGAGCGGAGCCGGGTTTCAACGGGATGCGCGCGGGTGGGGCGAGCATTCCGCTCGGGGGCTGGGCGGTGGGGGCGCAACCGCACTTTCTGCCGGAGGGGCTTGCCATGCTGACGCCGAAAGGGTCGGACCTGGTGGTGCAGTATCATTTTCATCCGACGGGGAAGCCGGAGGCGGAGAAGTCGGTGATTGGAGTTTATTTTGCGAAGAAGGCGCCGGAACGGACGCTGACGCGGATCCAGATGCCGCCGCATTATTCGTTGTTCTCGGGGTTGGATATTCCGGCGGGGGAAAAGGATTTCGTGATTCGCGATACTTACACGCTGCCGACGGCGGTGGAGGCGGTGGGTGTGGGGGCGCACGCACATTATATCGCCACACAAATGAAAATGACGGCGACGTTGCCGGGAGGCGAGGTGAAGACGTTGTTGTATATCAAGGATTGGGATTTTGCGTGGCAGGACCGTTATTATTTTCAGCAGCTGGTGCCGTTGCCGCAGGGGACGCGGTTGGATGTGGAAATCCATTGGGACAATTCGGCGGGGAATGAACGGAATCCGACGAGTCCGCCGGTGCGGGTGACGTGGGGTGAGGAATCGAAGGATGAAATGGGGAGCGTCAGTTTGGTGGTGGTGCCGAAGGATGAAGCGGAGTTAGCAACGGTGCGGGACGATATTCGGCGGCGCGAGAAGGATTTGGCGCGGGAGAAAATGATGGCGGATCCGGAGCTCGCACGGAAGGTGAGACAGATGATGGCGGAATAGTGCTCAAAATTCGGAGTGCGGATTGCGGAGTGCGGAATTTCCGAGCAAGCTGAAGCTTGAACTCCAAACCCGGAGCGAGGACGAGGACGATTGGGAATTACTCCACGGCTTATCGGGGGATGTAGCAGCCGATGGCTTGGGTGATGGGGGCCGGGACGGGACGGTTGGCCAATACGGCGTCGAGGGCTTCGGCTAGATCGTGATGGGAAGGTTCGGGGCGTTCGCGGCCGAGGGCGGTGGCGCGGTCGTCGATGCGGCCGTGATAGACGAGGGTGCGGCCCGGCGCGAAAACGGCGGCGGTGGGGGTGACTTCGGCGCGGGCGAGTTTGACGAGATGATGTTGCGGGTCGCGGAGGATGCCGATGGTGAGGCCGTATTGTTGGGAGTGCTCGCGAATGTCGGCGGGGGTTTCGTCGGCGTCGGCGTGGACGAGCCAGAAGCGGACGCCGCGCTTGGAATAAGCGTCCTGGAGGCGGCGGATCTCAGGGGCGTAGTGGTTGGAGATGGGACAATCGTTGCTGACAAAAATGAGGACGGTGGCGGCGGTGTTGGTGCGGGTGAAGGGGTTTTGTGGTTGGCCGTCCAAATTTACCGCGAGTTGGTGTGGGGAGGCGCAGCCGAGGAGTTGCGTGCCGATTACCAGCAAAGCGAGGAGGAACCAGCGAGAGGAAGTGCTGCTATGAAATGTTCTTTCTGGGGCTCTCAGCATAAGTGAATGCAATTATTGTGACTGCTTTAACTACCCTGATTCAAGTTGAACCACTACCTCTTTTTTTGGCTGTTTGCAAAAGAAAATGCCTGGCGCTTCATCGTTCAGTCCCCGGCAAGAATCGAGAGTTCATCCGGTTTCCAAACTAAATTCGACAGCTAACATAGCTAACGAACGTGTGGTTGTAGGACGATTGGCTCCGTACTACGCCGTACGTTTATGTAGGACGAACGACTACAGAAGTCAGAACCTGATTTCCTACAGGAGAATCAGCCTTCCAGTATCTTCGATAACCTATAGATCCTGCTAATCTTCTACTGTAGGCATGAAAACCACACGGATTATAAACAATGTATTCTTAGTTGCGCGCTTGGATGAAGCTGAATTCCGACTGCCAAATCGTATTGCTGGAAACAAACCCGAAATTGCGAGGGATTGGACACTTGCCTGCTTTGCTGTCCAGAAAACGGACGAGGACAAATTTAAACTGTGGAAAAAATCGCCATTTTTCCCTTTGAATGGAGCATTTTTCAACATTGGCATACCTCTAGCTGACACACCCTCATAAATGAGTACCAATATGGACCAAAAGCCCACTATAGAAACCCAAAGCAAACCTATTGTACTTGTCGTCGATGACGAGGCTGATGTGCGCCAAATGATCGAAATGTACCTGGTTCGCGAAGGCATAACCTGCATCATGGCGGCGTCGGTGGAAGAGGCCTGTTTGCTCCTGAAGCAGGAAAAAATAGATCTGATGCTTCTTGATTGGAAACTTGAAAAGTGCGGGATTGAAGTGCTTCGTTTTTGTCGGGAGCTGTATCCATTCATGCCAGTGATTGTAATGAGCGGGGTTCCCCTACGGATATTGGATGTAAAGGGGGATGCGATTTTGTCAGAAGCGGATAGCTTTTTTGAAAAACCTTTTGCTCCTGTTATTCTCGTGAGTCATATCAAGCGATGGCTGAAACGACTTGCCGCCACCCCAAATGCATTTTTACCACAGCAAGAAAAAGATATTCTTACTTTAGAAGAGTACAAACGACTTTGCATTCGTCACGTCGTGCATTTGCTTGACGATAACGTTTCAGTTGCTGCCGAAAAATTGGATATCCACCGCCATACTGTGACAGCAATGCTAAAGACTGAGAATTCGCCAGATTCAAGCTCTCCACCTACAACCAACAATCAGCCTGAGTAAACCCTAAAAAATATGACAAAACATATTACAGACTTAATTGTCAAAATAATCGGCAAAGATAACAACCGTTTTTACGGGCTACTGTTATTCATTGCACTGATGTTTGCCTTATGGGCCCTGTCCCAGAGGGACGCACCTCAACGCGTAAACCCGAACGTCACGCCCAACCGGGAGGCTATTGCAGGATTCAAATGATGGATCGCGCTTACCCGTTCTTACTTATATTTGGAACAGGTTGTTTATGCGAAGATGGCAATCATCTTCTTTTACATTTTAACCAGAAAGTAATTTTTCGTATCGGTGGCACTCCCTGCCAAGGATTTAATTCAGATCACCAAGCGATGGCTCTGATGAGGCTGTCGATCAAGGGAACGATGCTAATGATGCTAATGATGCTAATGATGCTAATGATGCTGGTTTCCAGGCTTTAAAGCGCATTGTGTGAATAGGAATGAAGGTCTGTGACGGATTGGACTACCGGCCGATTACCTGTCCTGGGATGAGACGAGAATCTGCAAAACCCCCGTTATCATTGATGAGAATCCGGTTGGCACCTCGAGTGCTAAACCAGCATGGGTCAAAACAGGTTCCTCATTCCCGGACTCAGGTGCCGGGACACAACCAGCAAGCTGGCGCTCAACGCCGTTACGCAACATGACCCAAGCACCCACCTCAATCAGATAAAATCAGAAAACACACTAAAACTATGATCGAACTGTTAAATCTTATTCTAAACTTAGCTGCCAAGCCTATTGGCAACGATAACAACCGTTATTTCGGGTTTTTGTTATTCGCAGCACTCGTTCTTGCGATATTTGCTCTCTGGTGGGTGGCAGCCCATCGCATATAAATGCCGGATTTGTCATGTTCCTTTCGGCTTGAATCAGACCACCCAGGCGATGGCTTTGATGACGGCGAGGACGATGCCGATGGCGGCGGCGAGCAAGGAAATGATGCTGATGATGCCGCCGCGCACGCTGGGGGAGAAGGAGAGCATTAAACCGATGAGCCCAAAGACAATGGCCACGACGGCGAGAATGAAGCCCCAGAATGCGCCGGTGCCAAAGCTGAGCAGGGCGGCGACAATTGCAATGATGGAGGGGATGCGGAAATGCGCTTTACTGGTTTCCATTTCCATAAAGTAAACGTGGTTCACGGCAGTATGGCAGCAAGTAGGTTAGGGGA
>JAQGPA010000205.1 GCA_028293325.1 Pedosphaera sp. | reverse complement strand
TTTAAGGCTAAAAGACGGTAATACCAACGGCCCGGAAAATGTCGTGTTCGTCTGTCCCTCCGCCAAATATGGCAACAAAAGCGGCTCCGACCTGTCCCGCACCTATGCGTGCACCGGCACAATGCTTGGCACACAAGCCGGCAGCTCCGGGCTGACTGCCAAGAACCCCAGAAAGTCCACCCCGTTTGTCGTCTCTCCATCAGAGACGCTCATTGTCGTCGAAGCCAAACAGGAAACTGCCGTCGGCGATTTCAGTTATTCCAATATTCAATGGAGCGATGCCAAAACCGATTTGGCCCAGACGTCTCTCGCCAAACAACAGTTTTTGGACTTTCGCCATAATCAAGCCATGAATGTGTTGTTTTGCGATTATGGCGCCCGCGCCATCAAATTCAAAAGCGCCAAGGCCACGTGGACGAATTCTAATTGGGAAAACCGTTAATCACATCAACGCTCGGATGACTCTTAATCAATAATATGAAAACCCTGCCCGCTGTACTCCTTTCATTACTGTGCACCGGCCTCTGCGCCACGGCCCAAACTTTGGCCAACTATCAAGCGACGTTACTCGCGCAAACTCCCAATTCCTATTTCACGTTCGATGGCGGCTCTTTGACCAGTGTCACTGGGGTGGCGGCGACCTTGACCGCCTTCCCGGCGAGCGTCGGCAGCCAGTTTACCCCGGATGTATTTGGCCATGCCTCCAATTCAATTTATTTCACCGGCTCAACGGATGCCGCCTCCGATAACAGCGAAAGCACCGACCACGTCATTAGCGGCGGCGGCACAGCGACGCTTGCCTCCACTGCGGCCGGTTCCATCACTTTGCTGTTTCGAACCACGGATCCCGGCCCGCCGCCTTCCGGCGCCCCGGGCCAGCACTATATCTTTTCGGCGGGCGGTGATTTTGGCGCCAGCAACTCCCTCTCCCTGCTGTTTGAAAGCTCTGCCTCCACCAACGAACCTTCGGCGCTCAAACTTCGCTTTGGCGACACCTCCACCACCATTCTCTCGTCCAACAATGTCGCCAACGAGACCTGGTATTTCTTCGCGCTTACCTATAATGAAGCCGCCGCTGTTGGCGGCCTGCCTAATACCAACAAGGGTACCTGGTACCTTGGCCGTCTTGGCGGGGCCGGCGCTCTCGCCAGCGGCATCACCACCAACGCCTCGAACGTCGTTGCGGGAGATGCCTTAAACTTTTTTGTCGGAGCCAACACCAACGGCAAATCCTCTTTCCGCAACCCGGGCGATGGCCGCGTGGATGAGTTCGCCACCTGGAATCGCCAGTTGAGTGCGGCGGAAATTCAGGCCCAGTTTGGCCAACTCCCCAATGTTCCTGTGCCGTCCCGTATAAGTTATCAAACCGTCGTTTCCGGCCAATCGCCCGCTCATTATTTCAAACTGGACGGCAATTCCGTGGATTCCGTCAGTGGCACCCTGACCTTGAGCACCAACGGAGCCACGCCTCTGCTTGGTTACAGCTCTGACTACTTTTTTATCAACCCACCAAGCGACGTGTTTTTCTCCGCTGGTGCGGACGCCTTGTCTGCGAATGTCAACCTCCTCAATGGCGGGGGCACCTACACCGGCAACCCGGGGCCCGGCCAGGGCTCGCTTTCTTTTCTGTTTCATCCGCTCGCCGGCACGAACTATACCGGCCAGAAATTCCTTTTCTCCGCCGGCGGTTCCACTGGTAACAGCAATGCCTTCGCTCTCTTTTTCGAAAACACAACCTCTGCCAACCCGGGGTCGCTAAAACTAAGGTTCGGCGACTCTTCCTCCGTCGTTCTCCCCGTCACCAACCTCCTGAGCGAATGGTATTACTTCGCGGCGACGTTCGACGAAACCCGCACTAACAAGCAAGTCAACTGGTGGCTGGCGCAGCCCAGCCAGACTCTCCAGTCCGGCTTTTTTTCCGCCACTAACGGTTCCCTCGCCGGCGGCGCCGCGGTTTTTTATATCGGCAACGAAGTTGATGGCGGCAGCGGCTTCCGGGCAGTCAACAGCGGCCGGCAAAGCAACGGTCAGATTGATGAGTTCGCCATTTGGAACCGCTTGCTAACCACCAATGAAGTCGCCGCGCAGTTCAGCGCCCTCACTGTGCAACCACCGCCGCCCACACTCGGCATTGCGGTCTCCGCCGGGAATGTGATTCTCTCCTGGCCGTCGAGCACTGATTCAAATTACGCCTTGGAATCCACTCTCTCCCTGTTGCCTTCATCGTGGTCCGGCGCCGGGTCGGCGGTCATCGTTGGCAACCAGTATGCCGTCACCAACGCAATCACCTCAACCCAAACTTTTTATCGGCTCAGAAAACCATAGTCGTAACAACTCAAAAGGATCTCTATGAAAAACCTGATCGCAGTGTCAATGCTCCTGACGTTTGCATGGACCTCGGCTCACGCCCAGACCGCGTACCAAACCGCCATCGCCGCCCAGAACCCGCAATACAACTTCCACCTCGACAACACGCTGGTGGACTCCGTTGGCGGCACCGCCACCTTTACCGCCACCGGCGGCGGCTTCGCCAACGATTACTACGGCAGTGCCTCCTCCGCGGCATTTTTCGCCGCCACTGGTGACAATCTCTCTCTCGCCAGCCCCAATATTATCAGTGGCAGCGGCACCACCACTGGCATTGGCTCCTTGTCTCTCCTCTTTTTTGTTCCCGCAGCCGCCGTTCCGGGCACCCAATACCTTTTCTCCGGCGGCGAGACAACTGGTGGCGCGGCCGCTGGCCAGCCTGCCAGCAGCGCGTTTGCCCTTCAGTACGGCACCGGCACGTTCACCCTCAAAGCCGGCAACAAGTCCATTACCCTTCCCTCGCCCACCCTCGGCTCGTGGAACTATTTCGCCGCTACCTGGAATCTTTCGCTTAGCGGCGCGGGCTCCGGCATCAATTGGTATTTGGGGCAGGCGGGCGGCAATACGCTCAATTCCGGGAGCCTCATCAAAGGTGGCACCGGAAACATCTCCACCACCGCCACCATTGGTGATGCCGGCACCTTTGTCCTCGGCAATAAGCAAAACCTCGCCAGCCCCGCTGGTTTTAACTTTGGAGCCGGAAATCCTGGTGTGCTCGACGAACTCTCAACCTGGAATTCCCAGTTGTCCGGCAGCCAGATCAATGATCAATTCAATTCCCTGATCGTTCCCGAGCCGTCCACCCTGGCCTTGCTGGGCACAGGGGTAATGGTTCTGCTTGGCGCACACCGGAAATTGCGCTCTTGATTTTGTTCGTACGCAGAGTTTCCCGCCTTGGCCGGAACTGCCGGCGAGGCGCTCTGCGGCTGTGCCCGGTTGTTCTACTCCGCCATCGCGAATCTTGTGCGTCAGGTCGCGTCTGTTATGCTTGGCCCATGCACAAAGCGCTGCCAGGCCTCATTCGCGCGGGACTCGCGCTGTGCATTTCGTTGCTCCTCGCTTCTTCCCGCCCCGCTGTGGCAGCGGATAATGATTGGCTCGCACGCATCTGGCGAACTGATAACGGTTTGTTGGATAACAGCATCTCCGGCCTCGCGCAAACACCGGAGGGATATTTATGGGTTGGCACCGATGGCGGTCTGATGCGCTTCGATGGGGCGCGCTTCCAGGAATTTTCGCTCATTAGCCTCCAAGGCGTGGCGAACCGGGTCATTCGCACGCAGGTGCTGGATCATCGCGGACGCCTTTGGCTGGGCATGGATCGCGGTACGGTGGTCTGCGTCGAACCGGATCGCGCGCGCGTCTTTTCCGCCAGGGATGGTCTGCCGGATTTGCGCGCGACCGTCATGGCCGAAGACGGAGATGGAGCGATCTGGATTGCCTACAGCGGCGCGCTGGGCGTGTCACGCATCAAGGATGGCCAGGTGACCCGCTTCAGTGTGCAGGATGGACTGCCTCCTGCCGGAACCTGCTGGCTCGCGAGCGATGCCAAAGGCCAGTTATGGTTTGCCAAAGGCGGATTTGTGGGCGTCTTCCGTGAAGGACGCTTCCAGACGCTGCAAACTCTGGATACGGTTACCATGCGCATCACGGCGGCGCACTCCGGCGGGATTTGGATTTGTGACGCGTCACGGTTGTTGAAGTACGATGAAGGCCGCGGCCTTCCCGAAACTGTCAAGATGGCCCAACCCGGGGCGACCCCAACGGTTCTCCTGGAAGATCGAGCCGGAGTACTTTGGATCGGTACGTCCGCGCATGGGCTGTTTCGGTATGACGGTTCGACCTTTGAAACGGTGACCACATCGCACCCGGAAATCACCTGTTTAGTCGAAGATCGCGAAAACAATATCTGGGTGGGCACGCGCGGTGGCGGCCTCAATCAGTTGCAGCCCCGTACCTTGGAACTGCTGAACACAGGCTTTGGCCAGCCTTTTGAATCCATTCGCTCTTTGTGCGAGGACGCCACCGGCTCGCTCTGGGTGACCACGCAAAATGGGTTGCTGGTCCATCAGCAGGGCACTGAGTGGGTT
The DNA here is from genome assembly GCA_028293325.1 of Pedosphaera sp. Lineage (GTDB taxonomy): Bacteria > Verrucomicrobiota > Verrucomicrobiia > Limisphaerales > Pedosphaeraceae > JAQGOT01. The sequence continues at coordinate 2,925 of JAQGPA010000205.1, read as the reverse complement.
ACCGTCTCCGCCACCACCAACTGGCCCGGCGGTGATGCGACCTGCGTCGCCGCGGATCCCCGGGGGCCGGTATGGATTGGCACACGCGATGGGGGACTTTATCGCTGCCAAAGCAATCATTTCAACGTTTGGTCCGGCTGGGATGGCCTGGCGGGCGAATCGGTCCGCTCACTGCTGGTCAGCTCTGCCGGCGACCTGTGGATTGGCACCGATTCCCCCCGCCGCCTGCAACGGCTGCATAACGGTGAGTTCCATAATTTCGATTTGCCCACGCAAACCCGCTCCATCCGTGCTATGGCCGAGGACATCGCCGGTAATATCTGGGCCGGAACCGCTGAGGGTCAGCTCTTCCGCATCAAAGGTGATGTCCTCGTCAACGAAACCTTCAGTCTGATGCATCGCCCACTCTCCATTCGTTGCCTGCTCGCGACTCCCGACGGAAGTCTCTGGATCGGCCATGCCAAGTGGGGTCTTGGGCGAATCAAAGACGGACGTTATGCCCGCATCACCACGCAACAAGGGCTGAATGACGATTATATTTCGCATATTCTCCCCGATGCGCGCGGCTGGCTTTGGTTTGCTGGCGACCACGGCCTTTTTCGCGTGCGGTCGGACAAGCTGACCGCAGTCGCTGAAGGCCGGGAGACACACGTCCGCTCCATTGTTTATGGCAGCGCTGAAGGGCTGCCCAGTCTCCAAGCCAATTACGACAATTTTCCCGGTGCACTGCGTGGTCACGATGGCCGCCTCCGTTTTCCCATGCGCACCGGCTTGCTCGTCGTCCATACGGAAAACATGCAGGATAATCCCGATCCTCCGCCGGTCCTGCTCGAACGCGTCGCGGTGGATGGCCAAACCGTTGCCAGCCACGACAGCCGTTCCCCGCTGCGCGGCCAGAATCCAAAAGTTGTCGATTTGCGCGCCGAGAACCCCTTGCTGCGCCTCCTGCCCAATCATCGCAAAGTTGACTTCGAGTTTACCGCACTCAGCCTCACCGCACCTGAGAATGTCCATTTTCGCTATCGTCTCGAAGGCGTGGATGAGGATTGGATTGAAGCTGGCGTGGAACGCCATGCCAGCTATTCGCGCCTGGCTGCCGGAGCTTACCGCTTTCATGTCATCGCCTGTAACAATTCCGGGATTTGGAATGAAACTGGAGCCGCTCTGGGCTTTGCCGTAAAGCCGTTCTTCTGGCAGACGTGGTGGTTTCGACTCGCTTCCATTGCCGTTTTCACCCTTCTGGTTGCCGCCATCGTGCGTTATGCTTCCTTCCGCCGCCTCCGCCTCAAACTACGCTTTCTGGAACAGCAAGCCGCCGTGGAACGGGAACGCTCCCGCATTGCCAAGGATATTCATGACGATTTGGGCGGCAGCCTCACCCAGGTCACCATGCTTCTGGAACTCGCCTTGCGCAACCGTGCGCTGCCGGAGAAGGCTGATGGTCACGTGCAGCAAGGCCTTGTTACGGCCCGGCAGATGATCAAATCGCTCGACGAAACCGTCTGGGCCGTCAACCCGCGCAATGACACTCTGCCGCACTTGATTAATTACACCGGCCAATTTGCCGTCAAATTTATGCATGCCGCGAATATCCGTTGCCGGCTTGATTTGCCTGACCATCCCCCCGAGCACCCAGTCCTGGCAGACGTGCGCCATAACCTGTTCCTCGCCGTCAAAGAGGCGCTGACCAACGTCATCCGTCATGGCGCCCATGCCACGGAGGTCAGCCTGATAATCACCGTCACCGGGGAATTCATGGAAATCACCATCCGCGATAATGGCCAGGGTTTTCAGGGTGTATCGAGTGACAGCGAGGCGAACGGCTTGCGCAATATGCGCCAACGCCTTGAGGAAATCGGCGGCAGTTGTCGCATCGAAAGCGTGCCTGGCGCCGGCACCCGCGTTTCCTTCATCTATCCCTGGCCGCCCCAGGAGCGGGCGGCCCTCCGCGTTCGTGCGATTGCTGTCAATGGTCACAGTTCAGCCAAGCGGACCCGCAAACACGTCCCTTAATCCGATTTAAGATTATGCCGATTACAATTTCCATTGTCGAAGATAACCCCGGCACGCGCCAAACCCTCGTGGACTTGCTGACCGGCGACACCGGGTTGCGTTGTCTCGGCACCTACCCCACCGCCGAAGCGGCGATACTCGGCATTCCCAGCCAGGTGCCGGACGTAGCGCTCGTGGATATCAACCTGCCCGGCAAGAGCGGCATTGAGTGCGTCACCATCCTCAAGCGCCAGATGCCCAAATTGCGCGTGCTGATGCTGACCACGTACGAGGAGAGCGATCAGATTTTCAGTTCGCTCCGCGCGGGCGCCAGCGGCTACCTGCTCAAAGACACCTCGCCCGCGGAATTGATCCAGGCCATCGAACAGGTTCACGCCGGCGGCGCGCCCATGTCCATGCAGATCGCCCGAAAGGTCGTGGACCATTTCCATCATATCCAGCAACCCGCCTCGGATGTTGAGACGCTCACCAAACGGGAAAAGGAAATCCTCGTGCTGTTGGCCAAGGGCTATTACTACAAGGAGATTGCCGATCAGCTCGGCATCACGCTCAACACCGTACGCACGCACGTGCATACGATTTACGAAAAATTGCACGTCCAATCCCGCACCGAAGCCACCGCCAAATACCTCTCCCGCACCCAGCCGGAGCAATTTGGCTGATCCGGGCGGCGTTCCGCTGCCATGGAGTAAAGCGGCGGATTGCGACTTGGCAGGAGGACTGGAAAATTCACGTTCGGTTGCTTACAAATGTTGCAGCGGGCAGGAAAGCCAACGGCTGACAACCACTAGGGCCTGTTAACACTAATTGACAATCGAAGGGTTTGAGGCATTCTTGGTGGGCATGGAGTTAACCGAAAGTCAGTTTGAACGTATTGCTCATTGCCTGCCGCGCCAACGTGGCAACGTCGGC
>JAQGPA010000193.1 GCA_028293325.1 Pedosphaera sp. | reverse complement strand
GGGAAAAGGCAGCGGTCTTTTTGGGTTTTGGCTTCGTTTCGGCTCAGTCACAGGCCACTGCGGGCATGCTCCTTCGCCAAAGCCTCGCCAAAACCCAAAAATCCTCGCTCCGACCGGCCACACTATTGCTTGAAACGCTCTACCGCCGGCAGCGGTGATCGTCACTTCGCGGGTTCCGCCAGCAATTTCAGGACGACGGGTTCGACGTGTTGCGGTTGCAAGCCGATCGCGCGGAGAACGCCTTTACGGTCAATGATGGCGTAGGTCGGAAAAAAGTTTACCGCATAGGCTGTCATCGACTTAAGCTCAGGATCGCAGGCGGCCGGGTAAGCGATGCTGTGTTGTTGGGCGTTGGCGGCGAATTTTTCCTGTCCGTGCTTGCTGGTGCAAACGCCGATGATCGTCAGCCCCTGGGATTGATATTTTTTGAGCATCTCATTGTTATGGGGAATGGCCGCCATGCAGGGCCCGCACCAGGTCGCATAAAAATCAACGATGACGACTTTGCCCTTCACGTCGGCGGACGTGACTCCGCCGTTGATCCATCCGGTGACTGCCAGCGGCGGCATCGGCTTGCCTTCCAGGGCGGCGTGTTCGGCGCGTCGCTCGGGGGTTTTGTCCCAAGACCAATTGTCGGGGAATTCACCGGCGGACGCAGGCAGCAGGCCCCAGATGAGTGAAACAAAGGCGATGAGGAGGGCTTTCTTGGTGTCCATGCTGCATGTAATATCACAACCCGCGTTTGCGTTCAACAGCGAAGCTGTCTGCCGGCCGGAAAGGAAACAGTATTAGACTTGTTCTAGAGTGCCCGCTATTCTCGGCCACCGTGGACATAGCAGGCAAAACAATCTGGCAACAGGCAGCAGGGGATACCAACCGGGATTACGCCGATTTGTGCCTCAAATGGGGAGTTATTTTGATTGGACCGGGCTACGCTGGAAAATGGCCTGATTGTGAAACTCAACTGCTCCAGGATGGATGTGACGCTCAACCACCAGCGCTACGCCGAAGAAGTCGCCGCCGGCCTCCACGAAAAGGGTGCGAAGAAGGTCAAAATAAAGAAAGCGCCAGCCGCACCACGAGACAAAGATTTGTTCGAATAAACCTCCACAATAAAACAACGTTTAATTATGGGACGCAGCAAACCAATCGCACTCGGCCATCTGTCCTTTCCTAAACAGGGTGACGCTCTAAACCATTTCAAGGATCTGCTGGCAAGGACCCCTTCGGGCACTCAACTTAAAGGCAACGACTATCGCGATGTAGAGGCCTTGTTGTCAGGCCACCCGCGGGCTCAAGAAAAGATAGGGGTTGGAATTGCCAAGCTTGTGGTCGAAAACGCAGAATTTGACGACAAGTGTTTTCATGTCATCCGCTCTGATGGTTCTGGGGATAATTTCAGTTACAAGAAATGCATTGCCGGAGACCCGCCTCCGTTCACCACATTTTCGGTGGCTTGCCGCCGCGCAGTGGCGAAGGAACTCGAAGATTTCAAAAACAAATACTTCGCAGACCATCAAAATAGCGCAGGAAAGGTAAAATGCCCAGAGACGGGTGAGTGGATCGACCATAGTGAGGCACACGTTGATCACAAGTCTCCAATGTCATTCTCCGTAATCGTGAAGTTTTTCCTGTCTTCGGAGAATGTTGATCCCGCAAAAGTGTCATATGTTCGAGAGGGCCTTTATGGCACCGAACTCGCGGATGATGCAGTTGCAGAGAAGTTTCGCAAATGGCATAGAAAGAATGCCGTATTACGTGTAATCGAAGCAGGTCGGAATTTTTCTAAGGCATATTTGGCTCGAGTAAAACCAACAAAGGCGGACAGATCCTTAAATTAATTGTGATTGTGTCACCGCTCCAACTTTCGTCGTCACCCACTTTTACCGACGCCATTGGCGACGTATTGTGGGCGATGGTGAGGGAGCATCCACTCAGCTTGACTCGCTATCTCGGGAAGAAAATGGATTGGCTCATTGCTAGGGTACGCGCCTTTTGCGATTTGGTCCCGGGCCAGGGGTTCAACAAAATTAAGCATGGAATTCGACATGCCATTAGTGAGCCAATCCGTTTCCCCGTCCTCGAAAAGCTGCTTGAATTGAATCGCCAGCGTTACGCCGAAGAAGTCAAAGCCTGCCTCCATGAAAAGAGCACAAAGAAGGGAAAGGCACCTCCGGAAGCCGATGCTGATTTACTATTATGAGTATCGTCTATCGCTATCCATGCCCAAGGTGCAGTCGTGTCACCAATTTGTCGGATGGTGCTGTTTGTCTCACGCCCACTAAGGACGGCGGAGTTTGCGGTTACGAATTCCCAGTTGAGCTGCTTGAATTCAATGGGTATGTGCGGGAAAAGATTGAAAAGCACTCGCAACAGCCAACGGGCGTGTTCCGCGGCGAGATTTCATTCAACACGTCCACCGGCTTTTATTTGCAGAACCTGAGTGGCGCTCGCGCCGCTGGCGACATTTATCTTGATGTGAAAAATGGATATTTCTGCACCTACATCACTCCGTCGGGGAACTCCGCAATCGCCACGCTGTGGTCGGGCAGTGCAACCAACCAATTCGCGGTGAGCGGCTACAAACTCCCGCTCAACTCGAAGCTCCAGAATATCCACGGGCACTATGAGAATCTCGGCCCATCGATGCTTTTCGTGGCTGCACCAATTGACGTGGTAGTGGAGTATCCGACTCTGGCTAATCCTGATGAATTTCGAGTTTTGCAAAGTGGAAATGTGATCGCGGCATGGAATACCGCCGCGCTAAGCGGGTTTGCCGGCAGCCATATTGTAATCAAGTAATGAGCACCTTTTCACAACGCCATGGATTTGCCCCCTCGGATGCGCCGATCACTATCCGCGACGATGCACCGGGCTGGCTGCGCGATTTCATCGTCATCGCCGCACAAGAGGTCCATGTCGGCCCGTCCGATCTGCGCGACATGCTTTGCTCGCTGTTGCTCGAATCTCCCGATTCCAACAACTGGAGAGCGGGAAACATCGAGCGCGAAGTCCGGGAACTTTTGTGGAAAGCTGAATGGTTTCACATTTACGATTTTATCGAGATCCTGGCCCAACGACTCAAGCGCAGCGGAATGGGCTTTCTGCGCCAATTCGAAGAAAAATTGAACGACGCCTTCAGGCGCAAAGGGGTCGGCTGGCAACTGGTGGACGGGCACATCGAGATTCGTGGAGAGGAATCGTTCGAGAAATCGGTCCGGACGGCCATCGCGGTGACGGCTGAAACCGGTCGCTCGGTCGCCTCACGCGAGCTTCACGAGGCGTTGCAAGACCTCTCAAAGCGTCCAACTCCTGACATCACGGGTGCCATTCAGCACGGCATGGCCGCTTTAGAATGTGTCGCGCGCGACGTGACTGGAGAACCGAATGCTACCTTGGGCGCAATCATCAAAAACCATCCGGGATTACTGCCCAAACCGTTGGATCAAGGCGTCGAAAAAATTTGGGGCTACGCTTCGGACCAGGCGCGCCATGTGCGGGAAGGTAAAACCCCAGACATCCGCGAGGCTGAATTGGTCGTTGGCTTGGCTGGTAGTCTCACGACGTATTTGGTGAAGAAAACAACTTCTTAAAATGCAAACGAGCGCCACCCCAACAAGTCAGCGCATCTTGGAGCTTTTGCAGTTTGCCGAAGCCGAACGGCGGCACGCTGAAACGTTGGCGCGTGCGACTGGGGAGCATTTTAACATTTTCAAAATCCTGGGCATTGGCCACTACGAAGTCAGGACGCATTCGCCGATCTTGGGTGATTTGCTGAATCCCAAGGGGAGTCACGGTCAAGGAGACACATTTCTCAGGCTGTTTATTAATCAGTTGGATGTTAAGGATTTTGACCCGGCTTCAGCACGACTGGAGCTGGAATATCACATCGGCACGGTCACCGACAAGTCCGGCGGGCGAATTGACATTGTGATTTTGGATGGCAACGGCCACGCCATCTTCATTGAGAACAAGATTTACGCCGGCGACCAGGAAAAACAGTTGCAGCGCTATCGGGAGCGCGATGCACAGGCGCACCTCCTTTATTTGACGCTGCAAGGCGACTTGCCCGCCGGTTTCACCGAAGAGAGACTCCAGAACATCCGAGCCATCCGTATCTCATATGCCATCCACATTCGCGACTGGTTGGTCGCCTGTCGGAAAGAGGCGGCATCCTTGCCCCAGGTGCGAGAAACCATTTCACAGTATCTCCACTTAATTCGTGAGTTAACCGGCCAAAGCCTTACACAATTTATGAACAAGGAATTGATCAATAAAATCACCGACGACGAAGACAGTCTGTCGGCATATTTTGCGCTCGCATCAGAACTGGAGAACGTCAAGGTCGCGCTCATGGCCAAGCTTGATGTCCAGTTGGACGATGCCGCCAAGGCCACATTTTTACATCGGGATGGCCGCATTGAAGATCTCCACGTCAAATACTCAAGCATCTATTTTACGACAGAAAGCCTCACAAAACATAATCTGCGGATCGGTTTTATCTTTGATCGGGGTGGCTTTCAGGATTTGGACTTTGGCTTTATGAAAATTGACAAGGACAAGCCTTGTGACATTGGGGAGAAACTGTTGACGACCTTCAGGGAACAGTTCCCCACTTTTTCACCGACAACCCCCACTGACTGGTGGCCTGCATGGGCTGATTTTGAGCCGCCGTATGGATATTGGAATAGCGAAGCATTTCAGGCGATTGCGTCTGGTGAGCTAGCGGCAAACATGAAGAACAAGCTGATAATCATGTCCAACATCGCAAAACTGGTTTGCCCAGACGAGGTGCCCACCTCAAAAAACTCATGACCAACAAGGGCGAACAACAATCCTTCGCTGGCGCGGTGCACGACGCGAACTCGCCCGCGTCGAAAATCGTCAAGCCGTTGATTCCGCCGGATGCCCAGGAGCGCATTGAGCGCGCGGTGAAGCAGGCCAATGCATCGTTGCGGGAACAAATCTGCGTCGAGACGGGCCTGCGTTTGAGCGACGGGGCGGAGGGGTTCGTGATTCCGTTCCGCGTGTGCGAAGGCTTCACCAGCCCTTTCGGCGACAGCATCATGCGCTATTCTGATGTGCGTCACCCTTGATGGAAGTTGCCTGGGGTAGCTCGCGGTTGTTCGCAAACCCAGGCTGGATGCGGCAACCTGCTTCGCTTCGGGGTTGGTTCGGGTTTGGGGTGTCGGAAAAGTATTCCGGGCGGGGAAATGTTTGAGCTTTCTCACGTCGCGGAGCCGACGGCGAGGGCGCCGTTGGCTGCGCCCGGGGCGGGCGCGCTCCCCATTGCCTGCTGCATGGTTCCGGCCTAGACGAGGTGTTTTCACAAATGGAGAATGCAAAAGTCAGCAAAGGCTTGTAAACAAAGGGTCAAATGGGTGTTTTTGTGGCAAAAAGCTGAGCGACAGGAGCGACACGAGCGACATCCAAGGGCGGCGGGAGGTGGTTAAATGGCATTATGAACGATGAAAAAGTTCAGAGTTTAGAGTTCAGCGTTCCGAGTTATCGGAGGGGAGGTTTTTAACCACGGATGGACACGGATTCACACGGATTTTATTGCGGAGCCGCGAGGACGCTATGGCGCGGCAAGCAGAATTGGGAAGGAGAAATGATTAAATCACGGATCCCGCATGCAGAACGGATGCACACAGATTGGAACGGAGTTTTTACCGCGGAGGTGCTTCCGCACGGGTCACCATTATGAAGACACAAGACAAAACAAAAGGTTCTGCCACCACCGTCCGGGGGTGCTTCCGCACGGGTCACCATGGGGACAAAATACAAGGTTCTGCCACGCCCTTCGGGGTGGTGGTTGGATTTTGGATGGGTTCCGGAGGTGTCGCTCGGGGCTCAACCTCCGGCTACTGGCTGGCACCCCTTCGGGGTGCGGGAAGGGGCATTGTGCGGATCGAAGACCGACGGGCGTTCCAGGATTTGAGTTCACCAGCAAACAAACCAGGAGACCGATGGTTATGATCGGACATGGGAAATTAGCGCGGTTGCTGGCGCAGCACCGGTCCTGCGGGGCGGCAAATCAAGGTGGCCCCCAGGTAGCTAAAGGTAGCCACTGGGTAAATCAAGGTAGCTCCCAGGCAACTAAAGGTAGTCACCAAGCAAATCAAGGTAACTAAAGGTTGTTTTTTTATGTCACTGGGTAAATCAAGGGCATTCGAATTCGGAGTGCGGAGTGCGGAATTGGGGGAGATGCGCGCAGGGCGCGCCGCGCGGTGCGCGGAAGTAATGGGTGGGATGTGGTGGGCTGTTCCTGGGGCGCTGCCCCAGGCTGTCTTGTTGCGCGCCTTCAGCGCTGGGGAGTCGGCGGAGCAACTAAGCTGGTCAAGGTGGAGCCTTAAAATTAAGGTGGATTTGAGGTGGGTCAAGGTGATTTAAGAATGGATTTTTGTCCTTCCGGACTGGTCATTATGAAGAAAGGAATTTTACCACGAAGGGCGAAGGTGGGAGGGACGACGAGGACGAGCCAGCGGGGTCCTTCCGGACTGGTCATCAGATGCCACGGCTCTACGGCAGGCGGGACGCCTACCACTACGTCGGGGGTGCTTCCGGACGGGCAATGGGGGAAACGGAAGAAATATGGCGACGACGAGGAGCGCCAGCGGGAATTTCAGCATCACCGCAACCAACGCCGTGGATCCGAACGCCCAGCAGCGGTATTATCTGCTCCAGTTGCAATGATTTTTGCGCGGCAGCAATTACGAACCAGACCGGCGAATTGGTGTGGCAAGACCCCGTGCGACAGCCGCGCCCATGTGTAGTAGATTCGTTTCAACATTTAACTGAAGGAAGGGATTTAAATATGCAAAA